>NZ_JAQFJL010000014.1:0-59061 GCF_030440045.1 Streptococcus sp. SP8 | reverse complement strand
AAGCTCTTTGAAGCTTCTCCCTTGTTTTCTAAGTTCATAGACCTGAACTTTATCTTCATAAGTTAATTTCATTATAAAACACCCCAAAAGTTAGATTTTTTCTGTCTAACTTTTGGGGTGCAGTTCAATTCGAGGGATTGTTTTTGTTTGTCTGAGTTTATTTACGATACAAGCGATCGTATTGGTAGACAGGGTCCATAGTGACGTTGATACCGAGCTTGCGAAGGACATTCTTGTCTTCGTCTGTCAGCATCACGGTTGAGTGGGCTTCACTGCCTTTCAACTTGCCTAATTCTTGCATAGCAAGCTTAGCGTCTTCATTGGTCATAGCTGTAATGGCCAGGGCAATGAGGATTTCGTTCGAGTGAAGACGAGGATTGCGGCTACCCAAATGATTGATCTTCAAGCCTTGGATAGGTTGGACGTATTCTGGCTCGATTAATTTGGTTTCTTTATCAATATGCGCCAATTTCTTGATCGCATTGATTAAGAGGGCTGCGGTTGGGCCAAAGAGATCGGAGGTTTTTCCGGTTACCATCTCGCCGTTTGGCAATTCAAGGGCCAAGGCTGGCTCCCCTGTTTCTTCTTCTTTCTGACGAGCAAGAACAGTCACTTTCCGGTCATTTGGAGTAATGCCCAAATCATTCATCAAGAGCTCAATCTTCTTGACAGCTCCTTCACCGACGCGTTCAGCTTTGACATCCAAGATGGTTTGGTAATAGCGACGGATGATTTCTTGTTGGGAAGCTTCAATCGCAGCGTCATTGTCCACAATGGCAAAGCCAACCATGTTGACGCCCATGTCTGTTGGAGAAGCGTAAGGAGAGGTTCCTAAGATGCGTTCCAACATGCGCTTCAAGACAGGGAAGATTTCGATATCGCGGTTGTAATTGACCGTTGTTTCTCCGTAGGTTTGGAGGTGGAAGGGATCGATCATATTGACATCGTCTAGATCTGCAGTCGCTGCTTCATAAGCCAAGTTGACTGGGTGGTGCAAAGGAAGATTCCATACTGGGAAGGTTTCAAACTTGGCATAACCTGATTTGATCCCATTTAATTGGTCATGGTACATATTGGACATACAAGTTGCCAGCTTACCAGAACCAGGTCCAGGAGCTGTCACAACGACCAAATTGCGGCTAGTCTTGATGTAGTCATTTTTCCCCATCCCTTCAGGAGAGATGATGTGGTCCATATCGGTCGGATAGCCCTTGATCGGATAGTGGAGATAAGAGGCGATCCCGCTCTTGTCCAGTTGTTTGCGAAAGGCATCTGCTGCAGCTTGTCCAGCATATTGGGTGATGACGACAGAGCCTACAAAGATCCCCAATTCATTGAATTTGTCGATCAAGCGTAGCACTTCTTGGTCATAAGAAATTCCTAGATCCCCACGGGCTTTTGAGTGCTCAATGTTGTTGGCGTTGATGGCAATGACAATTTCCACCTGGTCGCGCAATTCTTGGAGCAACTTGATCTTATTGTCTGGTTCGTATCCAGGGAGGACACGAGCAGCGTGGAAGTCTTCTAACATCTTACCACCAAATTCAAGGTAGAGCTTGCCATCGAATTGGTTGATCCGCTCAATAATGTGGTCACGTTGCAAGTTCAAATACTTTTCAGAACTAAAAGCTTGTTTTTTCATGTAAAACTCCTGTATATAAGGGAAGGGTCTGCCTCACAAATCCAAGGATGAGTGTTCCGTTCCCTACCATTTCATTCTTTCATATTATATCAGAAAACAGATGGAAGATAAAATATTCTAAGATACTTTCCTAAGGGGAGTGTGGATGCCAAAGGGTTTAATGGTGACTCACGCTGGAAAGTTTCAAAGAGAACCTTGTTTTCCCCCTAAAAAAGCCCCTTACGGGGCTTCGTGATAGATGTTGTTTAATAGTGTTTGATCAAATCAACTGTAGAACGATCCAATTTCTTAACCAATGCTTGCAAGAAGGCTTGTGCTTGCAAGAAATCATCCATGGCATAGAGGGTTTGGTGAGAGTGGATGTAACGTGCACAGACACCAATGGTTGTTGATGGGACTCCGCCATTCTTCAAGTGTGCTGCACCTGCATCGGTACCACCTTTGGCACAATAGTATTGGAATTTGATGCCCGCTTCTTCAGCAGTAGTGAGCAAGAAATCTTTCATATTTGGTAGCATGATGTGACCTGGATCGTAGAAGCGAAGCAGTGTTCCTTCCCCAATCGCACCTTGGTCTCCAAAGACATCAGCTGCTGGCGAACAGTCTACAGCAAGGAAGATTTCAGGATCAAATTTAGTGGTTGAAGTGTGAGCTCCACGAAGTCCCACTTCTTCTTGAACGTTGGCCCCTACATAGAGTTCGTTGTTTAAGGCTTGTCCAGAAAGGCTCTTAGCCAATTCGCTGACCATCAAGACGCCGTAGCGGTTATCCCATGCTTTGGAGATGACGTTTTTACCATTAGCAGTGAGAATCGCAGAGCTATCTGGGACCAAGGTATCTCCAGGACGAACCCCATAGCTTTCAGCTTCGGCTTTAGAGCTAAAGCCTGCATCAAAGACGATGTCACTAATGGCAGGTACGGTTGGTCCACCTGTTCCACGTGTCAAATGAGGAGGAACAGATCCTGAAATAGCAGGGTATTCACGTCCGTCACGTGTAAAGAGTTTGAAGCGTTGGCTGCTGACGACCATCGGATTCCAACCTCCGATTGGGACAACACGGAAAGTTCCGTCAGCTTTGATTTCGCTGATCATAAAACCAACTTCGTCCATGTGAGCAGCTACTAAGATACGAGGTGCATCGGCAGCTGTTGAATGTTTGACCCCAAAGATCCCACCGAGACCATCTGTCACGATTTCGTCCACATGAGGGGTCAATTGTTGGCGCAAATAATCCCGTACAGGAGCTTCATGACCTGAGATAGCAGGGATTTCAGTTACTTCTTTGATTTTAGAAAATAAATCAGTCATAGGTTACCTTCTTTCTGATGCTATTTTAACACTTTTTCTACAAGGATGGTAGCGTTATTATGGAAATCAATCTCAAAAAGCAGAGGGAGAGATCCAGCCTAGACCGTTGTCCCTCTGCTTATTTTGTGTTACAATAGGCACTATGAAAGCTAAAAAAATTATTTTGTCTAGTCTGGCTGTAGCAAGTGCAGGAGCTCTTGCGGCCGGTGTTTATAAAATCGCCAAAGATCAAAAGCGTCTCCGTACCCAAGAAGAGTTGGTAGCAGAAGTACGGGAGCAAATGGAAGCCATGGGGACGATTGCGACCCTGTATGTGGAACTCTACGAGTCTAGTGAAGAACGCTTAGTAGGAGGCGTCATTTTTGAAGATGAGCGCCATTACCGCTTTGTCTATGAGGACGGTCTCTTGCATTATGAAGAGGAAAAACTATGATTACACCAAATTCTCTAGAAGAAATTGCTTCTTATGTAGAGCAAGATGGCAAGAAAGTGTTTGTCTTTTCAGCAGATTGGTGTGGGGATTGTCGTTACCTCAAGCCTTTTTTGCCGGAGATTGAAGCTGAAAATCCCGAATTTACCTTTATCTTGATTGACCGAGATGCCTATATGGATCTGGCGAAAGTCTGGGATGTTTATGGGATCCCAAGTTTGGTGGTTCTGGAAAAGGATAAGGAAATCGGTCGGTTTGTCAATCGGGATCGAAAAACCAAGGCGCAGCTTACAGCATTCTTAGCAGGATTAAAATAGGAGAAAAACATGATTGTAACATACAACAAAGAACAAGTCGGCGATGTCTTGATGCTGACCTTGAAAAATAGTGGAGAAGCAAAGCTCGCGGTGGAGAGAAAAGGAAAAGTGGCTCGCGTTTACCGTGAGGACAAGCAAGAAACCGTTGCCTGGAATATTTTTGATGCCTCATCTTTCTTCGCCATCGAAGGCAAGGGCCAAGTCTTTTTGACAGATGAGCAAGTAGCTCGTTTGAATCAAGAATTGGAAAGAGAAGGCTTCGCAGAACGTTTGGTCAATGATCGGGAACCAAAATTTGTGGTGGGAGAAATCCTTGAAATGGTAGCCCATCCAGATAGTGACCACTTGAATATCTGCCAAGTAGCAGTTGGACCAGATAAGACGGTTCAGATCGTAGCTGGAGCTCCAAATGCGCGAGTGGGTCTCAAGACCATTGTCGCTCTTCCAGGTGCCATGATGCCGGATGGTAGCTTGATTTTCCCAGGGGCCCTTCGTGGAGAAAAAAGCTATGGGATGATGTGCAGTCCGCGCGAATTGCACTTGCCAAATGCTCCTCAAAAACGAGGCATTATTGAATTGGATGACGCAGAAGTAGCAGGGACACCTTTTGATCCTGCTCGTCACTGGCACGAATAAAGAGAAGAATCTAGGATGTTTTGGATCCTAGATTTTTTTGATTTTGGTTTGTCACCTCCATTTTTTGAAATTTTTTCGAATAAATAGATAGGAGGTAAATGATGTATAATAAAGTTATTTTAATCGGTCGCCTAGTAGCGGCCCCAGAATTGCATAAAACCAGCACAGACAAATCCGTTGCCCGAGTGACCGTTGCGGTCAATCGTCGCTACAAGGACCAAAACGGGGAGCGAGAGACTGATTTTGTCAATGTCGTTGTCTGGGGGAAATTGGCTGAAACCATGGCTAGTTATGCTAGCAAAGGGAGCCTGATCTCTTTGGATGGAGAGATTCGGACGCGCCGCTACGAGAAAAATGGCGTCATGCAGTATGTGACAGAGGTCCTCTGCCAAAGTTTTCAGTTGCTAGAGAGCCGCGCTCAGCGAGCGATGCGTGAAAATGGTGGAACGGGAGATTTAGCCGATATCATCTTAGAAGAGGAAGATCTTCCCTTTTAGGATCAAAAAAGAAAGCTGGTTCGTTTATAGACCAGCTTTTTTGATACTTGCTAGGGATTTTATTCGGGAACGACTCTTTTAAAAATAAATCAAAAATATGCATCTGTACAATAAAAGCCAGCACTTTTCTTGAAAAAGTAGTAAAATAAAGTAATATATATTCAAAATTTTCAGAAAAGGAACGGAGTTTGAAGAGGAAAGAAGAAAGAAAAGAACTGTTAAAATGGCTGATAAAACGGGTTCTACTGGTGATTCCAGTGGCCTGCCTCCTCTTGTGGATCTATGCCGTTTGTCAAACCAGTAGCATCAAGGATCAGACCAAGATTGGTGTCACCTATATGACCATGAACAATGAGTTCTATAAAAGTATTCATTCGGAAATTAGTCGGATTGCCGATGAGAGAGGGGCTCTTGTATCTGTTCGAGATCCGGAATTGGATGAAAAAAGGCAGAGCCAGCAGATCGATGATTTTTGCGCTCAAAAAGTAAATGTGATTGTGATTAATCCGGTCAAAGGGGATAGTCAGCCGATTTTAAGGGCTCTTAAAAAAGCTAGAAAACAAGGAATTAAGATCATTGCAGTTGATACCCAGCTCAAGCATTTTAAGCCGGATGCCAGCATTGTCTCCGACAACTACCAAGCAGGAGTCTTGATTGCGAAAGAGTTGATGAAACGCTCTTCAAATGCTCGGATCCTTCTCTTGGAGCACAAAGGGACTGTTTCGGCAGATACGCGGATTCAGGGATTTAAGGATACCATCAAAGGACATGGGTCTTATCAGATCATCTCGGAACTAGAAACCAAGGGGCAGACGGAGATCGCCATGCCAGCTGTCCGTAAGTTCTTGCAGTCAGGGGGGAATGTCGATACTCTAGTCTCCTTGAATGACCGCTCGGCTATAGGAGCTTTAGCGGCGATCAAGGAGCAAGGAATCACCCATCCCATTGCGATCTATGGGATTGATGGCTCACCAGATATGAAAGCCTTGCTACACTCGACAGATGATGTCGTAGGAACCGTTGCCCAGTCTCCGTTGAAGATGGGAGACCGCGTGATGGAGGTCATCCAAGATATGGCTGATGGGAAGAGCTACCAAAAAGAAATAACCATTCCGGTTCAGATGATGACAAAGGAAAACATCGATCAATTTGATGTGAATGGGTGGCAGTAATGAGAAAATTTAGAGGTGTGAGATACAGTTTGGCCATTCTGATGGTCGTGAATTTTATCGCTGTGATGCTCAACAGTATCATCTATCTTCAAGCAACCAATTATATCATTGCTCAACGACAAGCTTCCCTATTAGTAGAACGCTTAGAGCGCATTCCTTTTGCGCCCTCTACAACTTTTTGGTTGTCTGCACTCTTATTTGCTGGGATTGCCTTGATTTCCATGAGTCGTTATCGGTCTCAAACGAGTCGATGGTCCATTTTTGATAAGTGGAACATTCTGGAGATCCTCCTGATGTTGCTCTTGATGTGGGTCCAAAATGTAGCTTATAACGGGCTCATTCTCTTGGTTTTTGCGGATATCTTCTATGGTTCCAAAGAGTTGAATACCAAGCGAGACCGCAAGTATTGGTTTGCTTTTATCCTAGTAAGTTTCTTGATGCTTCTTGTGACCAATTCAGACGTCTTTTCGCTTTTCTTTCCGATTCCTTCTCTGGATGTCTATATTCATTTTTATCCTGCCTCCATTCGGATTCTGGCCTTTTTCTTGAAGAATTCCCTCTATGCCTTGAATATGGTGCTCTTCATTATTTCGCTTTTGTTCTATATTATGAATGTTCTTGCGGAAAACCACGAAGTAGAAGAAGAGTTGGCCATGGTTTCGAAGGTCAATACGGAGTTGAACAACTATATGGCCTTGTCTGAGAAGATTGCAGAGGATCGGGAGCGCAAGCGGATTGCTCGGGAAATTCACGATACCTTGGGACACGCGCTAACAGGGATCTCAGCAGGTTTAGATGCTGTCGGAGTCTTGATTGATATCGATCCCAATCGGGCAAAAGAGCAGGTGAAAAGTGTTTCAGAAGTGGTTCGTGAAGGAATCCAGGATGTGAGAGGCTCTCTCAACCGCCTCCGTCCAGGTGCCCTTGAGGGACGAACCCTCAAAGATGCTTTAGAAAAGATGATCCGCGAGTACCAGACGCTCTCCAACTTGCAGGTTGATTTACGCTATGAATGGGTCGATGTCGATATGGACGTCATGATTGAAGATACGATCTTTCGTGTGATCCAAGAGTCTATGACCAATGCGGTTCGCCACGGTCATGCCAGTCAGATGAGCCTTCATTTTTTTGAGGATAAAGAAAATTACCTGATTGAGTTGCAGGACAATGGGGTTGGATTTGAAACCTTGACCTATGGCTATGGGCTCAAGCAGATGATGGAGCGTATTTCCATCCTAGGAGGACAGCTTCAATTTGAAAGTCGCGATGGATTTTTCACGCGCGTCAGTTTACCGAAATATAAAGAAGGGAGATAGAGATGGTGATAAAAGTAATGGTAGCAGATGACCAGGCCTTGATTCGAGAATCTCTGAAAATTATTTTGTCAGCCCACCCCGATATTGAAGTGGTGGCCACAGTGGAAGATGGGAATCACGTCTTGTCGAGCATTCCACAGACACATCCTGACCTGATCTTAATGGATATTCGGATGCCAGGCATGGATGGGGTCTTGGCGACAAAAGAAGTCAAAGAGCACTATCCGGATATCAAAATTATTATTTTAACGACCTTTGATGATGATGAATTTATCTATAGTGCACTCAAGTATGGTGCTTCAGGTTATCTTTTAAAGGGAGCCTCGACAGAGGAACTCTATGAAGCGATTAAGGTGGTGTATCAAGGCGGAGCCATGATCAACCCGAATATCGCTAGTAAAGTCTTTCAAATTTTCTCACAAATGGCCAAGACCAACTTCTCTATTGCTGTGGATGAGGACAATGTCAAGGATTTGAGCACGACGGAATGGCGCATTATCCAAGAAGTCGGCTATGGGGAGTCTAATAAAGAAATTGCGGCTAAACTTTTCTTATCAGAAGGAACCGTGCGCAATTACTTATCAACAATTTTGGCGAAATTAAACCTACGAGATCGAACGCAATTAGCGATCTGGTCAGTCCAAACAGGAGTGACGAGACGTGATTTTTCTAAAGGAAATACAGAATGAAATTGAAGCGAAAGCATCTTTGTTGGGGGATCGGCCTCCTTGTTGTGCTCTGTGCGAGCGCGGGTTTTTATTGGTGGAAACAGCAACCGACCGTCCTCCATATCGGCGTTTATGCAGGTTCTAGCTGGGATGTGCCGACCAGTCAACGTTCCCATGCCTTGGATCGTGCGATTCAAAAATTTGAAAAATCCCATCCCCACGTTCGTGTAGAGTATGAAAATGGGATTCCTCAGTCGGATTATTCTGACTGGCTTTCCGAAAAGATTGTCTCAGGAAAGACGCCAGATGTGTTTATGGTCTCTGAGCAAGATCTTTCCTTATTAGCAGCGCGAGGCGTATTAGAAAAGTTAAACGGCTATATGGATCGAAAAGATCAAGCTGCCTTTTATCCCGTTGCCTTTGAATCCGGTGTCTATCAGGGGCAAACCTATGCCTTACCTTATGAAAGCAATCCGATTTTGATGTGTGTCAATAAAGATCTCTTGGATAAAGAAGGTATCGCGGTTCCCAAAGAAGGCTGGACCCTTGAAGAGTTCTATACGATTTGCAAGAAACTAACCAAAGATACCAATGGGGATGGGCAATTGGACCAATTTGGGAGTACAGAATACACCTGGAAAGAAGCCTTGGCGGCAAATGGAGGTCATCTCTTCCAAGGAGGCATGCTCAAGCTGACAGCTCCAGAAGTCAAAGAATCTTTGACTTTTCTGCAAAAATTGGAAGATCTAAATAAAAATTACAAGGTGAGCTCTAAAGATTTTGACCAGGGGAAAGTCGCCTTCTATCCCATGACCTTGGCCCAATATCGGACCTATAAACCTTATCCTTACCACGTTTCTAAATATTCAAACTTCACCTGGACCTGTATCCCGATGCCTGCTAAGTCAAAAACGACCAAGGCAACCTTGGTCACAACGACTTCTTTTGCTATGTCAGCTCGAAGTTCTCATTCCAAGTTGGCTTGGGAACTGATGCAAGTTTTGACAGAGGATCCAGACATTCAACAAACCCTCTTTGCCCAATCCCAAGGGATCTCCGTCATGCCACAGGTCGTCAAGAGTCGCTCTAGTAAAGACCTCCTGCAGGTAGATGATTTTGGGACGGATTCCTTGACCAATCAGACCTTGAACCGCATCATGGAACAAGCTGTTGAAAGTAGCCCGAAAAATGTCTCAAAAGAGCTGTTAGAAAAGTTAGATTACTTGATTGGCAATGCCTTGCGCGATCAAGATGTTGAGAACCGCTTGCCTCAAATTCAGAGGGAGATTGAAAGTAGTCTACAGGTAGGAGTTTAGAGTAAAATAAGATGGCATTTTGTCAAGTGACAGATGTCATTTTTTTATTGCTAAATGTCATATTGGGAATGTGACATTTGACAATGTAAAAGCGCTTTCAAATAGTCTACAATAGAGTCAAATAAAGGAGGCGTAGCAAAATGAAATACCTCATTTTGGTCAGTCATGGTGGACTGGCAGAAGGTCTAAAAACATCACTAGCCATGTTTGCTGGTGACAAGTTGGATCAGGTCATCGCAGTTGGACTCAAAGAAGGAAAATCGGTCGATGACTTCGCAGTTGATTTCAGAGAGAGCATTTCAGGATTGACAGCTGATGATTCTGTTTTGGTCTTGGCAGATATCGTAGGTGGTAGTCCATTAACCACTGCAGCCACGGTTCTAGAAGAAGCTGGAAAGCTCGATGGAGCCTTGATCCTTGGTGGGATGAACCTCACCATGGCCTTGACGGCAGTTGTGATGAAGGATGTGTTGGATGGAGACGAATTGTCAGCCACCATCTTATCAGAAGCACGATCTGCACTACAGCCTTTTGAAGTTTCAGCCACTGGTGCTGAAGAAGATGATGACGATATTTAATAGGGAGGTACCTTATGGTAGTAACATTTGTACGGATTGATGACCGCATGATTCACGGTCAGACAGTCACACGCTGGGCAAAGGAAAAACCATGTGATGGTTTGATTGCCGTAAACGATGCAGCAGCATCAAACAAGGTTTTGATCCAAGCTTACAAAGGCGCATCAGACAAGAAAACCTTTGTATGGACAAAGGAAGCCTTTAAGGAAAAATCAGCAAAAGTAACAGAATCAGATAGTCGTTACTTCTTGATCACCAAAAATCCAATCGATATGAAGGAAATTTTGGTCGACCAAGGGTTTGTCCCAGGTGATGTTAAAGAAATCATTGTTGGCCCTGCAAATGATCGTCCTGGAGCTGTGAAATTGGGAAATAACCAATCCATCACTCAGGAAGAAGCAGAAGCCTTCCAAGCCATTCAAGCAGCAGGCTACAAGGTGAAATTCCAATTGTTGCCAGATGTTTCCATCGGGTATTGGGATGATTTCAAATCAAAATTTGGTTTTTAAAACTAACAGTCCTATCTGTTAGGTAAATATATTTACAAACAAAAGGAGCGTTTGTTATGACAATTTCATGGATTCAAGCAATCTTGCTTGGTATTTTCGCCAGCTTGTCTTCAATGCCTGGTATGGGGGGTTCCAGTATCGGGAACTATACACTCGGTCGTCCTTTGATCGGTGGGTTGATTTCAGGTTTAATTCTTGGAGATGTGACAACTGGTATTATGGTCGGGGTTGCCCTTCAAGTCGTTTATATCGCCTTGGTAACACCTGGTGGTACCGTATCTGCCGATGTGCGTGCCATCTCTTACATTGGTGTTCCTCTTGCTATCTTGTTTGTGCATGCCAATAACATCACAGATGAAGCAGGAATCGCCGCAGCTGCAGCTCCAATCGGTGCAGCCGTTGGGACAATCGGTACAGTTCTTTTCTACGGTACCGCTACTATGAACTTGGTATGGCAACACATTGGTTGGAAAGCCGTTGAAGAAGGAAACTTCAAAAAACTCTACGCAGTTGACTGGGTTTACCCTTGGATCTCTCACTTCCTCTTCTCTTTCCTTCCAACAATGATTATCACCAAATACGGTGAAAACATGGTTGATTTGATGAAACAATACCTTCCTATGGATGGTTACTGGATGAAAGCCCTCTTTACAGTCGGTGCTCTTCTCCCATGTGTCGGTATTGCCATCTTGTTGAAACAAATTGTTACAGAAGCAACTGACTTCATTCCATTCTTTGTTGGATTTACCTTGGCAAAATCTCTCGGATTGAACTTGGTATCCAGTGCTGTTGTTTCATTAATCTTTGCAGTAATCTACTATGAACTTGAAGTGATCAAATCGATGAAAGCTGCTCCAGCCGGAGTGGTGGACCTAGACGATGATGAGGAGGATATTTAAAATGGCTGATAGAAAGAAAATTTCAAAGAAAACATTAGCAAAAGCATTCCATCATTGGTATTATGGTCATTTGACTTGTTTCTCTCAAGAACATATGCAAACCTTCGGGTACTTGACTTCTATGCTTCCAATCGTAGAAGAAATGTATGACACAAAAGAAGAACAAAAGGATGCTATGCAAACCTATACGGCCTTCTTCAACACTGAACCACAACTTGGATCTCTTGTTGTAGGGATCACAGCTGGTTTGGAAGAAGCGCGTGCAAACGGAGATGCAGTGGATGGCGAAACCATCAACGGTATGCGTGCCGGTTTGATGGGACCAATCGCTGGTATTGGTGACTCATTGGTTGTTGGTACCTTGATCCCAGTTCTCTTGGGGATTGCCCTTGGACTTTCTAAAGGTGGTAACGTCGCTGGTGCCCTCTTCTACATCGTCGTATGGAACCTCTTAGTCTACTTTGGTATGCGCTTTGCCTTCTTCAAAGGTTACCAATTAGGGGATAAAGCCGTTGAATTCCTTGTAGGACCAAAAGGACAAGCTCTTCGTAAAGCGATCAGCGTCGTCGGTGGTATGGTTATCGGTGCCGTAGCAGCTACTTGGGTATCTGTTACAACAGCCCTTCAATTCAAGAATTCTGAAGGAAAAGTCTTCTTGAACATCCAAGAAAAGATCGATGGTGTTTATCCAGGTCTCTTGACAGCAGCCTTCATCACTCTTTGCTGGTGGTTGATGTCTAAGAAAAAAATTTCACCAAACAAAGTTATGTTACTTCTCGTTGTAGTTGCTTTGATCGGTGTTGCCCTTGGTATCTTTGACCCACATCTTAAATACTAAGGTAAAAAAACGAATTTGCTAGTAGGAGTTTTTGAGAATGAAGTGAATGGACCTCCTTTACTTGCACTTCATTCTCAATTTTTATCAGGAGGAATCCCATGGTTACAAAACAAGAACTTGTCAATGGATATGAAACAGAAATCAAGTACCAACGCCACATGCTTGAAAACCTTGGTCGTTGGTTCAGCTTACTCTTTATCATTGCCAGTATTGGTGTGGTATTGATCTATCTCTTTCACAAAAGTTTCCTCCCACTCTTGATCCTCGGGATTTTACTAGCCTTGGTTGGAATTTTAGGCATGATTGTTTTTGGATATGGCATCTACCGCGGGCGGATCAATCTTCAAAAAGTGATCGACGATTTCAATCAAAAATTGACAATTTTAAATTGATATTTTAGAAACATCTCATCTATTTTTGAGGTGTTTTTTTCTTGACTATTTCTGACCAAGTGATACAATAGAAACATAAGTTAGCACTTACGTATAGAGAGTGCTAAAAACACGTATGGAGGAATGAACATGTTAAAACCATTAGGAGACCGTGTGGTCTTAAAAGTCGAAGAAAAAGAACAGACTGTTGGAGGTTTTGTCCTCGCAAGTGCGAGCAAGGCTGATACAAAAACAGCTGAAGTAGTGGCCGTTGGTGAAGGTGTGCGTACCCTAAGTGGTGAACTCATCGCTCCAGCTGTAAAAGCAGGAGACCATGTTTTGGTTGAAAGCCATGCAGGAATTGAAGTGAAAGATGGGGAAGAAACCTACACCATCGTTGGAACAGCAAACATTCTTGCAATTGTAGAGTAAGAGAGGAAAGAGGTAAGAGAAATGGCAAAAGATATTAAATTTTCATCTGATGCACGTTCTGCAATGGTCCGTGGTGTCGATGTCTTAGCAGATACAGTGAAAGTTACGTTGGGCCCTAAAGGTCGCAATGTGGTTCTTGAAAAATCATTTGGTTCACCTTTGATCACAAATGATGGGGTGACCATCGCAAAAGAAATCGAATTGGAAGACCATTTTGAAAATATGGGTGCCAAATTGGTGTCAGAAGTGGCTTCTAAGACCAATGATATCGCAGGTGACGGTACAACAACCGCAACGGTCTTGACTCAGGCCATCGTCCGTGAAGGGATCAAAAACGTCACTGCAGGTGCTAACCCAATTGGCATCCGCCGTGGGATCGAGACCGCTGTTGCAACAGCAGTAGAATCTTTGAAAAACAATGCGATCCCAGTATCAAGCAAGGAAGCCATTGCTCAAGTAGCTGCTGTGTCTTCTCGTTCTGAAAAAGTCGGTGAGTACATCTCTGAAGCCATGGAAAAAGTTGGTAAAGATGGGGTCATCACGATTGAAGAGTCTCGTGGAATGGAAACAGAACTGGAAGTCGTTGAAGGTATGCAGTTTGACCGTGGTTACCTCTCACAATACATGGTCACAGATAATGAAAAAATGGTGGCAGACCTTGAAAATCCATACATTTTGATCACTGATAAGAAGATTTCAAATATCCAAGAAATCTTGCCATTGTTGGAAAGCATTCTTCAAAGCAACCGTCCACTCTTGATCATCGCAGATGATGTCGATGGCGAAGCTCTTCCAACACTTGTCTTGAACAAGATCCGCGGTACCTTTAATGTCGTAGCTGTCAAGGCACCAGGATTTGGTGATCGCCGCAAAGCCATGCTAGAAGACATTGCCATCTTGACTGGTGGTACAGTCATTACAGACGATCTTGGTTTGGAATTGAAAGATGCAACCATTGAAGCACTTGGTCAAGCAGCTAAAGTGTCAGTCGATAAAGACAGTACTGTCATTGTCGAAGGTTCTGGTAACCCAGAAGCGATCGCTAACCGTGTTGCGGTTATCAAGTCACAAATCGAAACCACAACCTCTGAATTTGACCGTGAAAAATTACAAGAACGTTTGGCTAAATTGTCTGGTGGTGTTGCCGTAATCAAGGTCGGTGCTGCAACAGAAACAGAATTGAAAGAAATGAAACTCCGTATCGAAGATGCCCTTAATGCGACTCGCGCAGCCGTTGAAGAAGGGATCGTTGCCGGAGGTGGTACAGCTCTTGTCAATGTCATCTCTGCAGTCGCAGCCCTTGAATTAGAAGGAGATGAAGCGACCGGACGCAATATCGTTCTTCGTGCCTTGGAAGAGCCGGTGCGCCAAATTGCCCACAATGCCGGTTACGAAGGATCTATTGTGATTGATCGCTTGAAAAATGCCGAAGTCGGAACAGGTTTCAATGCTGCAACAGGTGAATGGGTGAATATGATTGATGCAGGAATCATCGACCCAGTTAAAGTGAGCCGTTCAGCCCTTCAAAACGCCGCTTCCGTAGCGAGTCTGATCTTGACGACCGAAGCAGTCGTAGCCAACAAACCAGAACCAGCAGCCCCAGCAGGACCAGGAATGGATCCAAGCATGATGGGTGGGATGATGTAACCTGATACCAATGATTGGTGCTAAAGCACCGAATCATTGGACGGTAGCCGCTATGTTGCGGCCTACCTAATCATCTTACTAGCTCAAAGGGAGGAAAATATCGTTCCTCCCTTTTCACGTCGTAACCCCTTGGTTAATTTATCAGGTGCATTTATTGTTATGGCAAGCACCATGGTGCCTTGCCGAAGTGTCTTACTAGCTCAAAGGGAGGAAAATATCGTTCCTCCTTTTTTATCGTGCTTTGGAATTTTCATGTGTTGTGGAATAATATTTTTATTTTAAATTTTGTAACAGAAATGATAAATACTAATTAAAGAGGACTTGCGTAGATGCTTGGGAATCAAGCGTTTGTGGTGTTTTCAGGCGGAGGAATATTTGCCAACAAATTGCAATACAAATTAACTGATTTTGTAATAATTCTAGTGTATACTAGTAAGAGTAGATCACAGGTCTACATTGTTGCAAGGGGAGAACTTCCCACATACATGTCTATTGACAATAAAACTTGATCGTAATATCGCTGTTAGTAAAATGAGAGTTTGAACATAGCATAGATTTTATCGACCTTTTTCATATTAAAAAATATTTTTCAAATTCCCCTTGCGCAAGCTCTTCCGGATTCCTCCGGGAGAGTTTTTTGTTTAGGAGAAAAGGTAGAAGGCCTATCAAGTCTCTTTTGAAAGAGTGGCTCAGTAGGCATCATTTATGGTAAAATAGAACATATTCGTAGAGGGGAAGGAGTGAGGACTTTGTTGAAGATTTTTGTGTTAGAAGATGAATGGATCCAACAATCGCGTATCGAAGCGGTCTTGCAGGATCTCATCCGTCAAAAATCCCTGCAGTGCAAAGCGCCAGAAGTGTTTGGGAAGTCAAGCCAGTTGCTGGATGCTGTCACAGAGAGAGGCGCCCATCACCTATTTTTTTTAGATATCGAGATTAAAGGTGAGGAGAAAAAGGGTCTAGAGATCGCAAAAGAGATTCGTAAGAAAGACCCCCATGCGACCATTGTCTTTGTCACCACTCACTCTGAATTCATGCCCATTACCTTTCAGTACAAAGTAGCTGCCTTGGATTTTATCGATAAAACGCTGGGTGAGGAAGAGTTCAGAGAGAGAATCAGCTCAGCCATCGATTATACCTTGGAGCAAGCTGGGACCACGATTGCGCAAGATGCTTTTACATTTGAGAGTGCGATGGCGCGTGTACAAGTTCCCTTTAATAAGATTTTGTATGTTGAAACGTCTCCAACTATTCACAAGGTCATTTTACACACTCAGGATGAGCGCTTGGAATTTTACGCTAGTATTGCCGATATCGAAAAAGCAGATCCCCGCTTGTATCGGTGCCACCGCTCCTTTGTGGTGAATCCACAAAATATTACGAAGATTGATAAAGAAGCCAAGAAAGCTTTTTTTGAAAATGGGGACAATTGCTTGATCTCACGGACCAAGTATAGAGGCTTACTGGAAGCTTTGAAAAAATAGAAGGGAGAAAGAATTGCTGTTAGATATTCTAATGTCTTACCTAAAGTTCTTCGTCAGCATGCTGATCTATCGTCATATCAGTAGACAAGAGTTCGCTTGGCGCTGGCTCTTTTTGTGCCCTTTCTTCTTTGCAGTCGTCTTTACCCTTGTGCCACCGGTAGGCTTTTTTGGCTATTTCTTAGTATTTATTGCCTATAGTTTCTATCGAAATCGTAACATACGACACCTCTTGAACATTTTTTATGGGCTCTACCCGGTTGTCGTGGAGAGTCTCATTGGGCGCCTCCTAGCCTTTTATGTCTTTCCGATGCTCGGGATTGTACTTGTTCATGAGGCATCTGTCAGCTGGTATGATGCTCTACTTGAATTGTTGGTCTTTCCTGTTTATATAGGAATCACTAAATTGTTAAAACTAGATTTTACAGATTTAAAAGTAGGGTTTCAACGGCAGTATTTTAATCGTTTCTTACTCCCAATGAATCTTTCCATGTTTGTGTATTTGCTCAGTGTTGTAGGTCTGGTGGTTTTTGAGGATATTATTCCGCATGCAGATGCTTTACGGGAACAGTTAAATAGTATTTATTTGATTTTGTTTTTTGTGATGCTCTTGTATTTCAATGCAGTGTCCAAAGAACGATTGAAACAAGAGATTCTAGAGCAAAAAGATAGGCAACTGCAGGAGTTAGCCACCTATAGTCAACACGTCGAAATGCTCTATGGGGAGATTCGTGCCTTTCGTCATGATTACCTGAATATTTTAACCAGTCTCAAGTTAAGTATTGAGCATGAAGATCTCAATGCGATCAGGGAAGTCTATGAGAATGTTCTTCGAGAGAGTGGCCAACAATTTTACGATAGCAAGTTTGATATTGCCAAACTCAGTCACATCGAAAATCCAGCTGTAAAAAGTGTTCTGTCTGCAAAATTGTTGGAAGCCCAAAATAAAGGGATTGGGATCTCTGTCGAGATCGATGAACCTGTTCGTGATTTATTCATCGAGGTTTTAGATTTCATCACCTTCTTATCCATTCTTTGTGACAATGCTATTGAAGCGAATCTTGAATCAGATGACCCACAGCTGACTCTTGTCATGCTCCAGGAGGAAAACTCCCTCACCTTAATAGTTGAAAATAGTACAAAAGCTGAAAAAATAGATCTGGCGAGAATTTTTGAAAAGGACTACTCAAGTAAAGGAGATGGCCGCGGTCTTGGCTTGTACAAGATCCAACAATTACTGGAAAAATATCCCAAAACGACAGTGTCTACCAAGAGTTCAAACTACCGATTTACTCAGAGCTTGACCTTTTGGAAGGAATAATGGAAGAGAGAGTGGGACAGAAATCGGTCATTCGTTAGAATTCGATTTCGTCGTCCCACCTCCGCACAGTTGAGTAGGGCTATAAAAGCTGATGAAATCAGCGTAGTAGAGCCCACTCAACCACTGCGTCTTGCTCGACAATCCAAAGACAATTGAGAGGCTAGGACTTTTGTCCCAGCCTCTTTTTTGACTGTTCACGACGATTTTTTGACCGATTCTGACAGAGAGCTTCCAAGGTTTTCCCCTTGAAGTATAATGGACACAAGATCAATAAGAAAAGAGGGATCCTATGTTTCAGGTAGCATCTATTACAAAATCATTTAAGGAGAAAGCTGTATTAAAGGGGGTGTCTTTTTCGATAGAAGAAGGAGACAAAATTGCCTTGCTGGGAAATAATGGGGCAGGTAAAAGCACCCTGTTTAACATTATCGCAGGGCAGCTCCAGGCTGATTCGGGAACGATAAAGACTTCTCTTGATTTTCAAAGAGAAATTGGGATGATGCCTCAGGGAGATCTGCTCATCGAGGATCTAACCGTTGCTGAATTCGTCGAATTAAAAAGCCGGATGAATCAGCAGAAGCAGGCTGATATCAATGGACTCTTAGAAATGGTTGAATTGAGAGAATCAAGAGAGCAGATGGTGGGAAGTCTTTCTGGTGGTCAAAAGAGACGCTTGTCCTTGTTGTTAACTATTTTGAATCATCCAAAGTTGATTTTTTTAGATGAGCCGACGACTGGCATGGACTTGGAAGCAGTTGATAATTTTTGGAAATTGCTGGAGCAGCAAGAGTTTACATCTGTTGTGGTGACCCATGATTTTAACCAAATTGATGCCTTTTTTACAAAAGTCCTGATTTTAAAAGAGGGTCGAATTGCTGCAACAAAGGCTGTTGAGGATATTCACCAGGCTGGTCAAACTATTGAGCAGTATTTCCGAGAAGAGATGAATAAAGGAGGGGAACAAGCATGAGAAAGATTCAATTAAAACAAGTTTTACGAAATAAGCGCTTCGTATTATTCACCATTATTTTACCCATAGGCTGGTATATCTTCTTTTATCAGCTTCAAAAAGGGATTTCACCAAGTATTTTATTAGGCATTGCCGTATTTATCGGGGTCATTGGCAATAGCCTTGCAACTTTTAGTAAGCGAATCGCCTCAGATATCGGTTTTTATTCTTTTGAATCCCACTTTACAAACTATAGTGTCAAGAACTATTTATGGGATCAATCGATTGTACAACTGATTCTGAACAGTTTGATCTTTTTAGCAGTGCTAGTAGTTGCTGTCCTAGGTTTTCACTTTCCAGTGACGACTAACCTGTTGGTACAATTTTTCCTCTTATCCTTGATGGGGATCTACTTTAGTGTGATTGGCTTTGTACTTGGGGTGAGGGTAGATGCCAAGACGATTGATACCATTGGCTTTCCTGTTATTATTTTGGCCGCCATGACCATTATTCCCTTTGATACGCTTGGCGCAAGTGGAGGATTTATGGACTTGGTTGGCAAGCTACAACGGGTTTTCCCAGGCTATTATTATACAAAGCTGATCCAAGATTTGACTGAGAAACAAACGATTGATGCCACCCAAATAGCGCTCTTTGTTGCCGTATTTGGATTGAATTTGCTATTTATCTATCTGCTCGTACCCAAAGGAAAAATGGGGAATTAAGAACAGATAAAAAAGCCTTGAGAACAACTCAAGGCTTTTTCTTTGCTATAAAATGGTTCTTCTGTACTCTTCCTTCAAGTGCTTGGAAAGATCTTGCTATTCTAAAGTTCTAATGGAGGGCTTTTTTATTACATGCTAATAGAAAAAATCAATGCCGTAGTTTTCTTTTAGATAGGTCGCTAACTCGGCTTTTTCTTCCTCTCTAAATCGACAGAGGCTAAGGGCGAGACGCAATTTCAAGGTGCTTGTATTGATGATGATGTTTGACTTAGAAATATCTTCTAGCTGGGTGACTTCTCTGAGGTTAAAATCTAAATAGCAAGCCTTGCTGTTGACATGATCAGGGTCGCTGACGTCCACTTCAACATACGATGCTCGCAACAATTCTTCTTTGGGAATGAAGATTTCTTTTGAGAAGAAGAGTCCGGGATAGACCTCAATACCTTCAAAGGTGAATTCAAAGGAGACTCTGTGGCTAGTCAGTCTTTTGATGCCTGCAATTGTTGCGTAGATAGCAGCGAAAAAGAGGACGGTTGGAATCACAGTGAGAAGATTTAGTTGAGAAAAGTCGATCAATCCATGTAAGAGAAGAAAGAAAATTTGAATGAATATAGCCGATGCAAAGAGTAGATAGCCCCCACCGACATATTTTGAATAATAGATTTTCATTTTTGACTCCTTACATTTTAAATGCTATGAAAACTCGGAATTTCAAGTACCCTTATCATAGCGGATTCGGTGAAGAGCTGTCAAATGTTTGGTAGGGTTCAAAGGTGGTTTTTATTTTAAATGGAATAACAATGGTGCAGAATGATTTAACTTCGTAGGCTACATTATAGTATCTAAAAAAGTGAGCTAAATACTCTTAAGACAAGCAAAAAAGCCTTTGTTTTCAAGGCCTTTTGTGCATAAAAAATGCCCCCTACATGAATTTTTAAGAACTTTTCATATTGAAAATAAACAAAAATGTTGAAATATAGCTGATTTTAGGGAAATACTTTTAGGTATTTTCAATGTCAGGATTTAAAAATGGGGCAAAAGTGGGGCAAAAACAAATTAACGAAAAAAATATCGAGTTCGTGCATCAAGTAAATGATAAATTGCAAGAATAAGTGCAACATTTACTCGAACTCATCCTCTAGAGCTTCACTAGCAGTTCTGTAAGCTAAACATTTTCGTGGTCGGTGATTGATATCATATAAAGCCTTGGTTCCCAAAGCTTTTTTATGTTATAAACTCATTAAAAGAACCCCCAGTTAGATTTGGAATATTTTTTATTCTGTGTCACATAAAAATAAATAAAATGAATGGCTATAGCTAGAGTAAAAATGGTTGCAATACTCAACACTGTTATAGGATTAGAAGCGAAAAGCAAAGAGAGAATCAAGGCAGCCAGATAGAGTGTCGCTTGAGCACAGTAGTAACTTCTCGGATAGCGAAGATAGTTTTTGTTATAGGGCCCATTTGCTAGGACAGCAGCTTGGAAGAGGCCAATTCCGATATAAAAGAAGCTGATTGCAACGAGAAGATTAGCCTCGGGATTCAGGAGATAACCCATCGAAACTGTCATCAACATAAGCCCGATGAAAATAGGATAGTGACTATAAATTACAAATAATCCCTTTTGACTAGATCCTTCATCAATAGCATGGTCAAATTCGCCAAAATAAAACAAGAACAGGGAAAGCATGATAACGAAATTGAGAACCGAATAAATCGAGAAATTCTCGACTGTAAAGAAGCTAGCTAGCCCAATAACCATCTCTCCAAACGTAATAATCACAAGAAGGGAGACGCGCTCGATTAAATGGGGAAGATTTACCTGGAAATGCTCATCTTTAGTAATCAAGAAAATTGGCACAATAAATGTTAGCAGAATACTAGCAATAAAGATATAGACTCCAACGTAAATAGGAAAAAGAGCTGCCAGATAGACTCCTAAACTTCCTAGACCTGTTAACCATAGAAAACCTTTGATACTTTCCCGATCAGTATTATTGGTTGATTTTCTAAAAAATTCAACCAAATATTGAAAAAATAAGGTAAGGGTCAATGTACCAACAGCCCAACAGGTATAATAGAACCATTGTTGCCAATTGTATCCAATCATATTGGACATAAAGAGCATAAGTCCCATGTTGATAAACATGATTACCATGTTAAATAACGAGTTTGTTCCATAGCGATTGGTATAAATGGTTTGAATCATCCAGGAATTGATGATAACCATGACAGAGATGAAGAAATCAAGTAAAGAATCCCAAGCCACAACACCGCTATGAAAAGGGTGAATTAAAGCAGTTGCTTTTGAAATTGCAAAAACAAACACTAGGTCATAAAATAGTTCTGAAAATTCTACACGTTTATGCTTAATAAGAGTTGTCATATTAATATCTTTCTACTTTAGAAATACAATACATTATAACAGAAAATGGTAATGAAAGAAAAGGATATGCTTAAATAATTTCATGTGGCGCGAATTGTAAAAATCTTGACTTCTTTTGTCATTTACTTGAAAAAGCAACCCTGACGAGTTGATTAAAATCCTATTAAAAATTAACTTTGTCAGGATCATCCTGAGTTTTGATGCCTTGAATCTTATCCAAGACCGCCATATCTTCCTCTGATAAGTCGAAGCCGAAGATATCCAAGTTAGCTTTTATATTTTTAGGTGTCACAGACTTAGGTAGTGGCAAGAAACCTTTTTGAAGGCTCCAACGCAGAGCAACTTGTGCCACAGATTTACCGTTACGTTCAGCCACTGCTTCAACATCTTCATTTCCAAAAATACCACCTGTACCTAGTGGACTATAGGCTTCAATAAGGATATCGCGCTCTTGGCAATAGGCAACTAAGTCTTCTTGGTCACAACCTGGAGCCAAGAGGATTTGATTGACATGTGGAACATACGGATAAAGTCAAAGTCCTGGAGCACATTTATCTCATGTACCAACTCACAGGCGGAGTGATGGACGATTGATAGAAATGAACCACCTTCGAGGTGGTTTTTTCGACGAAAACGAGTGTGAGATAAATAACGAGTCTTTGGATGAGACTCGTTTATTTTGTGAATATAAACTTTTTGGTACAAAATTTGGTATAAAAAACAAAATGACAAGCAAAAAAGCCTTGGAACTCAAGGCTTTTTCCTGTTGATTTAGATGCCCCCTACATGGATTTGTAAGAACTTTTCATATTGAAAATAAACAAAAATGTTGAAATATAGCTGATTTTAGGGAAATACTTTTAGGTATTTTCAATGTCAGGATTTAAAAATGGGGCAAAAGCGGGGCAAAAACGAATGACTCGTATTTTGTTTGAAAACCTATAATACCTAATGATTATGCTATTCTAGATATATAGTTTTGTTATAAATAAATGTCAGTGCGAGATCAAATTGGAGAATAAAATGGAAAAACAAATTTCTACGTAGAATGGAATGCGAAAAAGTGATAATTAAAGAGACGAAAAAGCTGAGAATATGATTTCCCAGCTTTTTTGAATGCGATAGAAATAGCAACTAGACTATTTACGAAAGGCCTCAATAATGTAGGTGAAGCCAGTAACTAAAAATGAAAAGGCAATGACATAAACGACAAAGACACCTGTAGCCACTGGATTGAACAGAATCACTAGACCTAGTAAAAATTCAAGCAAGGCTACCCACATGATATTGCTACCAATAATAGGGAAAATCAATCTTAGACGATTGCCTTTAAAGAAAGCAATAATGGCTTCTACAATTAACCAAATTCCTACAATGGTCGGAATGACGACCGGCAGGGTCACAAAGCCATAAGCAACGAGGTAAAGAGCTAAGAGAAGACTAACAAATCCTTGGAAAAGATAAACAGGTGAGCGAAGCTCTTTTGGTGCAGAGAAATAGCCTAAAATAGCTGCTATAGAAGAAACCAGTAAACCAAATGAAATCCACCAGCTGTAAGCAACAAGATTAGCTACTGGGTTTGTAAATAGGAAAAGTCCTAAAAGGACAAAAACAACTCCTGCAAGGAATAGCAGTAAACGATTAGAAAATTTCATTTCAATACCCCCTATATAGTATAGTTTGCTAATAAAACTATTGTACTTATTTTTATAGAAAATGTCAATAAAATATATAAACAATTTGGAAGTTTCAGTCTGACTTACAAAAAGAAAAGGAGTTTTCACTCCTTTTCACAGATTGAAGACAAAGTCCTTATAAAAGTGTCTTCTAAAGATTTTAACTTCAATCTGAAGCGAGGTTATCCTCGCTTTTTCTATTTATCAAACAATTCCTTATTTTCAATTAAGAGTTCTAGTGGAGATTTATCCCTTGCTTCAATAAAACCAGGTTCATATTGGTTATGAAGTGTTCTTTTCTGAGAAGTTGGATCAATATACAACTCATCTCCATCTTCTGTGTATAGTTGGTTGCCTCTTGTTAAGTAAAGTAAATCCTCTAAGTACTGTCCATCAGTTTCTAGAAAATGTTCGATGTATTTGACAGCCTTTAAGATCTCACTTACTTTATCAGAGTATTCATTCGATTCAAGAACACTCTTTTCTAATTCAATCTCTTTACTAGTTCCAAATAGTTGGGTTGGAGTTGCATTAAAATATTCTGCTATCTTATCCAAATTTGCAAAGGTAGGATAGCTTTTTTGTTTTTCGTAATCAGAGATGTCTGGAAAGATTGCTCATAAAAAAATGTGGGGCAAATGATGGGGCAAATCAGTTATAGACAAGCAAAAAAGCCTTATAAATCAAGGCTTTTTCCTGTTGATTTAGATGCCCCCTGCATGGATTTGGAAAGGATTTTCATATTGAGAGTAATTAAAAATATTGAAATATAAGTGATTTTAGGGAAGTACTTTTAGGTATTTCCAATGTCATGATTTAAAAATGGGGCAAAAACGAATGACTCTCATTTGGTTTGAAAACCTATAATATCTAATGATTATGCTATACTAGAAATATAGTGTTGTTATCAATAAATATCAGTGCGAGACTAATCGGAGGATAAAATGGAAAAACAAATTAATGAAAAAATTATCGAAATGGATAGGGAATATCCCTTTTTATTTTGCTTTAAATCAGATTTTTGGATGGAATAGTAGATGATAAGACAAAATATCTTTGAACATACAAAAAGACAAACGCCAAAAATGACGTCTGTCTACGTTCTGAGGTAGCCTTTAGGCTCCCTTTTTTCTTAGAAAATACCGATGAGTAATTGCATGCCAAGACTAGTCAGGATGATAGCAATCCAGCAAAGGGCTCCAAGAAGAATGGATTTTCCACTGGATTTGATCATAGCAACGAGGTTAGTTTTGAGACCAATAGCACTCATAGCCATGATGATGAGGAATTTGGAGAGCTGTTTGAGAGGTGAAAAGAAGCTATTGCTAACACCAAAAGAAGTAAGGACGGTAGTTAGCAGAGAAGCTAGGATGAAGTAGAGAATGAAAACGGGGAAGATTTTTTTAAGCTTTACTCCTTGGTTGTTGTCTTGTTGACGGCTTTGCCAATAGGAGAGGAAGAGAGTAATAGGGATAATAGCTAAGGTACGAGTCAGTTTGACAATGGTTGCAGATTCTAGAGTATTGGTATGATACAGACTATCCCAGGCGCTAGCTGTGGCTGTTACAGAGGAAGTATCGTTGACCGCAGTACCCGCAAAGAGAGCAAAACCTTCGTTGGAGAGATGGAGCCAAGAACCTAGAGTTGGAAAGATAAGAGCTGCCAAGACATTGAAGAAAAAGATAACAGAAATGGCTTGGGCTACTTCTTTTTCCTTGGCGTGAATAACAGGAGCAGTCGCTGCAATGGCAGAACCGCCACAGATAGAAGAGCCTACCCCAATCAAGGTAGCTAGCTTTGTATCCATGTTAAAAAATCGTTGGAAAAAGAAAGCAATAATTAAAGCGATAGAAATAGTCGAAAGGATGACAGGAAGGGAAGATTTTCCAACTGCGAAAACTTGAGAGATATTGAGTCCAAAACCAAGTAAGATAACAGCATACTGAAGCAATTTTTTGGAGCTATAAGTCAAACCAGCATCCAGTTGTTTATAGGGAGTGAGAAAGGGGTAGAGAATCATTCCGATAAAAATGGCGAAAACAGGTGCTCCCACAACAGGCAGAAAGCCTCCTAAAACCCAAGAGATGATAGAAATGATCAGACAGGCTAACAGTCCTGCCCAATTTTTTGATAGAAATGACATAAAAACCTCCGAAAATAAATACCCCTTATTATAATCTTATTTATCAGAAAAGTAAAATAGAAAATAGAAAGTAGGAATAAGGTAGTAAATTAACGGAATTTTGCGGTCAGAGAGCTTTTTGTAATATAATAGATATATGTTCTTTGATCAATAAGGATGCAAATGTGGCATATGTTATTGAAAAAAATGAATTTGATGAGCCTGGACATGTGAAGTAATTATGTGAGATAAGAAAATAAATAAGAGAGTTGAAAATGTACTGATCCCAAAAGTTAGATTTTTTTCTGTCTAACTTTTGGGATCAGTACATATCCTCGCTTTTTTAATCTAATAGGTCCTTATTTTCAATTAAGAGTTCTAGTGGGGATTTATCTCTTGCTACAATAAAACCAGGTTCATATTGGTTATGAAATGTTCTTTTCTGAGAAGTTGGATCAATATACAACTCATCTCCATCTTCTGTGTATAGTTGGTTGCCTCTTGTTAGGTAAAGTAAATCCTCTAAGTATTGTCCATCAGTTTCTAGAAAATGTTCGATGTATTTGACAGCCTTTAAGATCTCACTTACTTTATCAGAGTATTCATTCGATTCAAGAACACTCTTTTCTAATTCAATCTCCTTACTTGTTCCAAAAAGTTGAGTTGGAGTTGCATTAAAATATTCTGCTATCTTATCTAAATTTGCAAAGGTAGGATAGCTTTTTTGTTTTTCGTAGTCAGAGATGTCTGGAAAGATTGCTCATAAAAAAATGTGGGGCAAATGATGGGGCAAATCAGTTATAGACAAACAAAAAAGCCTTGTAAATCAAGGCTTTTTCCTGTTGTATGTAGATGCCCCCTACAGGGCTCGAACCTGTGACCCATAGATTAAGAGTCTACTGCTCTACCAACTGAGCTAAGGAGGCAAATATAAAAAGCTGTATTGGTGCCGATACTTCACGATTTGTATTGAACCCGCGCAATTAAGCAGGTGGGCAACTCGCTCTGACTTAGCTGCTTCCGCGTGAAACGGCCTGCATACTGCCAGAAGTCTTTTGTTTCCCTAATAATACAAAAAATAGTCGGTCAACACTTAAGTGTGAAGTCGTACACCACAGCGTTTCTATATGTATATGATACCACATTTTGAAAATATTTCAAGGAAAAATCTCAATTTTTTGAAACCGATGTCACTTTTTCTTAAATTGATCAATCTTCTCCTTGGTGGCTCCGAGAGCACGCTCGTACTTGCCATTTTCATTGGGAATAAAGTAGGAAGCGTGTTTGAGCTTGTCTGGCAAGTAGTCCTGATTGACCCAGTTGCCAGGGTAGTTGTGAGGGTATTTATAGTTTTGCGCATTTCCCAGTTCCTTGCTTCCAGCATAATGACCATCGCGGAGGTGGCGAGGAATAGGAAGGTTGCCAGAACTTCTAAGATCAGCCAGCGCCTTGTCCATGGCAACGTAGGCTGAGTTGGATTTCGGCGAAAGGGCTAGATCGATGACGATGTTGGCGATGAGAATGCGGGCCTCAGGAAAGCCGATGCGCTCAGCTGCTTGTAACGCTGTCACGGTATGAATCTGCGCATCTGGATTGGCCAGACCGATATCCTCATAAGCGATGACAGTCAAGCGACGAGCTAGGCTGGGTAGATCTCCGGCTTCGATCAAACGAGCTGCATAGTGGAGACTAGCATCGACATCCGAACCACGGATAGATTTTTGCAGAGCAGAGAGCACGTCGTAGTGGCCGTCTCCATCTTTGTCCATGGTGATGTAGCTGCGCTGGAGACTGTTTTCCATGATCTCTAGCGTAATATGGCGAATTCCTTCTGCATTTTCAGAGGTCGACAGCACCGCCAGATCGAGAGAATTAAAGGCAGAGCGAAGATCTCCATTGGTTGAGGTAGCGATGAAATCTAAAGCGTCCTCATCGAGCACGACTGGAAAATCAAAGCCACGGTCGGGATCGTCCAGCGCCGTTTTTAGAGCTTGCTTGACCTCCTCCGTCGTCAACGGTTCCAGCTCAAAGATTTGTACGCGGCTACGAATAGCGGGTGTGACAGAGAAAAAGGGATTTTCAGTCGTTGCACCGATCATGATGACCAGACCACTTTCGAGCAAAGGCAGGAGAAAATCTTGTTTAGTTTTATCGAGGCGATGGATCTCGTCCAAGAGCAGGACCAAGCCACCAGAAAATTTGGCCTCCTCTGCGATTTCTTGTAGGCGTTTTTTACTGTCAACTGTTGCATTAAAGGTCCGAAAAGCATACTTGGTCGTTCCTGCGATCGCAGAAGCAATACTGGTCTTTCCGATCCCCGGAGGTCCATAGAGAATCATAGAGGACAGACGATTGGCCTCGACCATGCGACGAATGATTTTGCCTTCTCCAACCAGGTGCTGTTGACCGATGACTTGATCGATCGTTCGTGGTCGCATACGGAGTGCGAGATTGTCGGGCATTTCCTTCTCCTTTCTAGCTTTGTCTCCTTTCAAAGAGACGGTTTTTATGGTAAGATTGTAGTAACTATTGTATCATATTCCGCTCTAAGAGTGGGAAATTAGAAAGAGGACGCTATGTCTAAATACGGATTTTTAGATGTTTTACAAGAAGAGTTGGACAAGAACTTTCCTTTTGATTATGAGATTAGCTGGGACAAGCGCAATCATGCGGTTGAAGTGAGTTTTCTGCTTGAGGCGCAAAATCCTGCAGGAGTGGAGATGTTAGATGAAGACGGAGAAGTTTCGTCAGATGATATCCTTTTTGAAGAAGCGGTACTTTTTTACAACCCTGCCAAGTCAACAGTTAATGCAGAAGACTATTTAACTGTTATTCCGTATCTACCTAAAAAAGGTTTCTCTCGTGAATTCTTAGCTTATTTTGCGCTATTTTTCAAAGATACTGCAGAGGTTGGACTAGACGCCCTCATGGACTTTTTGGAAGACCCAGAAGCAGAAGAATTCGTCATGGAATGGAACCAAGAGGTCTTTGAAGAAGGAAAAGTTGGATTGGAAGAAGGAGAATTTTACCCTTATCCAAGATATTAGGAAGAAATGATTATGAATTTGGATTGTATTGATAAAAAGTTTGATTTTACGGGCTCTAAGATTGCCTTGATTTGTGGGGATAAGGTCTTGACTATCTTACGTGATGACAAGGACGATATCCCTTGTCCCAACATGTGGGAGTTGCCAGGTGGTGGTCGTGAAGGAAACGAAAGTCCTTTCGAGTGCGCGGCGCGTGAAGTTTATGAGGAACTGGGAATTCATTTAGGTGAAGACTGTCTGCTTTGGAGCAAGGTCTATCCCAGCGTGCTCTTTGAAGGTCGGCAGTCTGTCTTTATGGTCGGTCAGTTAAGTCAGGATCAGTTTGACAGTATCACCTTTGGGGATGAAGGACAGGCCTATAAACTGATGTCTATTGAGGAATTTCTCAATTCTAAACAAGCAGTGCCTCAGCTACAGGGGAGATTGAGGGATTATTTGGAGGAAAGTAAGGTAGATGCCAAATCGTAGTAAGAATATCAATATGTTTCTCATTAATGGAGAAGTTACTGGTATAATCAAATGTACCTTGTCCAATTGGACAGGGGTGATCTATAAAATTCCTCGAATTCAATTGGCAGATTTAAAATCACGTGATGAAATGAAGCAAAGTGGCATTTATTTCCTATTTGGTCGTAATGAGGATAAGCAAAAGGATGTTACCTACATCGGGCAGGCGACGAATCGCAAAAATGGTGAAGGTGTCCTTTTACGTGTTCAGGAACATACTCGTGACAATCATACAGATTATTTTAATGATGTCATTATTTTGACGACGCAGAATAACTCCTTTGGACCCACGGAAATTAGTTACTTGGAAAATAAATTTACACAACTAGCAAAGGACGCGGGGCGCTTCATTGTAAAAAATGGGAATGAGCCCAATTCTGGGAATGTAACAGAAGAAAAGCAATCCGAGTTGGATGAGGTTGTAGAAAATACTTTGATGATTGTAGGAACCTTAGGGTACCGAGTGTTTGTTCCTATGACCAAGAAAACAGGTCAGAATGTTTCTGATGAAAATTCAACTTATCTCTATCTAAAGCGAAAAACCAAGAAATCAAATAGAACGATCGAAGCAATCTGTGAACAGACTTCAGAAGGCTTTGTTGTTTTAGAAGGAAGTCAAGTGGATGTGGTTGATTCATCCGCAATACCAGCAAGCCTAAAAGAATTGCGTAAAGAGTTAATCAAAACAAATATGATTAAAGATGGTGTTTTACAAGAAAAACAACTGTTCTCCAGTCCATCTTACGCAGCCGCTTTTGTACTAGGCATGAATACGAATGGTCGAACGGATTGGAAAAATAAGGACGGTAAGACTTTAAAAGAATTAGAAGAAACAATGGATTGTTAAGGAGAATCAAATGGAAACATGGCAAGAGTTAAAAGTTACAGTGAAGCGTGAGGGTGAGGAACTAGTCTCCAACCTCTTGATCGAGTTAGGCGCCCAAGGGGTAGCAATCGAAGACAGCATGGATTATGTGGGAAATGTCGACCGCTTTGGTGAGATTTTTCCTGATGTCGAGCAGCAAGAAGAAATCGTGGTGACGGCCTACTACCCGGAAACGGTTGATGTAGCAGCGGTTGAAGCGGACTTGCAGGCTCGCTTAGCAGAATTGACGGATTTTATGGATCTAGGAGAGGTCAAGATGGGTACGACTGCCTTGGCTGAGGAAGACTGGGCAGACAACTGGAAGAAATACTATGAACCAGCTCGTATCACTCATGACTTGACCATCGTGCCGTCATGGACGGACTATGAGGTGACAGCGGGAGAAAAGATTATCAAGCTGGATCCTGGTATGGCCTTCGGAACAGGAACCCACCCGACAACCAAGATGAGCCTCTTTGCCTTAGAGCAGGTTCTCCGTGGTGGCGAAACGGTGCTAGATGTAGGAACTGGTTCAGGTGTCCTTTCCATTGCTAGCTCCCTTCTTGGTGCCAAGGAAATCTTTGCCTATGACTTGGATGACGTAGCGGTTCGCGTCGCTCAGGAAAATATTGAACTCAACCCAGGCATGGAAAACATCCATGTAGCCCCAGGCGATTTGCTGAAAGGCGTGGAGATTGAGGCAGATGTCATCGTGGCCAACATCCTGGCGGATATCCTTATCCATCTGACAGATGATGCTTATCGCTTGGTCAAGGATGAAGGTTATCTCATCATGAGTGGCATTATCAAGGACAAGTGGGACATGGTGCGCGAGTCGGCTGAGTCAGCAGGATTCTTCCTTGAAACCCACATGATCCAAGGGGAATGGAATGCCTGCGTCTTCAAGAAGACCAAGGATGTCTCCGGTGTGATTGGAGGCTAGCATGCAGCAGTATTTTGTAAAAGGTTTGGCTAGCTCACCTGTCGCCATTGAGGACAAGGAAACCAGCAAGCACATGTTTCAGGTCATGCGCTTAAAAGAAGATGATGAGGTGACTTTAGTCTTTGATGATGGGATCAAGCGCTTGGCGCGCGTGGTCAATGTAGAAGCCCGTCAGTTGGAGCTGGTTGAGGAATTAGCTGACAATGTGGAACTGCCAGTCCAAGTGACCATCGCATCAGGCTTTCCCAAGGGAGACAAGCTGGAGTTCATCACTCAGAAAGTAACAGAACTGGGTGCTAGCCAAATCTGGGCCTTTCCTGCAGACTGGTCCGTTGCCAAGTGGGACGGCAAGAAGTTGGGTAAAAAGGTCGAAAAACTAGAAAAAATTGCCCTTGGAGCAGCCGAGCAAAGCAAGCGGAATTTGGTCCCAAGCATTACCCTTTTTGAGAAAAAGGCAGACTTTCTGGCTCAGTTAGAACAGTTTGATCGGATCGTGGTGGCTTATGAAGAGTCGGCTAAAGAAGGAGAGGCAGCAGCTTTACTTCAGTCTCTGACCGGATTGGAAGCTGGAAGCAAATTGCTCTTTATCTTTGGGCCAGAGGGAGGCCTCTCCCCTGCAGAAATTGAAAGTTTTACAGTTAAAGGAGCCATTCTTGCAGGACTTGGTCCTCGCATCCTGCGAGCAGAAACAGCGCCACTCTACGCCCTCAGCGCCGTGAGTGTTGTCACAGAATTAATGAACTAACGAAGTGAAGGAATCGCTTCGTTAGTTTTTTTACAAGAATGATGAAAGCAAGGTGGATCCCAGAATGATCTTCGAGAAGTATCCGTATATTAAAGTAGCTTCATTGGTTCCCATCTGCTTCTAAAAGTGTTAAAATAGTATCCAAGAAACTGGAGAAAATACATGCCGAAAGAAGAGAATTTAACAGGGGACCAAGTCGTTGCCCTTACAAAAAAATATTTATCACCTGAAGATGTTGCTTTTGTACAAAAGGCTTTGGTCTATGCGGTTGATTGCCATAATGGGCAATTCCGTCAGTCTGGCGAGCCTTATATCATCCACCCAATTCAAGTAGCAGGGATCCTTGCCAAGCTGAAACTGGATGCTGTGACGGTCGCCTGCGGCTTTTTGCATGATGTCGTGGAAGATACGGATGCGACTTTAGATGATTTAGAGCGCGAATTTGGTCATGATGTGCGCGTGATTGTCGATGGGGTGACCAAGCTCGGGAAGGTCAAGTACAAGTCCCATGAAGAGCAGTTGGCGGAAAACCATCGCAAGATGCTCATGGCCATGTCTCAAGATATCCGCGTGATTTTGGTTAAATTGGCTGACCGCTTGCATAATATGCGTACCCTCAAGCATTTGCGCAAGGATAAGCAAGAGCGCATTTCGCGTGAGACCATGGAGATCTATGCGCCACTCGCCCACCGTCTCGGGATTTCCAGCGTCAAGTGGGAGCTTGAGGATTTGTCCTTCCGTTATCTGAATGAAGTTGAATTCTACAAGATTTCGCATATGATGAAGGAAAAACGTCGCGAGCGAGAAGAGTTGGTCGAAGAGGTTGTCCACAAGATCGAGACCTATGCTGGGGAACGCCATCTGCATGGGAAAATTTATGGTCGACCAAAGCATATCTATTCGATCTATCGCAAAATGCAGGATAAGAAGAAACGCTTCGATGAAATCTATGACTTGATTGCCATCCGCTGCATCCTGGACACTCCAAGTGATGTTTATGCCATGCTGGGCTATATCCATGAGCTCTGGAAGCCAATGCCGGGTCGATTTAAGGACTATATTGCCAACCGGAAGGCCAATGGCTATCAGTCCATCCATACGACTGTATACGGCCCTAAAGGACCGATTGAATTCCAGATCCGTACCAAGGAGATGCACGAGGTTGCCGAATACGGGGTTGCCGCTCACTGGGCTTACAAAAAAGGGATCAAGGGTCAGGTTAACGGCAAGGAATCTGCTATTGGGATGAACTGGATCAAGGAGATGATGGAACTCCAAGACCAGTCAGGCGATGCCAAGGAATTCGTAGAAAATGTAAAAGAAGACATCTTGGCAGAAGAGATTTACGTCTTCACTCCAGATGGAACTGTGCGCTCGCTTCCGAAAGATTCTGGACCAATCGATTTTGCCTATGAAATCCACACCAAAGTTGGGGAAAAAGCGATTGGTGCCAAGGTCAATGGCCGGATGGTGCCCCTCAATACCAAACTTCGGACGGGAGATCAGGTGGAGATTATCACCAATGCCAATTCCTTTGGTCCGAGTCGTGACTGGTTGACCCTTGTTAAAACTAGCAAGGCACGCAACAAGATCCGTCAATTCTTTAAAAATCAAGACAAGGAATTGTCTATTAACCGTGGCCGTGACCTCTTGATGGCCCAATTCCACGAGCATGACTTGGTAGCCAATAAGTTCATGGATAAAAAGCACATGGACAAAGTACTACAAAAATCAAGCTATAAGACAGAAGAAGCCTTGTTTGCGGCGATTGGTTTTGGAGAAGTGGGAGCTATTTCTATCTTTAACCGTTTGACGGAGGATGAACGCCGAGAAGAAGAGCGGGCTAAGGCACGCGCAGAAGCAGAAGAGCTGGTCAAAGGTGGCGAGGTCAAGGTTGAAAATAAAAAAGACACCTTGAAGGTCCGTCATGAAGGTGGTGTGGTTATCCAAGGAGCTTCTGGCCTCTTGATTCGGATTGCTAAGTGCTGTAACCCAGTTCCAGGAGATGAAATTGTCGGTTACATTACCAAAGGACGTGGGGTTGCCATCCACCGTCAAGACTGTATGAATCTTCGCGCTCAAGACAACTACGAACAACGCTTGATTGATGTGGAATGGGAAGATAACAATACGACTAAAGACTACATCGCCCACATCGATATATACGGACTCAACCGTGCCGGACTTCTTAACGATGTACTCCAAGTCCTTTCCAATACAGCTAAGATGATCTCAACTGTCAATGCCCAACCAACCAAAGACATGAAATTTGCCAATATCCACATTTCCTTTGGGATTCCGAACCTATCGATGTTGACAACGGTTGTGGATAAGATTAAGAGTGTGCCGGAGGTATACTCTGTTAAGCGTACTAACGGCTAGTCGGCTGCTCAGTTATCTTTTATTGCTTCGTTAGCTCGCTTCGCCGTACTTCAGTACTGTCTTCGTCTTGCTGCCTTGCTCTAAAAGCAACTGAACAGCCGTTGCTTTTCAGCTAGTCTGCCTGCATCGCACTGCCTTGTCTGATGTCGATTTTCTTTGAAGCAAGTAGAACATGGTCAGAACTCTTTTATTAGTTGGTTAGCTCGCCTTGCTGCCTTGCCCTAAAAGCAACTGAACAGCCTTTGGTTTTCGGATAGTCTGCCTGCGTCTCACTGCCTTGTCTGAAGTTGATGTTCTTTGAAGGTTAGTAGTGAATGCCAAATGGATTTATAAAATAGGATAATCAAATGAAATTAGTGATTCAACGGGTTAAGAGTGCCTCAGTTTCCATTGATGGTCAAGTCTACAATGCGATCCAGCAAGGCTTGTTGCTCCTAGTGGGAGTGGGGCCTGAGGATGACCAGAAGGATTTGGATTATGCGGTCCGCAAGGTATCGCAGATGCGTATTTTCTCAGATGAGGAAGATAAGATGAATCTTTCGGTCAAAGATGTCCAAGGGGAAATCTTGTCGATCTCTCAATTTACCCTCTTTGCGGATACCAAAAAAGGCAACCGTCCTGCTTTTACAGGGGCTGCCAAGCCAGATATGGCCAGTCAGTTATATGATGCCTTTAATGATCAATTAGAAAAAGAAGTCCCTGTCAAACGAGGGATCTTTGGGGCCGATATGGCGATTGAATTGATCAATGATGGTCCAGTGACGATTTTGTTAGATACAAAAAATCCATAAGTAAGAAAACATGCAGTCGGATTAGACTGCATGTTTTTCGATATAGAGTTGTTGGGCGATCACTTGGTTGATAGAAATTTCTTGTCCATGGATGACTAAGTGATAGAGGCCTGTGTAGTCATCATACCGTTGAAACGCGATAGTATTCCCAATCTGGAGATGGATCTGGTCTAAGAATTTTAGCAATTCATAGGTGTCATGGACCCTTTGCAGAATATACAGACCAGGTTGGGTCGCTTCGCTGAGACGGTCTTGGTAGGCTTCGACAAGCCTTTCGCCTTTCTTTGGAATTGTCCCACCGTGAGGGCAGGTCTTAGGAGTTCCAAGCATGTGATCCAGCTGGTCAATGAAATGTTCAGAAACGGTATGCTCGAGAACTTCTGCCTCTTCATGGACTTCTTCAGTTGTATAGTCAAGTTTTTCCAGAAGAAATACTTCGATCAAGCGGTGCTTGCGGTAGAGATCAGAGACCAACTGCGATCCTAGATCCGTTAGTAGATACCCATGGGTTTTATCTTTCACCAAGAGGCCCTCAGAGACCATGCGCTTAATCATCTCGGACACAGCGGGTGGAGAGACCTGCATGCGACTCGCGATTTCCTTGTTACTGATTTTGTCTACTTCTGTGCCAATTTCATAAATGCACTTGAGGTAATCTTCTTTGTTTGGTGTCATGCTTTCCTCTTTTCTTCGCTCACTTCTAGTATATCAAAAAAATCTTCAAAAACGCTAGTGGAGTAATGAGAATTGTCTCAAGCTCCAAAAGATGGTAGTATAGAAGCATAGAAAGGACGGCATCATGAACAGACGGGAATTAGTGAGATTAGGCTGGAGAGAGAGTAGTTTAGCCTATCTAGAGAAGCACTTGCAGGGATTGAAAGATCCACAAGCCTACCAAGAACAATACCAGTCTGTCTTTTTCTTTGCCAGTCCTCTGTTTCAAAATATGTGGTTTCAAGAGATCAAGGATCTAACGGAAACGGCTGCCCAAGACTTGCTGAGGGGAGTCATGAAAATTCTTCTTATGCCAAGTGACCTGTCCGGAACTTGTGAAGAAACAGCCTTTCTTCTGAGTAGGATGGCTCCAGATTGTCCGCCAGGTTCCGATTTTTGGAAGGCTTTTTCACGCGTCGTGCAGGTGGCCTTTGAAAAGGATCCCTTAGCAGATCAGTCAGGAGATCAGCTCTTGAAACGCCAGGTTCACCAGTTGCGCTACCTACTTTCAAGTTACCAAGCCCAGTGGATTCGGACGCATGAGGCCAGAGCTGGACAGACTGACGAGGAGGCCTTACAAGCTTACATACAAAAGGCTAGAGCGGTCACGGTGGATGCTTATGCGGCTGCCCGCCTTCACAATAAGGTCTCCCTAGGGCCAGATGGTCACCTTCATTATCCATCAGGGGCCTCCCAACAAGTCAATTTCAAGGTCTTGTTAAATTTCCATACGGAGTATATTCTCGATCAAGCCGGGCATTTTCTCAATGAAGTCGATCCAGTAGAAGTTTATGAAAATGGCATTGTCAATGGGGCTAGTTTTAACTACGGGCTGGCTAGGGGACGGATCCATAAGGACTTAGATATTGACCCCGTCAAAGCTTGGGATCCAGCCTTTCGCAAGCATGTCCTCTATCAGCAAGATGTTCGCTATCTAGCTCCGAAGAATGACCGAGGAGAGCAAGGCTACTGGAGTCGAAAAGGAGTCTTTGCACAAGGAGGCAAGAGCTACAAGCAACAAGTGGCACAGCGCGTGCGAAGTTTCCTCAGAGGCATCCCTCGCTTACGCTGGCGGGTCCTCCTCCAGAATGGGCTCCATCGGATTTTATAGCAGACAAAAAGAGGTCGCAGACCTCTTTTTCGTTTACCCAAGTGCCTTGACGGCTTCGATTGCAGCGTCGTAATTTGGTTCGCTGTTGATGTTGTCGAGGTACTCAACGTAAGTCACCTTGTTGTCTGCATCTAAGACCAAGACAGCGCGTGCGAGCAAGTGCCATTCATTGATCAAGAGACCGTAGGCTTTTCCGAAGGAATGGTCGTAGTAGTCTGAGAGCATGATAGCATTGTCGAGCCCTTCAGCAGCGCACCATTTACCTTGAGCAAAAGGAAGGTCGACAGAGACCGTCAAGACGACAGTGTCTTCCAAGTCCGATAAGGTCTTGTTGAAGTGACGTGTTTGCATCGAACAGATCCCTGTGTCGATGGATGGGATGATGCTGAGGACTTTTTTCTTGCCAGCGAAATCAGCTAAAGATTTCTTCTCAAGAGCTGGAGTGATCAATGAAAAATCATGGGCCATTTCCCCTACTTGAAGTTGAGATCCGGTAAAGGTCACAGGGTTTCCTAAAAATGTTGCCATAAAAAGACTCCTTTTTTGTTTTTATTGTACCGCAATACCGGTGGAGGGACCACTGATTTGTTTAGAAATCTGAATGGTCTACTGACTCAATCCTTCTGCGATCTTGTCTAAGTTCCACTTCATCATGCTGTAGTAGCTATCGCCCTTTTCTCCTTCTTTGGCAATCGAGTCAGTGAAGATCTTTGCATAGATCGGGATATTGGTATCCTTAGACACAGTTTTCATAGGACGCTCATCGACACTGGATTCGACAAAGAGGGCCGGTACTTTGGTTTGCCGGAGCTTTTCTACCAGCGTTTTGATTTGGTCAGGTGTCCCTTCTTCTTCCGTATTGATTTCCCAGATATAGGCAGATGGGACGCCGTAGGCTTTGGAGAAGTACTTGAAGCAGCCTTCACTGGTTACAATCATCTTCTTCTCTTCTGGGATATTGTTGAATTTTTGTTTGGCTTCTTGGTCGAGCTTACTAAGTTTTTCAGTATAGGCTGCTAGATTTTTTTCGTAGAAGTCCTTATTTTTGGGATCTTTTGCGATCAATTGTTTGGCAATGTTTTTAGCGTAGAGGATCCCGTTTTCGAGATTGAGCCAAGCGTGAGGGTCTTCTTTTCCAGCTTGGTTTTGGCCTTCCAAGTAGATGACGTCGACTCCGTCGCTAGCTGCGAAATAGTCTTTGTTTTCAACTTTATTGGCATTTTTGACCAATTTAGTAAACCAAGCATTGCCACCGGTTTCGAGGTTGATCCCGTTGTAGAAGATGAGGTCTGCTTGCGAAGTCTTTTTGACATCTTCTGGAAGCGGTTCGTACTCGTGAGGATCTTTGCCGACAGGAACGATACTGTGCAGATCGATCTTATCCTCAGCAATATTTTTAGTTATATCTGCAAGGATTGAATTGGTGGTGACCACTTTCAATTTACCAGAAGCTCCAGAAGAAGAGCCTTTGCTACAGGCCAACAGACCAAATAAGAGCGCCACAAAGAGGGCGAGGATAGAAGCGGTTTTTTTCATGTGTTTCTCCTTTAATGAGATGAAAGAGCGTGCTTATTCTTTCTCTGCTTAGGAGCGATAAAGAAGCTGATGAGAAAGAAGACAGCAGAAGTGAGGACAATACAAGACCCGACGGCGATGTTTAAGCTATAGCCAATAAAGAGTCCCAGGATGGATGCAAGAGCACCTAATCCGGATGAAAGGAGCATCATGGACCAGAGACTATTGGTATAGAGATAGGCCGTCGCAGCGGGTGTAATGAGCATGGCGACGATGAGAATGGTTCCGACACTCTGCATAGCAGTGACAGAAACCAAGGTCAAGAGCACCATAAGGAGGTAGTGATAGACCTTGACCCGGACGCCCATGGATTGAGCCAGAACAGGATCAAAAGATGTGAGCAGTAAGGGTCGAAAGAGTAGGACAATCACCAGCAAGACCGCAGCACCAACACCGATGGTTATCCACATATCCCGGTCTTGGACGGCCAAGATATTCCCAAAGAGGATGTGGAAAAGGTCGGTGGAACTTTTAGCGACTCCAATCAGGATGACTCCTAAGGCGAGGAAAGAAGAAAAGGTAATCCCAATTGCAGTGTCGCTCTTGATGATGGAGTTGCTCTTGATATAGGTGATAAGGACGGACGCCAGGAGGCCAAAGACAATAGCGCCAATAAAGAAATTGATGCCCAGGATAAAGGAGAGAGCCACACCAGGAAGAACTGCGTGTGAGATAGCGTCTCCCATGAGAGACATGCCTCTTAAAATAATGAAGCATCCAACGGCTCCAGCGACAATCCCGATGGCGATGGCTGTGATCAGGGCATTCTGTAAGAAGTGGAATTGCTGTAATCCATCGATAAATTCTGTAATCATCCGACGCCACCTCCTATAAAGAGTTCATGCCCATAGGCTGCATGCAGATTTTCTTTGGTAAAGGTTTCCTCTGTTTTCCCAAATGCAATCAGTTTACGATGAAGGAGGAGGACTTGGTCAAAGTAAGCTGGGACCTTGCTGAGGTCGTGATGGACGATCAGGATGGTCTTGCCTTCTTTTTTCAAGGTTTTTAGTGTCTGCATAATGATGTCTTCGCTAACGGAGTCAATCCCTACAAAGGGCTCATCCAAAAAGATGACATCTGCTTCTTGGACCAAGCAGCGGGCGATCAGGACCCGTTGGAATTGCCCTCCTGAAAGTTGGCCAATCTGGCGATCCGCTAGATCAAGAAGATTGACAAGTTTCAAGGCATTTTCCACTTTTTGGAGATCCTCTTTGCTTTTTCGCTTGAAGATAGAAAGGTGGGGATAAAGACCCAGTGAGATACACTCTCTCACCGTGATGGGGAAGTGGAAATCAATAGCGGATTTCTGTTCGACGTAGGCCACCCGTTGAAGAACTTGGCTGAGATCTTTTTGATCGAGCTGGACTTTTCCCGAATGAGGGAGAAGACCTAGCATGGCCTTGATCAGGGTTGATTTTCCTGCTCCATTGGGTCCAAGAATTCCTAGGATGGTTGGACCCTGGATGGTGAGGGAAAGATCCTCCAAGGCCAGTGTTTGCTGGTAAGCAACACTGAGATGTTCAATTTGAATCATGATTTTGCTCCTTTACTATTAATATACATGAATAAAAAAATTAAGTCAAGTTAATTTTTAAAATAATTATACATGAATAAAAAGTTAAGTCAAGTTAATTTTTAAAATAATTCAACTTAATTCTCTTGAAATCATTGAAAAAAGTTCCTATTTTTGATAAGGTTATTACAAAAGAATGAAAGCGAGAAGATCATGGTACGTTTACAAGATGATTTTTATGATTACGTCAATGGGGCATGGGCTGAGACAGCTGTGATTCCAGATGACAAACCGTCAACCGGTGGTTTTATGGACTTGATCCAAGATATCGAAAACTTGATGTTGGATATTACCGGAAAATGGCAAAGAGGAGAAGAATTGCCTGAAGATAGCATTCTGCAAAACTTTGTCAAATACCATAAAATGGTGGCAGATTTTGATGCGCGAGAAGCAGCTGGTGTGGCACCAGTCATGCCCTTGATCAATGAAATTAAGGCTCTGTCTTCTTTTGAAGACTATACCAGCAAGTTGGGGACCTATGAACTAGCTGGCAAACCAAATCTCATGCCATTTAGCGTGTCACCAGACTTTATGAATGCCCAAATGAATGTCTTGTGGGGAGAATCTCTTGCTCTTATCTTGCCAGATACGACCTACTATGAAGAAGGCAACGAAAAAGGCCCAGAGTTACTGGCTATCTGGCGTCAGATGATGGAAAAACTCTTGCCAAAATTTGAATTCTCAGAGGCAGAAATCAAAGACATCCTGGATAAAGTCATCGCGGCGGATGCAGAATTAGCTCAGTATGTTTTATCAAATGAAGAAAAATCTGAGTACAACAAACTCTACCATCCATATGAGTGGGCAGAATTCAAAGCCTTGGTTCCAGAATTGCCACTCGAGACCTTCTTTACAGAAGTCATCGGACAAACACCAGATAAAATCATCGTGCCGGAAGAGCGTTTCTGGAAGGAATTTGCACCAAAATACTACTCAGCAGCCAACTGGGAAACCATTCATGCCAAATTGAAACTCGGAGCAGCCTTAGATTGGACGTCTTTCTTAACCGAAGAAATTCGTGTCTTGTCTGGTGAGTATGGACGGACCATTACAGGGATTCCAGAACCTCGTCCAAAAGAAAAAGCAGCTTTGGCTTTGGCAGAAGGCCCTTATAGCCAAGCGCTTGGACTCTGGTATGCAGGTGAAAAATTCTCACCAGAAGCGAAAGCAGATGTAGAGCATAAAGTAGCGACTATGATTGAGGTCTACAAGGATCGTCTTGAAAAAGCAGACTGGCTCGCTCCTGAAACCCGTGAAAAAGCTATTGTCAAACTCAATGTCATCACACCGCATATCGGATACCCTGAAAAATTACCAGAAACATACGCCAAAAAGATCATCGACGAGAGCAAAAACTTGGTAGAAAATGCCCAAAAATTGGCTCAAATTTCCATTGCCCATAGCTGGAGCAAGTGGAACCAACCAGTCGATCGGAGTGAGTGGCACATGCCAGCTAATATGGTCAATGCCTACTATGATCCGCAACAAAACCAAATCGTCTTCCCAGCAGCAATTTTGCAAGCACCATTCTATGACCTTCACCAATCGTCATCAGCCAACTACGGCGGAATCGGTGCAGTCATTGCCCATGAAATCTCCCACGCCTTTGACACCAATGGAGCTTCCTTCGATGAAAATGGTAGCTTGAAAGACTGGTGGAAACCAGAAGATTACGAAGCCTTTACCGCTCGCACGCAAAAAGTCATCGATCAGTTTGAAGGCCAAGACTCTTACGGTGCCAAGATCAACGGGAAATTGACCGTTTCTGAAAACGTGGCAGACCTCGGAGGCATCGCTGCAGCCCTTGAAGCAGCGAAGAAAGAGGAAGATTTCTCAGCAGAAGAATTCTTCACCAACTTTGCTCGTATCTGGCGCATGAAAGCTCGGACAGAGTACATGCAACTTCTCGCAAGTGTCGATGTCCACGCACCAGGAAAACTCCGTACCAATGTCCAATTACCAAACTTTGACGAATTCTTTGAAACCTTTGATGTCAAAGAAGGCGACGGCATGTGGCGCGCACCAGAAGACCGCGTGATCATTTGGTAGTCTAAGATACTAAGCCCGTAAAAAAAGCGAGAAGAAAATAGGAGATTGACCATGTGGGCCAGCCCACCAGTCAATCTCTCTTTTTCTCGACGGTCGTAAAAAAAATAAAAATCCCCAAAGCCAAGTTTCAATCTACTGAAACTAGTTTTGGGGATTTTTGAGTGGATTAGAAATAACAGTGAATGTCATGATCTAAAAAAACTTGCTGGTAGTCATATAAATCTTCTGGATGCAGAGCTTTTATTCCTTCCATTTCATAGCGACGTCCTAAAAGCTTGTATTTGTTTTCTCCAAACTGGTGAAATGGGAGAAGTTGTACTTCATCGATGTTGAGAGAATTAAAAAGGGAAGCAAATTCTTCAGCATCAGTTAAAGAGTCATTGAAATTAGGAATGACTGGAATACGTAAAACGATTGTTTTGTTTTGAGTAAAGGCATAATGAATATTTTTAATAATCAGATGATTGTTGACTCCGACAACCTTCTTATGTTTAAGTGTATTGTAATGTTTAAGGTCTGTATAAATAAAATCAACATACTGAATGAGATCGACAAATTTCTCATGTTCAACAAAAGCTGTCGTTTCGATTGCAGTATGAAGTCCAACTTCTTTCGCAGCTTTTAAGATAGCTTTGGCAAATTCAAATTGAGCGAAGATTTCTCCACCAGACAGGGTAAGGCCACCACCAGATTCTTCGTAGAAGTCAACGTCTTTTAAGACATCATCTATGATCTCGGTAACTGTTTTTTCTTCTCCTGTGATGGTTTCCTTTTTAGTAACAGCATCCAACATTTTTTCAGGATTTGCACGCTGGGATTCAGGATTGGAGCACCATGGACAACGTAGGGGACATCCTTTTAAAAATACAGTAGTTCGGATTCCAGGGCCATCATGGATACTAAAGTGTTGGATATTAAAGATTATGCCGCGATTTTGTTCCATATTTTTGCTCTCCTATCAATCTAGTAAGTCCATTATACATTATTTAAGAAACTAATTCAATTACGAACGAAAGTTTATTTTGTTTTGAATTCACTCGGAAATTTGCTAAAATAGAGAAGAGGTAAAAACAATGCAACGTTTAGATGAAATATTGAAATTAGTATCGGAATTTGAAAAGATTGATGTTAATAGTTTGTCTGAGAAATTACAAGTCTCTAAAGTGACCATTCGAAAGGATTTGGACAAGCTAGAATCCAAAGGATTATTGCATAGAGAACACGGCTATGCTGTTTTAAATAGTGGAGATGATATCAATGTTCGACTGTCCTTTCAATATGATACCAAGAAAAGAATAGCCAGGGAAGCTGCTAAATTAATTAAGGATAACGACACGGTTTTGATTGAATCGGGCTCTACATGTGCCTTGTTAGCGGAAGAAATTTGCCAAACAAAAAAGAATGTCAAGATTGTGACAAATTCTTACTTTATTGCAGATTATATTCAGGAATATGATTCTTGTAAAATCATCCTACTTGGTGGTGAATTTCAAAAAGAATCGAGAGTGACTGTAGGTCCGCTTTTGAAAGAATTAATCCGCTCGTTTAGAGTTCCCTTTGCTTTTGTAGGGGTAGACGGATATGATGACGAACTTGGCTTTACTGGGAAAGATATGATGAGAAGTGAAGTTGTTCAAGCTATGTCCGATGTTTCTAAAGAAGTGATTGTCTTAACAGATTCAAGTAAATTTGGGAAATGTGGAACTGTCAGACGATTTGCACTTTCACAAGTTTCGAGAGTCATAACAGATAAGAATATATCTCAAGAAGCGAAAGAAAAACTTGAGGATTCACAAACAATTTTAACTTTAGTATAAGAAGGAGAAGCCAATTGAAAGATGAACGGAAAAAGTTACTTGCTAAATTAGCCTATCTATACTATGTTGAAGACAAAAGTCAATCGCAAATCGCAGCAGAAACTGGAATCTACCGTACAACTGTCAGCAGAATGCTAGCAGAGGCCAAGAAAGAGGGCGTAGTAAAAATTGAAATCGAAAACTTTGATACTCGCCTCTTCCGTTTAGAAAATTATATCAAACAAAAATATGGCTTAAAAGCTATCGAGATTATACCGAATCTAGTTGATGAACCTCGAGAAAGCCTTGAAAAGCGACTGGCGCAAGCAAGTGCGGTCATGCTTCGTAATTTGATTGAAGATGGAATGACAGTCGGATTTTCATGGGGCAAGTCTCTCAGATTAATGGTAGAACAAGTTGGAACGAAGCGCTTGGATGGTGTACAGTTTTATCCCCTAGCTGGAGGTCCCAGTCATATTCATGCTCGCTACCATGTCAATACGCTGATCTACAGTATGGCGAGTAAATTTCATGGGGAATGTCATTTTATAAACGCGAGTGTCATTCAAGAAAATTCTGAGGTGACGGAAGGCATCTTATCTTCTAAGTATTTTGAGGATTTGAAAGCTAGTTGGCGTTGTTTGGATGTTGCGGCTGTAGGGATTGGTGGCTATGCAGATAGCAAGAATCCTCAGTGGTTTGATATGCTGACATCAAATGATTTTAAGAAATTGGAGTCAGAACATGCTGTAGGAGAAGTATGCTGTCGTTTCTTTGATCAAGAAGGTATCCCCGTTTATCCTGAATTACAGGAAAGAACAATATCTATCACATTGGAGGAATTGAGAGAGGTACCAAACACCATCTCTTTAGCCTACGGTGATCAGAAAGCAAAAGCACTTTTATCGGTTTTGAAAGCCAACTATATCAATCATTTAGTCACAGATGAAGCAACGATCTTAAAAGTCTTAGAATTAGATGGTGATCAGCAATTTACTAAAAAATAGGACAGCAGGAATGCAGTCCTTATTTTTTTGAGTCGAATAGCACAAATGTGCAAAAAACAAAAACAATAATCAAATGTTGTGATTTTTATTGACCGGCAAAAATATAAATGGTATATTGACAATAGAAAAAGCGCTTTCAGTAGATTGATAAAGGAGTGTAGTGCACATGGAAATAATTGTTGCAGACCAAATTATTATGGGATTGATTTTAAATGCGGGTGATGCTAAACAGCATATTTACCAAGCTTTATCATATGCTAAGGAGGGCGATTTTACATCTTCTGAAGACGAAATTGCGAAAGCAGATGCAGCATTGCTAGAAGCGCATAACTTGCAAACACAATTTTTAGCCCAGGAAGCAGGTGGGACAAAGACAGAGATTACAGCTTTGTTTGTGCACTCACAAGATCACTTAATGACTTCAATCACAGAGATTAACTTGATCAAAGAAATGATTGACTTACGTAAAGAACTTTCAGCGAAACAATAAGGAGGAAAAGAAGATGAAAATTGGATTGTTTTGTGCAGCAGGATTTTCAACAGGAATGTTGGTAAATAATATGAAGGTGGCGGCTAAGGAATTAGGGATTGATGCTGAAATCGATGCCTATTCTCAAGCGAAATTAGCAGATTTTGCTCCTGAAATCGATGTCGCTTTGTTGGGCCCTCAAGTAGCTTATACTTTGGATAAATCAAAAGCGATTTGTGAGGCAAACCATATTCCTATTGCTGTCATCCCTATGGCAGATTATGGGATGTTGGATGGTAAGAAAGTACTAAATCTAGCTCTAGAATTGCTAGGAGAAAAATAAGGAGGCTTCCCATGTCTAATTTTAATTCTCAGAAAATTATCGCTCCAATCATGCGGTTTGTAAACTTGAAAGGAATTATTGCTCTTAAAGATGGGATGTTAGCGATCCTTCCATTAACGGTAGTTGGTAGTTTGTTCCTGATTATTGGGCAATTACCATTTGAAGGCCTTAATCAGGCTATTGCTAGTGTATTTGGCGATACGTGGACAGAGCCATTTATGCAGGTTTATTCAGGAACATTCGCCATCATGGGCTTAATTTCATGCTTCTCCATTGGTTATTCATATGCTAAAAACAGTGGAGTAGAACCCTTGCCAGCAGGAGTTTTGTCCCTATCTTCATACTTTATCTTGTTAAAATCTTCTTATGTACCAGCTAAGGGAGAACCAATTGGTGATGCCATTGCAAAAGTATGGTTTGGTGGTCAAGGGATTATCGGGGCTATTATTATAGGTCTGGTAGTTGGTGCGATTTATACTGTGTTTATCCAAAGACACATTGTTATTAAAATGCCAGAACAAGTACCTCAAGCCATTGCCAAACAATTTGAAGCGATGATTCCTGCTTTCGTGATTTTCTTACTATCAATGATTGTCTATATCGTATCAAAAGTAGTGACAAGTGGCGGTACTTTCATTGAAATGATCTATGATGTCATTCAGGTTCCTCTACAAGGTCTAACAGGATCACTTTACGGAGCGATTGGAATTGCCTTCTTTATTTCGTTCTTGTGGTGGTTTGGTGTGCACGGACAATCAGTTGTCAATGGTGTAGTAACAGCCTTGCTACTTTCTAACCTGGATGCCAATAAATCAATGTTGGCAGCTGGGAAGCTATCCGTTGAAAATGGTGCTCACATTGTAACTCAACAATTCCTAGATAGTTTCCTTATTTTGTCTGGATCAGGTATAACCTTTGGTTTGGTTATTGCTATGTTATTTGCTGCTAAGTCAAAACAATATAAGGCACTTGGGAAAGTTGCAGCTTTTCCTGCAATCTTCAATGTTAATGAACCCGTCGTATTTGGCTTCCCAATTGTAATGAACCCAGTGATGTTCCTTCCATTTATTATCGTTCCAATTTTAGCAGCGATAATTGTTTATACTTCAATTGCTATTGGGTTCATGCATCCATTCTCAGGTGTGACCCTTCCTTGGAGTACACCAGCCATTATTTCTGGATTTATGGTTGGAGGTTGGCAAGGTGCTTTCGTTCAAGTGCTGGTTCTTGCAACCTCGACTGTCGTATATTTCCCATTCTTCAAATTCCAAGATAATCTTGCCTATAACAACGAATTACAAGCTGAAAAATAGTGCGTTTATTAGGAGTGCACAGATGTGCGACTAGAATAGAATTTATAGGTATTATCCATAATTCATTGAAATTCGTAAAATTTAATGCTACTATAGTTACGAAAGAAAACAAAATAATTTCAAAAGAAAGGTTTTGAAAAAATGAAACAAGTAGAAGTAGCAAGTACAAGCATTAAAACAGAATATTTTGGAAGCCTCACTGAACGCATGAATAAGTATCGTGAAGATGTCTTAAACAAGAAGCCTTATATCGACGCTGAACGTGCCGTTCTTGCAACTAAGGCATATGATCGTTATAAGGAACAACCAAATGTTCTTAAACGTGCCTATATGTTGAAAGAGATTCTTGAAAATATGACAATCTATATTGAGGATGAATCCATGATTGCTGGAAACCAAGCATCCTCTAATAAAGATGCTCCGATCTTCCCAGAATATACTTTAGAGTTCGTTCTGAAGGAATTGGATCTTTTTGAAAAGCGGGATGGTGACGTCTTCTATATTACGGAAGAAACGAAAGAGCAGCTCCGTAGTATCGCACCGTTCTGGGAAAATAATAACTTACGTGCAAGAGCTGGAGCTCTTCTACCTGAAGAAGTATCTGTCTATATGGAAACAGGATTCTTCGGTATGGAAGGGAAGATGAATTCAGGAGATGCCCACTTAGCAGTCAATTATCAAAAATTATTGCAATATGGCTTGAAAGGTTTTGAAGAAAGAGCCCGCCAAGCTAAAGCAGCCCTAGATCTAACGGATCCAGCTAGCATTGATAAGTACCATTTTTACGATTCTATCTTTATCGTAGTTGATGCTGTTAAGACCTATGCTCAACGATTTGTTGAACTTGCTAAACAACTTGCTGAGACAGCAACTCCTGAACGTAAGAAGGAATTGCTTGAAATTGCAGAGATTTGCTCAAAAGTTCCATACGAGCCTGCAAGTACATTTGCAGAGGCTGTTCAGTCTGTTTGGTTTATCCAATGTATTCTTCAGATTGAATCAAATGGACACTCACTTTCATATGGCCGTTTTGACCAATATATGTATCCATACGTTAAAGCTGATTTGGAAAGTGGACGGGAAACTGAAGAGAGTATTGTTGAACGCTTGACCAACCTTTGGATTAAGACTATTACAATTAACAAAGTACGTAGTCAAGCACATACCTTCTCATCTGCAGGTAGTCCGCTTTATCAAAATGTTACGATTGGTGGTCAAACGCGTGATAAGAAAGACGCTGTTAACCCATTGTCTTATTTAGTGTTGAAGTCTGTTGCTCAAACTCACCTTCCTCAACCAAACTTAACTGTTCGTTACCATGCTGGTTTGGATGCCCGCTTCATGAACGAATGTATTGAAGTTATGAAGCTCGGATTCGGTATGCCTGCTTTCAATAATGATGAGATCATTATTCCATCCTTTATTTCAAAAGGCGTGCTTGAAGAAGATGCTTATGATTACAGTGCAATTGGTTGTGTAGAAACAGCTGTTCCAGGTAAGTGGGGATATCGCTGTACAGGTATGAGTTATATGAACTTCCCTAAAGTTTTGCTCATTACGATGAATGACGGAATCGATCCTGCTTCTGGCAAGCGCTTTGCACCAAGCTTTGGTCATTTTAAAGACATGAAGAGCTTCGATGAATTGCAAACAGCATGGGACAAGACCTTACGCCACTTAACCCGCATGAGTGTGATCGTAGAAAACTCTATCGACCTATCTCTTGAAAGAGAAGTGCCAGATATCCTCTGTTCAGCTTTGACAGATGACTGTATTGGACGTGGAAAACACCTAAAAGAAGGTGGGGCTGTCTACGATTATATTTCTGGTTTACAAGTGGGTATTGCAAACTTATCCGATTCGCTTGCAGCGATCAAGAAACTGGTATTTGAAGAAGGGCGCTTAACACCACAAGAGCTATGGCATGCTCTGGAAACCGATTACGAGGGCGAACGTGGAAAAGAAATCCAAGAGATGCTTATCCATGATGCACCGAAGTATGGAAACGATGATGACTATGCAGACAGCTTAGTTCGAGAAGCATACGATATTTATGTGGATGAAATTGCTAAATATCCAAATACTCGCTATGGACGTGGGCCAATCGGTGGTATCCGTTACTCAGGTACATCTTCTATTTCAGCCAATGTAGGACAAGGTCGTGGAACATTAGCTACTCCGGACGGTCGTAATGCTGGAACTCCACTAGCAGAAGGATGCTCTCCATCCCACAATATGGACCAACATGGCCCAACATCTGTTCTAAAATCAGTTTCTAAATTGCCAACAGATGAAATAGTTGGTGGTGTTTTACTGAACCAAAAAGTAAACCCACAAACTTTAGCCAAAGAAGAAGATAAATTAAAACTTATTGCTTTACTCCGTACGTTCTTTAATCGTCTACATGGATACCATATTCAATATAATGTGGTTTCTAGAGAAACGTTATTAGATGCTCAAAAACATCCGGAAAAACACCGTGACTTAATTGTACGTGTTGCAGGCTACTCAGCTTTCTTCAATGTACTATCAAGAGCTACACAAGATGATATTATTGGACGGACAGAGCATACTCTATAGTAAAGAGGTATGTATATGGAATTTATGCTTGATACTTTAAATATAAATGAAATAAAAAAATGGGCTCGAGTGTTACCTCTTGCTGGGGTAACCTCTAACCCAACAATTGCCAAAAAAGAAGGAGAAATCGATTTCTTTAAACGGATTCATGAGGTTCGGGAGATCATTGGTGAAGCTCCTTCTATCCATGTGCAAGTTGTTGCGAAAGATTATGACGGTATTTTAAAAGATGCTGCGAAAATTCGACAAGAATGTGGCGGAAATGTTTTTATTAAAGTTCCGGTTACTCCTGAGGGGTTGGCAGCTATCAAAACATTAAAATCAGAAGGTTATAAAATTACTGCAACCGCAATTTATACTGTATTTCAAGGTCTTTTGGCTATTGAAGCAGGCGCAGATTACCTTGCTCCCTATTATAATCGAATGGAGAACTTGAATATTGATTCAGCACAGGTAATAGCACAATTGGCAGATTCAATCGAAAAAAATCATTCATCAAGCAAAATTCTAGCAGCATCCTTTAAGAATGTCGGTCAAGTCAATCGAGCATTCAAAGAAGGGGCACAAGCTATCACTGCTGGGGCTGATGTCTTTGAAGCGGCTTTTGGAATGCCGTCAATTGAAAAAGCGGTGAATGATTTTGCAAATGATTGGTCAGCTATTCATCATCAGAATATAATTTGATAAAGGAGGAGTATATGAGAAATTTTGCAAGTCCGTCACGTTACATTCAAGGGGAAAATGCCTTATTTGAAAATGCAAAACCTATTTTAGAACTGGGGAGTCATCCTGTATTACTATGCGACTCAGTAGTCTATGAAATCGTAGGAGAACGATTTGAAAAATATCTCCTTCGGTATGGATTTACAGTCTTGCCAGTCTTCTTTAATGGAGAAGCTTCTGATAACGAAATCAATCGTGTGGTTAGTTTGGCAGAAGAAAATGGCTGTGATTTGGTCATTGGACTTGGTGGAGGAAAGACCATCGATAGTGCGAAAGCTATTGCCGATCTTTTAAAATCACCAGTTGTGATTGCCCCTACCATTGCCTCTACAGATGCTCCCGTTTCCGCTTTGTCAGTTATCTACACGGATGAAGGTGCCTTTGCTCGCTATATTTTCTATTCTAAAAACCCAGAATTGGTCTTGGTGGATAGCAAAGTCATCTCTCAAGCACCAAAACGTTTGCTCGCTTCTGGAATCGCAGATGGATTAGCGACTTGGGTCGAAGCGCGTGCGGTAATGCAAGCCAATGGAAAAACCATGTTGGGTCAACGACAAACCTTAGCGGGTGTCGCCATTGCACAACGTTGTGAAGAAACCTTATTTGCTGATGGACTCCAAGCCATGGCTGCTTGTGAAGCCAAAGTCGTAACCCCTGCTCTTGAAAACATCATTGAAGCCAATACCCTTCTTAGTGGTATTGGGTTTGAAAGTGGTGGATTAGCAGCTGCCCATGCCATCCATAATGGCTTTACAGCCCTTACTGGGGACATCCACCATTTGACTCACGGTGAAAAAGTAGCCTACGGAACGTTAGTTCAATTGTTCTTAGAAAACCGTCCTAAGGAAGAATTGAATAAATACATTCGTTTCTATCAACAAATCGGTATGCCAACCACTCTGAAAGAAATGCATCTTGAAACTGCAAGTTATGAAGATCTTCTCAAGGTTGGCCAACAGGCCACCATCGAAGGAGAAACCATCCATCAAATGCCATTTGAAGTGAAGGCTTCTGATATTGCCCAAGCCATCGTAGCAGTAGATGCCTACGTTCAAGGTTTAGACTAAATCAATATCTGTCATTCACAGATAATGTAGACAAACTGATTTTTTACATCAAACAAACTAATGGATGCCTAAAAAATTAAAATTAGATACTTTTTAAGGCTCATTAAAAAATGCTTAGGAACTTTCCGCCGTGAGAAAAGTGCTAGAAACACGATTGTTTCTAGCACTCGGGAGTTTTGGAACTTTAGGTCCAAAACTAAGTCATGGAACTTCTTCGAAGTTCGCTGACGTCCGTACTCACCTAAGGAAAGTTTCTAAGATGACTTTGTCGACAAACCAAGAACTCCCATACCTTATGGTAATGGGAGTTCTTTTTCTATTTTCTTCTTTTTGGATCGGTTTGTTTAAAGATCAGGTATAAAATTCCGGCAGGCAGGAAGCAGAAGAGCCACATAACATCGAGTCCCTTGCTTTTACTGCTAGAGGTCGTTGTTTTAGACTCACTTACGGCCACTCCCGCTTTAATACTTGGAGATACCTGTTGCAAGCCGTTCTGAACGACTAGGCGGTTGTCTTCCAGTTTAAGGGCTGGCTTCGTCCCCTTCTTAACGGTCGCATAGAAGTCTTGCTTCAAGTGAATTGTCTTCCCGTCGATGGTATGATCGCCTGCAGAAAGGATTTTTTTATACTGGTAGTCTGCGAACATTTTCTCAGCCAAGGTATTCCCGATTTGATTGCGGTAACTTTCGGCGATCTCGACATCGTAGTTTCCAACCCCCAAAATGACTTCGATAATCCGCTGTTTCCCCCGCTTGGTTGTCGCGGTGTAGTTGTAGTCAGCAGTCGGGCTGGATCCAGTTTTGAGTCCATCTGTTCCTTTAAGGGCGAACTTTCCACCTTCGAGGGAAGTATTGTAGTTATCATAGCTTTGCTCGTAGGGGGTACCTTCCATGATGGTAGTATGAGCTTGCTTGGTGTATTCCAACATTTCTGGCAGGTCGTTTACGATGTGATAAGCCAGAATAGACATGTCCCGCGCTGTAATTTCGTTATTGGCATTGACATCGTAGCGCTGAGGATTGTAGTAGCCCTGAAGGACCGAAATCATCGCCCCATTTGGATTGTGCCATTTTGTATGGCTCATCCCCATTTCTTGTGCGTACTGATTCATTAAGTCCAAAAACTTATCGGGATCATTGTCAGTGACGGCGTTGGCGAGCATAATCACGGCCGCACTAGAAGATGGAACAAAGAGCATCTTGATCAATTCAGATACCTTGTAGTCAACACCAGCTACAATAGGTGAGTTACTTAACAGATTGTTTTCCGAGATGGCTTGGTCTGCCTCTGTTGCTGTGACCACGGTATCATATTTGATCTTGCCTTCCTTAAGGGCCCGAAAGACCACATAGGCACTCATGAGTTTGGCCATGCTTCCGGAGTCCCGGACCGTGTCGATATTGTCTCCGTACAAAATGGCTCCAGTATTGGCGTCGATGACGATGTCAGCCTTAGGCTTGTAAAAATCGTCCAATACCAGTCCAGCATCAGCTGCGATTTTCATGACATCTTCTTGCTGGTAGATGTCATCCGCAAAAGCAGTGGAAATAGGGCCTAATGTCAAGACTCCTACAAGGAGGGACAAGAGGCTGCGTTTTAGTCGTTTGTGTAAATGTCTCACATAATTCATAGATTCCATTATATCATACAGGCCAGGGATTCAACTTGAAAAAATTTTAGAAAAAGTAGAAATTGAAAAAATAAAGGAAAAATAGAATAATTTCGCAGTAAAAGCGTTTACATTTCCCTAGAAAGTGCTATAATTTAAATTGAGTATAACATTTTTTACAATGAGGTGATTTATATGAACAAAGGGAAGGTACTCTTAGCGACCAGCGCTCTGCTTTTATCAGCTGGTGTACTGGCAGCCTGCTCAGGAGGGAAATCTACTAGCTCTGGTGGTCAGACCTATAGCTATGTCTATACCCAGGATCCAGATACCTTAGACTACTCGATTTCTAATAAAAAATCGACTTCCGAGTTTACAGGAAATGCGATAGATGGCTTGTTGGAAGTGGACAAGTACGGGAACTTGATCCCATCGCTTGCTAAAGACTGGACTGTTTCCAAGGATGGCTTGACCTATACTTATAAACTCCGTAAAGGGGTCAAATGGATGACTTCTGAAGGGGAAGAATATGGAGAAGTCAAAGCCCAAGACTTTGTCACAGGTCTCAAACACGCGGCAGACAAGAAATCACAAGCGATTTACTTGGTCCAAAAATCTGTCAAAGGCTTGGATGATTATGTATCAGGGAAAACATCTGATTTCTCAACTGTTGGAGTAAAGGCTATTGATGATTATACCGTTCAATATACCTTGAGCCAACCAGAAAGTTTCTGGAATTCTAAGACTACGATGGGGATCTTGATGCCAGTCAATGAAGAATTCCTGAAATCTAAAGGAGATGACTATGGTCAAGGAACTTCTCCATCTAGTATCCTCTACTGCGGTCCTTATTTGATCAAGTCCATCACTTCTAAATCTTCTGCGATATTGGAAAAGAACCCAACATACTGGGATGCAGATAATGTTAAGATCAGTAAAGTGAAGCTGACCTATTATGATGGACAAGACTCAGAATCCTTGATTCGTGGGTTTGATAACGGCGACTATACAGTTGCCCGTGTTTTCCCAAATGGTTCCAACTTTAAGAGTGTAGAGAAGAAGCATAAGGACGATATCGTCTTTACTGACCAAGGTTCCTCAACCTATAATCTTTCCTTCAATATTGACCGTCAGGCTTATGAAATCACAAAGAAGACTACTGATGCTCAAAAGACTTCAACTAAGAAAGCAATCTTAAATAAAGACTTCCGTCAAGCCATTATGTTTGCCTTCAACCGCAAGGCTTATGTAGCGCAAACTAACGGGGAAGCGGGTGCCAATAAGGTTATCCGTAATACCTTTACGCCACCAAACTTTGTCCAAATCGATGGCAAACAATTTGGTGATGCAGTAGAAAAAGACTTGGAAGCTTATGGGGATGAATGGAAAGGGGTCTCTGTCGCAGATGGAAAAGACACCCTCTACAATCCAAACAAGGCCAAAGAAGAGTTTGCCAAAGCCAAGGCAGACTTGCAGGCTCAAGGAGTTGAATTCCCAATTCATTTGGACCTTCCAACTTCTTCTACTTATACGGAAGGAATTAAACAGGCCCAATCCTTTAAACAATCAGTTGAGTCTACATTGGGAGCAGAAAATATTGTCATTGATTTGAATATGATTTCTGAGGATGATCTGCAACGGGTTACCTACTTTGCTGAAAGTGCTTCGCAACAAGACTGGGATTTGAACAATAACTTGGGTTGGGGACCAGACTATACGGACCCATCTTCTTACATCGACATCACTAGTGGTAAATCCGGCGAAAACGCCAATTCTTACTTTGGATTCGATGCTGGTACGGATAATGCAGCCGCAAAAGCAGCTGGTTTTGATGAATATGATCAATTGATCGAAGATGCGCACAATGAAACCAAAGATGTGAACAAGCGTTACGAAAAATATGCTGCCGCTCAAGCTTGGTTGACCGATAGTGCCCTCTTGATTCCGATCCATTCAGATGGAGCTTCTCCAGTCGTTCGTAAAACTGTACCATACTCTGCAGCCTTTGCTTGGACAGGCCACAAGGGTCAAACCTTTAACTATAAGTATTTAGAAGTTCAAGACAAGGTCGAAGCGGCGAAAGACTATGACAAAGCGCGTGAACAATGGAAGAAAGAAAAAGAAAAATCCAATAAAAAAGCGCAAGAAGAACTTGAAAAGCATGTGAAATAGACTTTTCTTAGCGAAAACAGGAAGGGGGAGTGGGAAAGAACTCGGACTGGATGAAAAGAGTTCGTTTTCCCACCCCCGCACAGTTGATTAGGTCATCTTTGGAGCTTAAAAAGCGAACAAAGATGCCAATCAACCACTGCGTCATACTGTTATTTCTATCAAGCATCGAAGGCTGGACAGTTTTTGCCCAGTCTCTTTTTCTTTGCCGGAACCTTTAAAAATCGCCTAAAAATGGTATAATAGGAGCATCACGAAAATTGGAGAGACGCTATGAGTTTTTACGATCATAAAGAAATCGAGCCTAAGTGGCAAAAATACTGGGCTGACCATCACACTTTTAAGACAGGAACAGATGCCTCAAAACCTAAGTTTTATGCGCTTGACATGTTCCCTTACCCATCTGGAGCGGGTCTTCACGTAGGACACCCAGAAGGCTACACAGCGACTGATATCCTCAGCCGTTTCAAACGTGCACAAGGCTACAACGTCCTTCACCCAATGGGCTGGGATGCTTTTGGTTTGCCTGCAGAGCAATACGCTATGGATACAGGAAATGACCCAGCGGAATTCACGGCAGAAAACATTGCTAACTTCAAACGCCAAATCAATGCGCTTGGCTTCTCATACGACTGGGACCGTGAAGTCAACACAACAGATCCAAACTACTACAAATGGACGCAATGGATCTTCACTAAGCTTTACGAAAAAGGTTTGGCCTATGAAGCAGAAGTGCCAGTCAACTGGGTGGAAGAATTGGGAACAGCTATCGCCAACGAAGAAGTACTTCCAGATGGAACATCTGAGCGTGGTGGCTATCCAGTTGTCCGTAAACCAATGCGCCAATGGATGCTTAAAATCACTGCCTATGCAGAGCGCTTGCTCAATGACTTGGATGACCTTGACTGGCCAGAGTCTATCAAGGACATGCAACGCAACTGGATCGGGAAATCAACTGGTGCCAATGTCACTTTCAAGGTAAAAGGGACAGACAAGGAATTCACAGTCTTTACCACTCGTCCTGACACCCTTTTTGGTGCGACCTTCACTGTTTTGGCTCCTGAGCATGACTTGGTAGATGCTATCACAAGTCCAGAACAGGCCCAAGCTGTAGCGGACTACAAACACCAAGCCAGCCTTAAATCAGACTTGGCTCGTACAGACCTTGCTAAGGAAAAAACAGGGGTTTGGACTGGTGCTTATGCTATCAACCCTGTCAACGGTAAAGAAATTCCAATCTGGATTGCGGACTACGTTCTTGCTAGCTATGGTACAGGTGCGGTAATGGCTGTTCCAGCTCACGACCAACGTGACTGGGAATTTGCTAAACAATTCGGACTTCCAATTGTAGAAGTGTTGGAAGGTGGAAATGTAGCAGAAGCTGCTTACACAGAAGATGGCCTTCACGTCAACTCAGACTTCTTGAACGGTCTTAACAAAGAAGAAGCAATTGCTAAAATCGTGGCTTGGTTGGAAGAAAAAGGCTTCGGTCAAGAAAAAGTTACCTACCGTCTCCGTGACTGGCTCTTTAGCCGTCAACGTTACTGGGGTGAACCAATCCCAATCATTCATTGGGAAGACGGCACTTCAACAGCTGTTCCAGAAAGTGACCTCCCACTTGTCTTGCCAGTAACTAAGGACATCCGCCCTTCAGGTACTGGGGAAAGCCCACTAGCTAACTTGACCGACTGGCTGGAAGTGACTCGTGAAGATGGCGTCAAAGGTCGTCGTGAAACCAATACGATGCCACAATGGGCCGGTTCAAGTTGGTACTACCTCCGCTATATCGATCCACACAACACAGAGAAATTGGCTGATGAGGACCTCCTCAAACAATGGTTGCCAGTCGATATCTACGTAGGTGGTGCAGAACATGCCGTGCTTCACTTGCTTTACGCTCGTTTCTGGCACAAGTTCCTCTATGATTTAGGTGTCGTTCCAACTAAGGAGCCATTCCAAAAACTCTTTAACCAAGGAATGATCTTGGGAACAAGCTATCGTGACCACCGTGGCGCGCTTGTGGCAACTGACAAGGTTGAAAAACGTGACGGTTCCTTCTTCCATGTGGAAACAGGGGAAGAGTTGGAGCAAGCACCAGCTAAGATGTCTAAATCCCTCAAGAATGTGGTCAACCCAGACGATGTGGTGGAACAATACGGTGCCGATACCCTTCGTGTCTATGAAATGTTCATGGGACCACTCGATGCTTCTATTGCTTGGTCTGAAGAAGGTCTGGAAGGAAGCCGTAAGTTCCTCGACCGTGTGTACCGTTTGATCACTACCAAAGAAATCGTTGCGGAAAACAATGGCGCTCTAGACAAGGTTTACAACGAAACTGTTAAGGCTGTCACTGAGCAAATTGAGTCTATGAAATTCAACACAGCCATTGCTCAGCTCATGGTCTTTGTCAATGCGGCTAACAAGGAAGATAAACTTTATGTAGACTACGCCAAAGGCTTTATCCAATTGATCGCTCCATTTGCGCCTCACTTGGCAGAAGAACTCTGGCAAACAGTCACAGCAACAGGCGAGTCTATCTCTTATGTGGCTTGGCCAACATGGGACGAAAGTAAATTGGTTGAAGACGAAATCGAAATCGTCGTTCAAATCAAAGGTAAAGTCCGTGCCAAACTCATGGTCGCAAAAGACCTTTCACGCGAAGAATTGCAAGAAGTCGCTCTGGCTGACGACAAAGTCAAAGCAGAGATTGATGGCAAAGAAATTGTGAAAGTGATTGCGGTACCAAATAAATTGGTTAATATTGTTGTAAAATAACCAATTTATTTGCTGATTTCCAACCTCAAACAGTTTCCCAAACTGTTTGAGCCAACCAAGCTTGTAAATATCGTAACGAAATAAATTTAAAAGTCCTTCAGAGCTAAGTTCTGGAGGATTTTTGACTCTTCTTGACAAGAAAACGATATTTTGTTAATATCATTAACAAAAAGAAGGAAGCTATGAATAAGAAAGAACTGCATAAGTTTAATAATCGTTTTAACAGCTTTATTTTAGACTTTGAACGGTTGAAAAAGGATCAGCATAGGAATAGTATTGATAAATCAATCACTATTAATGAAGTCCATTTGATTGATCTAATAGGTCGGAATCAGCCTGTGAATCTAGTGAAATTATCTGAGTTACTTGAAGTATCAAGGAGCGCTATTACTCAGAGTGTTAGACGTTTAACCAAGAAAGACCTCGTTACTTTTGAATTTGTACAGGATAATGAAAAAAATAAATATCTGATATTATCCAAAAAAGGGGTTGAAGTTTTTAACATCCATAAAGAGCAGCAAGAACATATTGAAAAAGCCATTTTTTCAGTTTTAAGAAACTATAGTGATGAGGACCTTCAAATAGTTATGAAACTGATGGATGATGTTGAACAGGTATGGCGAGAATTACCGTGGTAAAAATCACGGTAATTTTAAAACTACATTGTTAATCACATTAACAAAAAAGAGGAAGATATGAATATACAAATTGAACTGATCTCAGAGTCTGAGTTAGCAGACGAATCTTTTAATATTGTCATCAATGGCTTAAAACCAAGAGAAACATATCGAGTCGAGATGTACCTAACTGATTATTATTGTATCAATGCTCCTATGCTTTTAGCTCATAATGTTTTATGGAAATCAACAGCGACTTTTGTATCAGATAAGAATGGTATTATTGATATTTCACAAACTCCATCTTGTTCTGGCTCTTATGAAGATATTGCAACAATGGGGTTATTCTTTAATGCTAAGCCCTTGACCAATAGGAAAAAGAAACTTCCAAACTCTCTTTCTAAAATTCCCTTATTAGATCACTTTTTTGTGGAAATCAAAATTATACAAGGTAATACTGTCGTCGCAGAGAGAACTTTCACAAGACATTACATGAGTTTGCAAATTAGTCATCAAGATATTTATGGGAAACATTTTCAAGGGAGACTCTTTTATGATCAAAAGGCAATAAAAGCACCAGCATTGATTATTGTGAGCGGTAGTGAAGGAAGGATTGAAAAGGCACAGAATATAGCTCAGCTTCTATCTTCTAGAGGTTATATTTGCCTAGCAGTTGCCTACTTTGGTTTAGAGGGGTTGCCAAAACATTTGGAACGTATTCCTTTAGAGTGCCTTGTGGAAGCAAAGGATTATCTACGTCAGCATCATCAAGTAGATAGTGAAAGAATTGGAATCTATGGACGTTCTAAGGGAGCAGAGTTAGTTTTAGCTGAGGAGAACATTTTTAATGACGTTCAATGTTTGGTACTAAATTCACCCTCTGATGTGGTGTATGAAGGGATAAAAGGGAAATGGAACTCCCATACTTTGTACTGACCCCAAAAAGTTAGACAAATAATTTAAGTTAAGGATTTAGTCCTGTATTGCACAGGACTAAGTCCTTTTAGTTTTACCTTAATTCGTTTGTTGTTGTAATAGTCAATATAGTTTACA
>NZ_JAQFJL010000013.1:0-59683 GCF_030440045.1 Streptococcus sp. SP8 | reverse complement strand
CTCCGCACAGTTGAGTAGGGCTGTAAAAGCTGATGAAATCAGCGTAGTAGAGCCCACTCAACCACTGCGTCTTGCTCGACAATCCAAAAATAATTGAGAGGCTAGGACTTTTGTCCCAGCCTCTTTTTTCTTGTTCCTTCAGCTTAAGGAAGAACATAGCCTTGATCATCCACGGTATGGGGTTGCTCTGAACTGCTATTCTCTCTCAAAGCTTCCAAATCTTGATCCAAAATGGAATTGTAGTCTGTACTACCTTCACGGGTTACCCGAGTTGATACTTGGCGCAAGAGTTTTTCATTGAGATTGCGGACCCAGCGACCATTACTATGGTCATTGGCACGCATATAATTCCCTTTCACAATCTCTCCATAAAGGGCTTCATTGACCTGGTAACCTTGCTTACGCAATCCTAACAAACCGATCTCCACGATCTCATCTGGGCTGTAGTCTTCAAAATCAAATGTAGTTGGGATCCGGCTTTGTAGACCTGAATTGACCTGCAAGAAGTCGTGCATCTCTTTCGTGTAACCAGCAAAGATAATGACGATATCGCGGCGGTGATCCTCCATAAATTTGAGGACTTCGTCCAAGGCTTCCTTCCCAAAATCGTCATTTAAACCGGTATAAAGCGTATAGGCCTCATCGATAAAGAGGACTCCACCCAGTGCACTTTCTAGGACTTCGCGCGTCTTCAAGGCTGTTTGACCTTGGTAGCCTCCAACCAGATTGCTCCGGGATACTTCGATAAACTTCTTCTGCTTGATAACCCCCTTTTGGAAGAGGATATTACCCAAAATGCGGGCCACAGTCGTTTTCCCTGTACCGGGGTTTCCAAGAAAGAGAGAGTGCAAGGTCGTATCTTCAACGATGCCACCTTGTTCAGCCCGTTTTTGGTTGAACTCAGCCATGGCCACGAATTGTTCAACTTGCTCTTTCACCTTAGCAATTCCAACCAAACGGTTGAGGGCAGCCATCCCATCTTCTTCCTTGTCGGCTCCTGCTTGATACTTACCTTGGTTAAGAACAGCATCAATATCGCTATTGAGGATGGTCTCAATATCGTCAGAACCTTGGGCCACCACCCGATCTGCCATGGTCTTGGTCAATTGCTCATCCAGGTTACGGATCCAGCGACCATTGCTCTTATCTAGCGAGCCATCATAAGCCCGTTTAACATGCCGCGCATAGTAATCCCGGTCTTCGAGTTTGTAGTCTCCTTTGCTCAGGATCATTTCACCTAGTTGGACAATCTCATCTCCTGTGAAATCTTCAAAGATGAAATTATTTGGTACCCGAGAACGAAGGCCTGGATTGGTCTTTAAGAACTCCTCCATTTCCTTGGTATAGCCGGCAAAGATAATCATGATGTCGTCACGATTGTCCTCCATAAATTTGAGGATGGTATTGATCGCCTCGATCCCAAAGTCCGCACCGCTGTCCTTTTTATCCAAGCTATAGGCTTCATCAATAAAGAGAATGCCTCCTCGCGCTTTTTCAAGCAGGGCTTGGGTCTGTTCAGCCGTTCCTCCAATATTCGAAGAAATCAGATCGGACTCCGTTGCTTCCACGAAACGGAATTCTTCCCCTGAGAGGACACCCGCATCAAAGAGCACTTGTCCCAACAGACGGGCCACAGTGGTTTTCCCTGTACCAGGATTTCCCATAAAGGCAGCATGCAAGGTTTGCTTTTCAGGTGCCTTGCCACTGGCGATTCGTTTCTTGTTAAATTCCACCATGTTGATCATTTTCTTGATCTCATGTTTGACTTTTTCAAGACCAATCAGGCTATTGAGTTCTTGAAGAGCATCTTGTTTCTTCTCTGGTCCAGAGTCTCTTGCGGTGGTTGGAGCCACCGTTGCATCCGTCGCCTGTCCCGTAGGAACGACTTGCGCATTTCCCTTCGCCACTTCTCTGCCAACAAGATAATCACAGTCATCCTCGATTTCCTTGGTCAGATCACGCGCATCCCCTTGCTTATAGGTCATGGTGCCCACCTTCGCAAAGGCTCCACCTTGAAGCCGTATATTAGGATCCGCAATCTTATGACAAATCATATGCTCAGCCATCAGCACACCATCATCAAAAACGCCAAATGAAATGGTTTCGGCATTCTCATTCAAGAAGGTTGTTTCTCCAGTCAGGGAAGCAAAGGACTCTTCATAGACGCATAAAAATTCTGTAAATGTAGCCTGGTGAGCTCGGATCATACTATTGAATGAATTGATGGAGGTTATACGATCCGAATCCGAATTGAATTGAACATTATTATCAAGACAGACCCCAGTACCGGTAGGTAGCTCAATTTTACAGTTTTCAGACTCCCAGATGACATTCCTCAACCAAACTGGTGGAAAATCCTTTTCCAGATCCCCGCCTGTAATCGTTGAATTTTTTGCAATCACTTCTGAGTCCTTGGCATGGATCGTATTATTCCCAAATTTTTCAATATGGACATTTTCTAAGGTCAATTTAGATCCTTCTGACAGATCAATCTTAGAAAAGATCGTTGAATTGCGAATAGACAATTCTGATGCTGACATTCCGATGGCACTTTGGTGTTTTTCCGGAACCTTCATCCCGACTCCTTCCAGTGTCAACTTCGAATGCGTATCCATATAGATAAAAAATTCATTATTTGTTGGAGTGGTTGCTTCAAAATAGACCTGTTTACAGGTGATATCTGAGCTATTCCATAAGAGCAAGGTAGTATAATTCCCACCAACTTTAAACCACAGATCTTCAAATGTCACCTGAGCTCCCTCTACAAATCGGAAGGAAGCCTCAATCGTGTTGTTAAACATGCGCCCATTGCCATTTGGATTTGGGACCACATGCCCCACAAAATGAAGGTTCTTGTCGATCTCGATCACTTTATTTGTCGGCCATTGAAAGACATACCCATTTTCAAACTCGATGGTATCCCCATCCTGCGCTTTTTCAATCGCATCCATAAAGTTCCAACTATTGTTGTAAGGCCCTACTAAATATCTTGCCACGCGCTTCTCCTCTATTTCCTCTTTTTGGAAGAACATCCATTGTTTTTCTATTTCCTTGTCATAAACAATCGTTACTAAAAATTGTAACACAATCCCGTGCCAAAGAAAACACTTATCAGATCTGAAAGGACTGAAAAACCTCTATTTTCAAAAGGAAAATAGAGGCTGTCAGTTAATCTTTCAAGGCTGAAAATAAGCCGGCTAGAGCAATTGCTCCTGAGAGCATGGCAGTGGAAAGGAGCAGCACATTGTCTGCCACTTCTAGCTTGTACTCAAAGACTTTTTCAGCTGGTTTGTCTTCTGCAAAAATTTCTAACTTCATGTTCTCCTCCTTTGTTTCTAGAACAAATCATCAAAGAGGCTCAACTGGTTATCCTCCGGCATATTGCCAAGAATACCCATCTCATCCATCTTTTCAACCAGGGTAGACGAAACACCGCCACGCTTCCGGAGCTCGGTCTTAGAAAGGAATTCTCCTTCTTCACGCGCCCGCACGATTTGCTTGGCAACGTTCTCACCCAGACCATCCATAGCGACAAATGGTGGAATCAGGGTATCCCCATCAATCAAGAATTCTGTCGCCTGACTGCGATAGAGGTCTAGCTTGCCAAACTTGAAGCCCCGCTCCCACATCTCATTGACAATCTCAAGGGTGGTGTAGAGATCGATCTCTACGTTGGAAGCTTCGTTGTTCTTACGTTTCTCAGCAATTTCCTTCATCCGCGCTTTCACGGCCTCAAGGCCTGCCCCCATGGTTTTGATGTCAAAAGCCTTGGCCCGAATCGAGAAGTAAGCACAGTAGTAATAAAGTGGATGATGCACCTTAAAGTAGGCCACACGAAGGGCCATCATAACATAGGCCGCCGCATGGGCTTTAGGGAACATGTACTTGATCTTCCCACAGGACTCGATGTACCATTCAGGAACATTGTTTTCCTTCATGGCTTGGATGTAGCCATTGCGCTCTTCTTCTGAGATCTTGAGCCACATGCCTTTCCGCACGCGCTCCATGATGGTAAAGGCCATCTTAGGCTTGAGACCCGCGTGCATGAGGTAAACCATGATGTCGTCCCGACACCCGATAACGGTCGATAGATCGGCAATGCCCGCCTTGATCAAGTCTTGGGCATTTCCCAACCACACGTCGGTACCGTGAGACAGACCAGAGAGCTGAAGTAACTCTGCGAAGGTCGTCGGATGGGTCTCTTCGACCATGCCCCGAACAAAGTTGGTCCCAAACTCTGGAATCCCCAACATCCCTGTCGGCGTTCCAATCTGCTCGGCTGTCACCCCTAGCACTTCTGTCCCAGAAAAGAGGGCCATAACCCCTGGATCATCCATAGGGATATCATTTGGATCAATGCCTGACAAGTCTTGGAGCTTCCGAATCATGGTCGGATCATCATGTCCCAGGACATCGAGCTTGAGGACGTTCTCATCGATATCGTGGAAGTTAAAGTGAGTGGTCTGCCATTCAGCGGTCACATCGTCTGCCGGATACTGGACCGGAGTAAAGTCATAGACATCCATATAGTTTGGAATAACAACGATTCCCCCTGGATGCTGACCGGTCGTCCGTTTGACCCCAGCTGCACCAAGAGCCAAGCGCTCGACCTCGGCATCCCGGTAGTACTTGCCATAGTCCCGCTCATAACCCTTGACAAAACCGTAGGCAGTCTTAGCTGCGACCGTACCTACCGTTCCTGCCCGGAAGGCATATTCTTCCCCAAAGATATCGCGGACATCCAAGTGGGCACTCGGCTGGTCTTCCCCGGAGAAGTTCAAATCGATATCGGGTACCTTGTCCCCATCGAAACCGAGGAAGGTTTCAAAAGGAATATCCTGCCCGTTTTTGCTGAGCTTGTGGTCACAGTTTGGACAATCCTTGTCCGGCATATCAAAACCAGATCCATAAGAACCGTCTGTGATGAATTCACTGTACTGGCACTGACTGCAGACATAGTGAGGCGAAAGCGGATTGACCTCGGTAATCCCAATCATGGTCGCCACAAAGCTGGACCCAACGGATCCACGCGACCCAACCAGGTAGCCCCGCTCATTGGAACGATGCACCAGCATTTGCGATGCCAGATAAATCACGGCAAAGCCATTCCCCAAGATAGAAGTTAATTCCTTTTCAATCCGCAGATCGACAATATCAGGAAGTGGATTACCATAGATTTCAAAGGCTCGCTTATAGGTCAATTCCGCAACTGTTTCTTCGGCCTTGTCGATAAATGGCGTATAGAGGTCCCCCTTGACCACTTCGACCGGCTCAAAGGTCTCTGCGAGCGCATTGGTGTTTTCAATGACAATCTTGCGTGCCAAGTCTTCTCCCAAAAAGGCGAATTCATCCAGCATTTCATTGGTGGTTCTGAAATGCGCTTTTGGCAGTGGCGCTGGCTGGGCATCTTCTCCGTGCCCAATGGTCCGGTTGATCATAGCCCCTTGACCGAGACTACGGACAATGATCTCCCGATAGATCTCATCTTCCGGTTCCAGATAGTGGACATTACCTGTCGCGAGAACAGGCTTGCCGAGACGATCCCCCACTTCGATCAAACTCTTGATAATGGTCTGGAGCTCGTCCATGTCCTTGACCTGCTCCTTGGCAATGAGAGGTGCGTAGATAGCCGGTGGCATAACCTCGATAAAGTCATAGTACTTAGCCACTTCGACTGCCGCATCCACACCTTGCGACATGACCGCATCAAAGACTTCCCCTTCTGAGCAGGCCGATCCAAGGATCAAGCCCTCGCGGTGGGCGTCCAGCACGGTCTTGGGAATCCGTGGAACTCCTTCGAAATACTTGGTCCCAGACAGCGAGACCAGTTTAAACATGTTCTTAAGGCCGGTCTGGTTCTTGACATAGAGAGTCGCATGCTTGACCCGGGCCTTCTTATAAGAATTCTCATCGATCAAATCGATATTCAGATCCTTGAGATTGGTCACCCCATGCTTTTCAGCGACATCTTTGATGAAGATAAAGAGCAGGCGCCCCGTTGCTTCCGCATCGTAGTTGGCCATGTGGTGGTGCTCCAAGCCTACTCCAAAGCGCTTGGTCAAGGGTCCCAAGCCATGCCGTTTAAAATCTGGATAGAGGTTGCGGGCAAATTCCAGCGTATCGATGACTGGCTGGGTGATCTTTGGTAAGCCATGACGCTCGTAGTTGGCATTCATGAAGCCCACGTCAAAGGTAGCATTGTGGGCGACAAGAACCGTTCCCTCACAGAAGGCCTGAAACTCCTTCAAGACCTGCACCAAGGGCTTGGCTCCACGGACGTGCTCGTTGGTGATCCCAGTCAATTGGGTCGTAAAGGCCGACAGAGGATGGCCCGGATCGATAAATTCGTCAAACTCCTCAATGACATTGCCCTTGTACATCTTAGAAGCGGCAACCTGGATCAAGTCATTGTAAATGGCTGAAAGTCCCGTCGTTTCCACGTCAAAGACCACATAGGTCGCTTCATTGAGATCCAGATCCACCTCGTTATAGGTGATCGGCACCTTGTCCTCTACAATATTGGCTTCCATCCCATAGATCAGCTGGATCCCAGCCTTCTTGGCTGCTTTAAAGCCATGTGGGAAGCTCTGCACATTGCCATGATCGGTAATGGCCACCGCCTTGTGGCCCCACTCAGCTGCCTTGGCAACCAGCTCTTCGACTTCCGGTAGGGCATCCATGGTCGACATGTTGGTATGGGCGTGGAATTCCACCCGGCGCTCACCTTCTGGCATCAGGTCCTTGCGGGTATAATGCACGACTTCCTGGATGTCTTGGACATTCATGGTCAAGTCGCGCGTGAAATTGTTCATTTCGATATTTCCCCGCACCCGTAGCCAGCTGTTCTTCTTGATCATGTCAAACTTCTGGGCTTCTTCCTCATTTTTGACCCATTTCTGAAGGGAAAAACTCGAGGTATAGTCGGTCATCTTAAAGCTGATCAAGACCCGACCGGTCCGTGTCACCTTGTGCTCCACGTCAAAGACCACACCCTCAAAGACAATCCGGTTCTCTTCCGTCGTGATCTCGATCATCGGAGTGATCTCGGCCTTGTCTAGCTTAGGTTTAGCCGCCGCCTTCTTAGCCTTGAAATCAAATACCGGCTTTTCTTCAACTGCTGGTGGCGGAGCCATCTGGGCCAAGGATTCCATAGCCCGCAAGGTCTCTTCATTGGCTGCTTGGAAGATCTTTTCATTTTCCTCCTCAAAGCGCGCCACTTCTTGCTCTGTCAACTCCTCATCAGACTCCACTCGACAGGTGAAATGCGGAAAACCAAAGGCTTCCAACTGCTTGGCAAGGTTAGGCAAATGGTTCTTACGAAAATGCTCCGTATCAACCGAAGAAGGCCCAGAGATGATCAATTCTTGCCCTTCCGCACGCACCTGCAAGTCTTGGTAAAGTCCCTTAAAGCCTTGACTAGCGCAAGGCCCATCTTCAAAGACCTCCTGGTAGTAGGCCTGCAATAAATCTGCAGAAAAATCCTGATTGGCCACTTGGATGGTAAAGGTCGCCTGGTTTCCTGTCTTTGAAAATTCATCCTTCAAGCGCTGGCGCAATTCCTTAAACAAAGCAATCGGCAAAACTTCCGCAAAGGCAAAGCGGAACTCCCAAACCCGACTAACCTTGTGCACCACGACTTCTTGAATCTCCGCATGCAAAAAGGCACTGGAAGATCGCATCTCCAGCGGCATATCCAGCTGATCCATTAAAATTTCAAAGGTGTTGGACATTGTTTCTCCCTTGATCTTGATTCTTTTGCTCGCTTTTGAGCGGCCCGACTCTATGCAAAAACAGACCATTCAAAAACATTCGTAACCCTTATTTTATCACAATTTAAGGATTAATTCGAGGGAGAAGTGAAGACGAAAAAACCACCGATAGGACGGTGATTTCTCTTCATCATTTATTCAGTTAGGGCTGATCCATTATTTATACTTCATCCCCATAGTGATGGCCACAACTGCTAAAATAGGCAATAAAATTAACCTCCAGATTCCAATCCATATCTGCCGTTTAAAAAGCCTGTCTAATCCACTATAGCGTTCAACGTAGGATTCTTTTGGACAGGCTGGATTATACCAGACCGTCATCTTCGATCCCAGTGGAAAAGCATCTTGAAAAAGATTGCCCTTTGAGACTGTAGAATTGGTGTAGATGGTTATCCTTTGTGCCATCAAATCGATATCGCTAGCCGCTTGATTCGTTTTCCAAGGAAGTGTTGCCCGCACCACCCGATAATATTTTAGACTATTACGATAGGTCTGACCATCCACTCTATATTCTACAATTGGAGCCACCACAATTTGTGCCCGCTTATAGCCAACTACCACTCCCTCAACGCTCTTTGACGAGAGGGTCTTAATCCTAACTTCTCTTCAAAAATGTCCAAAAAAGAGTACGGTAAACAAGGGAAATCCAATAACAGCCACAGCAATGACTAGAAGTATTCTGATATCAGGCATCCCCATTACCTACTTCATCATAATGTCTGTGATACTCAGACTCATTTTCGTTTCATCTGTTATACTTTCGACAATTGATTGTTGCTCCTTAGTCAAAGGAAGCAAAAAGATCGTTGCCGATTGAGTCGGTAATTTGCCATTTTCAGAAATCCTATACTCAACTAACTGGTTTTGATATATAGATTGTCCATCGTAACTCCAATTTAGCTTAAATTCTGCATCATGATCAATATTCGTTGCCGTTTTGTTGACCAACATAAATACTACATATTCTTGTTGGTTCAAAGTATAGGTACTACCTGTATAATACAAAGTAATCTCACCTTGCTTGCCAGCTTCCGGATGCTCTTTAACTAACTTCTTCCCTAGTTCGATCAAGTCAGATGTTTTTCCTTCATACTGAGGTGCCACTACAAATTTCAACCCCTGTTCCTCTTTAGCAGACGAGGAGGCTTTTGTAGTTTGCTCAGTTTTCTTTGCAGTCGCCTCCTTGACCTCTTTTTTCGGCTGAGCACAAGCTGTTAATACAAACACACTCGCCAGTAATACCATCATCTTTTTCATGGATCATTTCCCTTCTTTTATAATTGAGTTAGATTCAAAAACATTTTCTACTATCATACCGGAAATTAGTTTGAAGAGCAAGTTCGTCACTAGGTGGAGAGAGCTGAGGGGATGAAAAAAGAGAGAACCTGTGTACTGACACCAAAAGTTTGATTTTTTCTGTCTAACTTTTTGATCGCAGTTCATATTTGGTTCTCCCAATTTATAAACGACTTCCTCATTAAAATAAAATCAGCTATAAACAATAAATTTTCCCAAATACAATAAGACACTTATGGATATTGAACTTTTTTCTTAGATTTTGTTGTTTCTTGTTTTTTCTCTGCATTTTGACGTTTTTCTTCTTCTGACTGCATTTGCTTGGTCGACTTCCCATTTGAAAATGATTCACTTATATTATTTTTAATCGCTTCAGCTAAATCGCCATCCACTCTATCAAAAGCATCCGCTATTGAATTTAAATACTGATCAAGATTTTCCACAGTATCACTCAAATCAGTAATCATTTGTTTAATGGAGCTTGTTGCTGCTGATAATTTTTCTGTTGCATCTGATTCTATCAAGTCAGAGGACTTATCTGATAAATGTTCATCCGCAACCTTAAAACTTGCTTTAACTCCTTTTATATGTTCTGAGCTAATTCGTTTAGTACCTGTTCCCATTTTATCTCCTTTCTTATTTAACTATTGAATCCTTGTATCTTGTAAAATGTCACTACCTTCTGGTATAAGAGGAGATAAATGATTTAAAATTTCTTTTGGACTTCGATCGCTATTAAAAGTTGGATAATAAGCGCTATTATTTTCTTTTAAAATTTTGTAAGCCTTCGGATATTCTTTCTGAATTGGTAGATCTTTACTTTGTTCAAATAATTCTTTTTTGATGTTTACAGTATTATAGTTTAAATCAAGACCATAATGTAATAATTCATCTCCTGGTAAAGAATCCCCTTGGTAATTTTCATTGATTGAAGAATATAATCCCTCTAATTTTTTGCTTTCCTTCTGATAATCAATGAATTTACCCGTTTCCAAATCTAAATAATATGGTTTAATTTCTGTCTTAGAGACCGGAATACCATTTACCTTTTTTTCTGTACTCTTTTGAATATTGACAGACAACACTTCCTTTCCGCTAGGTAGTGTATTTAAAGATGGACCAACTGTACTTAATCCCCAGCCTTCACCTTTTTCTCGAAGCCATTTTAATACATCAACCTCTTTCTTTTTTAAAGTTTGATCTTTTGTATCATAGATTAATAAACGATAGGTACTTCCACCTTTTTTGCGCGACATCGTTTTAAAATTCTCTCTAATGATAAAACGTTTACCTGCCATGATAACATCATTGTTATGATATTCAACTTTACTTTGTGGATCGTTCTTAAGGTGCTTACGAATTTGTTTATCTTCTTCCGGATCTTTACTAACCCACTTTGCTACGATACCCTTATCTCCTAGAAATTCATAATCACCAATTTCGTAGTCACCACTATAAGTGTACACATTATTGTAATAATCTTCTTTTTCTTGTTTATCTTGGTAGTATTTATAGACAAAAAATCCTAAAATTGCGACAAAAATCGTTGAAAGTATTGCAAACTTTTTAAAAGTCATACTTATCTCTCCTTGTATTCAAATTTCTCATCTAGGTATAAAATATACCTTTCTACGCCTCTGTTTCCCGTACTTTCATTCTGCGGAATGATAGCATTTAAAGCATTTGTAAGTTTATCTATTTCCTCTTGCTTCATATCTGTTATTTTTTTATCAGATACTCCCATAAGATAGTTCTTGGTATCATTATCAACTTTAACTTCGTTCTTTTTAATTTGGTTTTCTATCCACTGTTCCGGAGTTAAACCATTGCGAGTAGCTTCTGGAATTTTTTCTTCTACATAGCCTTTCATACCTCTATCGTCCATTTCTTCCGCTCGAAGAGTTGCATTAAAGTCATAGTAAACAGAAGAGTCTGTATAAGTATCTTTATTCGATTTGAGATACCAAGTCCCTTTTTTCAAATACTCACCTATGCTTTTTTGTTGATTACTTAATTCCTCTTTTGACAGTTTCTCTATCTTACTACTAAACTCAAAATGGTCTTTAGCAATGTTACCAATAACCTTCAGTGCATTCTTCCCGTATTTATTTGGAATATAATCACTAAGTGATTTAATACCATCCGATTTCTCCTTGTCATCTCCAGCAAACGATCCTAAAAGCTCCATGACTGTTCCAGAACCAGGAATAAGACTATTTAATAAGCCTTGCCCAATAGCTTTACCCATTTCTTTCTGAAATTCTTCCAACGCTTCTTTTCGAGCTTTCTTAAGTTTAGATGCCCTTTCTTGATTATAGATCAAATTTGCACCTGCTCCAGCCATTGTACTACTATTATAATTTTCCGTTGTTGTAGTGGCAGTCATAATTTGATCTACTTTGACCATTCCCAAAACATTTTTATGTATTACATGTTTAAAATCTGTTTTTACAGAGAAAGAAATTCCATCACTTGTTATTTGTATGTCTTTCATTTGTTTGTTGGTCATTTTAGTTTCTGGCTCAGTGTATTCACCATAATTTAATCTTTCTATATCTTCTCCGATACCAATTAAATTAATAGACTGCATCAAACCAATGAAATCATTCACGTTATTTAATCGATTCTGATCTCTACCAATTTTAGAATCATTCGGATTTTCTGAATGGTTCTTTTTCATATTTCCAATTAGAAACCAAGCTTCTCTATCACCGGCTTCTATCATTGAAGTTGTAAACTGAGATACAGTGTCAATCGACTCACTCCCCATCGCATCTACTAGATGATTTAATTTTTTTACTGCTAGTTTATCTCCATTTTTCCCACGCACTATCCAATCCGTAACTTCTGCGGAAAGTACATTATATGTACCACCACTAATCCCCTCAGGTCGTTGCTTCATTATTTTTCCAGGAGATTCACTAAGGATATCTTTTACTACTGTTGCATCAACATCGCTTGACATAGAATCAAGATAATACATTTTATCCTTCGTTAAAATTTTATGGCTAATACTATCCAAAATAAAATCTGCAGGCATCCTTAAAATCGACTTTGCATGATTGACTTCTATTTGAAGCAGATTTATTGTCTTCGTTATTTCATCCAACCCCTGTACAAATGTTTTGTGTGCTCCTTCGATCGCATCATGTGTATTTGATCTATTCGTAGACTCAGTTAATAATTCTTGCTGTGCTGTTGTTTGGATAGGGGTCAAATTTATACTATCAATTTCTAATAATCTTGTGGCAGTATCCAACGCAGGTTGCAATTTAGACTTGACATCTTCAACAGCAGTTGACTGATCACCTGTCAAAGTCTGTGTTACAGTATTTTTCCCGCTTTCTGAAGTCCAAGCTTTGACATCAAATCCAGCATCCTTAATAGTTGAACTAAACGTGATATTGAGTGTAGAATATTTTTCTAACTCTTCAGGTACTTTATGAAAAACTTTTTCTTGTAAAATGTTTAATTTTTTGTAAAAAGCTTCTAACGCATCTAATTCTGAATTATTTTTTTTAATAGAAAACTTTCTTTCTGTATCACTAACAGCAACTGAATATGATTTTGAAAATTCTGAAATAGACTTTCCAAAATCATCTATACCAGGTAAATTATGTATCTTGATAATGTCACTCATAAAACTATCACTCCTTCGCCATATCTATAAGTATAGATAATGTATTCATTGACGTTCTACATGCAGCAGCCTCAAAGCCAAGAAATAATATTTTAGCATTGAGTTCCCCTGCAATATCTTCTTTATATTTTGAAAATTTCTCCGAAGCTATCTTTACAGTTGTTTGTTCTGCTTCTGTTTCATTTTTATATGCTGTTCCAGCCAAATTATAATTATTTTTTATATTTTCATGATTTTTAAGAATATAATCTACTGTAGTTGAAACATTATTTAAATTCTTTAAAGCTTCTGATAACTCAGCGATTTTTGCATTTAATGCATTACTCTTAGCACTAATTTCATTATACTGTTGGATTAATTCAGATTTATTTCCCATTACATCTCCTATAATATTACGATATCAAAACCTTGATTATTCTTAGTTGATTATCAACTACATAATAATGTAATTGTTTTTCTAACACTCCTTCTCTTAGTGGCTTATTGACTGCATTCAACATAGTTTGATCATTAAATCTAATTGCTAAGAAAGCTTGTTTATATGCTCTTACTTGTTTCGAAGCTGAATCAATATTGCGACTTATAGAAGCCGAAGTCATAACAACAACACCGTATCCAACCTTCAAACCTTTTTCCAATAAGTACGTCAAGTAGTCAATACCATTTTGTGTTAACTCCTGCAGTAGATCAATCATATTATATATAATAATAGTAGCATCATGAGAAAACAACTGTTTCTCCAATCTCTCATCAATACGCTTATTCATATCTTTAAGAGATTCTAGAACTTCCTCAGCCGATGAAAAGACAAATAAATTATCTGCATTTGGTAGTTTATGATACTTCGGCGCCAACACAATCACCTTCTGCTTGCTACGAGCAATTTGTTTGACGAATTGAGTCATCTGCTCTTCTTTGTCTGTCAGATAGAGAAGGTTGCCTTTCTTGAGATCCCATGTCACCGGCTCAACCGTCTCCAGATCCAATCCGAGTGGTACCTTTCCTTCATTCAGTAAAGCTGCTACATCCTCACGTCCATAGAAGGCTGCTTCTGTCAACTCATCTGGCACCATTGGGATGCCTGCTGGAGTGCGGCCTGTCCACATCTCTTTGAGACTTTGGACTTGGTCGCGGAGGTTGTTGATGATTTGGATATCATTGTCCCCTGCGACTGGTAGGGCAAACTGGACGACATCGACTTCGTCACGTTTCATGAGCGCTCGTCCCTTGATGTCTTCCATCGTAGACGCCAGTGGGGTTGCTCCCACGATACCGCGGACTTCAGAGATATCATTTTGCGGCAAGGTCAGCTGGTGTTTGAAGTTGGAATAGAGCTGAGCCCGTAGGTTGTTCTGACGGCTAGCTGTGATGATCAAGTGCACACCGATGCTGAGACCTTCACGAGAAATCCGCATGAAGAGCTTAAAGAGGTCTGTCTCATAAGGCTCGTCCTTCATAGACTCATAGCTATCCATGAGGATGACCATGGTTGGCTCTTGCTTACCGGTCACTTCACGGTAGAGAGCGATGGTGCCGACACCATGCTCAGAGAGGAGCTTCTTACGACGATCCAACTCGCGGTTGATGATCCGGATGAATTTCTGGATTTTCTCCGTCTGATCGAGTAGGAGACTATCTGCCACATGTGGCAATTGCGTCAAGGGCGCTAGACCATTGGTTCCAAAATCAAGCAGGTACATGGTCAGATTTTCTGGGCTCTGCTTGCGAGCTAGATCCATTGCGACTGTCTGAAGGAAAGTGGTCTTTCCTGTACCTGGACTTCCGTAAAGGAGGATATTCCCATCTTTTGACAGATCGATAGCGACTGCTTCTTGCTTTTGCGCCTGCGGGATATCGGCGACCCCAATCAGGACGCTTGGAGCTGTCCGTTTTTGCCAAGCCTCGATCGGCACGACCTTGTCCAACTCATCCAGCGTGATCCGCTCTTTGAGGGGTGGCAACCATGGTTGGGCCACAGCTGCGATGCCTTCTTGTTGGTGCAAGTGGTTGATTTCTTGCACGATGACATCTAGTTCTGTTGGAACTTCCTTGATTTCTTCTGCCATATCCAGACCAGATAGGTCTTGATTGAGGACTTCGTATTGGCCCAGTTCATTGATCAAGTAGATGGTATGGTCTTCGATCCCTAGCTGGTCCTTCTCAGGCTGGTAGTCTGCTCCTGACCAAGCGGTTTGGAAGAGTTCATAGACTTCGTTATTCCCGACTTGGAGGTAGGCACGACCGGTCTGCGTGATCTCAGCCGCATCTGCTGTCCGCAGCATCTCCATAGAGTCGCCACGGTCTGCTACCTTGAGGGCCAGCTTGAAGCGGGAGTTGGACCAGATCTGGTCATCCACGACCCCAGAAGGTTTTTGCGTCGCAAGGATCAAGTGCACCCCGAGGGAACGCCCGACACGCGCGATAGAGACCAACTCCTTGATGAAGTCTGGTTGGTTGACCTTGAGTTCGGCGAACTCATCACTGATCAAGAAGAGGTGAGGTAGCGGTTCTGTCGCTTCACCCAGTTTAAATTTCTTTTGGTATTGGTTGATATGGTTGACCCCATATTGACCAAAGAGGCGTTCTCGACGATGGATCTCCGCATTGATAGAGGCCAAGGCCCGCATAGACTGGGCACCATCCAAGTTGGTGATGGTCCCAAGCAAGTGAGGCAGATCCTTGAAGAGGTTGGCCATTCCCCCACCCTTGTAGTCGATGAGGAGGAAAGCCACATCATGTGGGTGGAAGTTGACAGCAAGGCTCAGGATATAAGACTGAATGGTTTCAGACTTACCAGATCCTGTCGTCCCTGCGATCAAGCCGTGTGGTCCATGAGCTTTTTCATGAAGATTGAGGTAAACCAAATCGTCCTTCCCGCGCAGACCGATCGGCACGGCCAAACTTTGGTAAGGGGCATGGCTCTCCCAACGACTCAAAACCTTGAGGTCATTGAACGTTTCCGCCTGGTACATTTCAAGGAAGGTCACCGAGTCCGGAATTGAGCTCTTGAGCTGTTGGATATGCTTGAGAGGCGCAAGGCCACGCGAGATGGCTTCCTTGTCATAACCTTCAGGGAAGTGATCCAATTGAAAGTCGAGCTCCCGAAGGACCCCTTCTTGCAAGAGCAATTGCCCTTGGTTGCGGTCCTTGATGGAGATAACCGTTTGGATATTTTCAGAAAGAGATGAGAGCACGTCTGCCACATAGATGATGGAGCAGCCCAGCTCTGTCGGATCCTCACGGAAGAACTCCATGATGACATGGTCCAAAATCAAGGTTTCATCGGTGATGAGGACCACATAGTGAGGATGGAAGATCTTGGTATCATTGGCTTTTTCTTCCTCTTTTTGCGCCTTGCGGAGCTTGAGGATTTGGTTGAGACTGTTCAAGACCTGATCGCGTGTCCGCTGATTGTAGACAAAGCTACGGACATTCATGTCTTGCAGAGTTGCATGAGGCAACCAGCGCATCCAATCCCAGCTTTCTTTTTCCTCTTCTGGAATGATCGGAATAATGGTCAGATCATGGTAGGAATGAAAGACAGCCAATTGGGCAACGAGGAGTTGCAACTGTTCTAGCACGATGGGACGAGGGCCAACGTACCCTACTGGTCCCCGATTAAGGCTGGCTACAATCGGAAGATTGTCGATTTTTTGATGAGCTTGGAAAAGGGCATAGCCTTCTTCTTCCAAGGCATCTTTCTTCCCACTGCGCTCTTCCTGACCATATTTGAGCTCATAGCTGGTTGGAACCTTGCCCAATCCCAAACGATAGGCCAAAAAGTCAAAATGAAGCGGTGTTTTTTCGTAGATCCGCGAATCATAGCGTTTGACCATCTTTGTCAAGTCTTCGATGGCTGGGAAATGGTAAAACATGCCTTCTCGTTGCTTCCGAGAGAGCTGTTCCAAGTCCTTGGCCTTGTCCTTGAGATAGAGATGGTAGAGCTCCACGCGCTCTTTCTTATCTTCTTTGTATTTCTTACGATTCTTGAAAAATCCTTGTACCGAAAAGATCACACTGACCACAGACATGGATACCGTCGCGATGATATACAGCCCTCGCGGTTGGAAAATGGTGATCAAGAGGGTCACCCCAACCATGATGAGAGGAGGCATAATTAACTTCAAGAGTTCATCGGATGGTTTTTGAGGCTCCGCACCCGGAGGATTGATCAGGATTTTGTCTTCCGAACTCCGATAGATGATCCGCGGAGACCGGTGGTACTCTGGATAGTCCTTGTAGAAGTCATAGCGCGAATGCAAGCGCGGCACCAGATAAGGACTTACTTCAACAGTTCCTTCCACGCCAAATTCTTCTGGATAGAGCTTAAAGGTCACATCTCCAATCGCCAGCTCATCTCCAAAAGCCATTGGAACAGTCGCTTCAGTGACGAGTTTGTGGTTATGGTAGAGTTTCCCTGATAGGAGCTGACAAGTCCAGGTCTGGTCTTTTTTCACAAGGAGAAAGCGCACTGGATAATGCACGCGCACATCCGCACCCTCTTCATCTGCTACGAGGATCTCTTCCTTGTCTAGCAGCTCATAGGTATGGACTTCTCCTGTCGCCAAGTAACAGACCACATCCCCAAGGATCTTGCTATTTTCTAGCACGCCCTTGTCTTCCCCATATTGGTAGAAGACTTCTCCTTGACTCCATTGGAAATGAAGGGGATGTTCTTGCGAAGAAATGGTCAACTGAGCCGTTTCTTGATTCGATACGGTCGCTGTTTTCCCCTCTTCTAGTGCTAGCTCATAGCGAAAGCCTTTTTTATAGAGTATGATACGTTTTTTCATAGACTACTCCTTGTGTTCGCTAGACTCAGTTGAGCTTGCTGTTGTAGAAGACGAGCTTTCTGTAGAGGAGCCTTCTGTAGACGAAGCCGTTGTTGAGCTGCTAGTGGAAGATTTGGTTTCATCTGTCTCTGCTTCCAAGAGTTTAGAGCGGGCATCCCAGTATTTCTTGTATTCGCCCTCTAGCTCAGAGAGTTTCTTCTCGCGCTGTTCACCAGAGAGTTTTTCGCTATCACGTGTCGCCTTGATTTCTTTGCGAAGGGCATAGATGATCAAGTCTGAATCGTCGATCCGCTTGGCTGTATCCAGCGCTTGGGTAAAGTCATGACGGCCGATATAGATCCAGTAGTGGAGATAGAGACTGTCTGATTTGAGCGTGACGTTGTTGAGGATGACCTTCTTTTGGTCCTCTGAGAAATTCAAGCCTTGCAAGTAAGACGTCGCCAACTCGTATTTCTGTGTCGTTGGAAGACTGCTTGGAGCCACTCCCTCCAACTCATCGATCACACCGGTGTAGTCTACTTTAAGAAAAGCAGTATCCGCTTGAAGCAACTTTTCTTTAAAGGGGGCTTGGAAAAAGACCAAATAAATCAAGGGCAAGAGTAAGAGGGCCACTACAGCGGAAAGCCATACGGTTGCCAACTTAAAGATTCGGTGTTGACGACTTGAAACCAAGGTCAAGGTCTTTTCTTCCTCTTCCTTGCGTTCTTGGTAGGCTTTCTCTAAGAGAGCTTTCATCTCTTCTAAGCTAGCAGCATCACGGATTTCTACCAAGAAATCAGGCAGATCTTCTAATTCAAGTGTGCCTTGATAGAGCTCCATGAAATCCCAGTCCCCAAAAAGAGTGACCGCATAGCACTTGGCCTGCCGCAAGAATTCAACCTGATCCCACTTGCGTGGCACCATCATTCCCGGCACCCCGCGATAAGCGATCTTGACTTGCGCATCCTTGGTCACAAACAAATTGATAGGATGCAACATAAAGGTCACCGGAAGCTCCAAGGCTGGCGCCAAATCCAAGACATTGATAGCTAGACGCAGACGGTCTGAAACCGGTAATGCCTGGATTTCTTCTGCAGTCAAGCCTAGCGCGTCTGTCTGATAGGTCAGATGAATCTGGTCTTGATCCGCTGTCATGCTTTGCTCTAAAAACAAGGGATGATGGAGATCCAAAATCCATAAATTGCGTAAATCCTGGCTATCCACTTCTGAACGCTTAAGGTCCAGCCGCCAGCTCGTTTCTTCTTTTTCAAAACGGAAGACTTGTTCTTCCAGTGTAAATTGTTCTTCTTTCACCTTACCACTCCTCAATCTCGATCAGATCACCACTCGTGATCGGATACTCCTGTACCACCTTGCCTTCATCCAGCAAGATGCCTTTATTTACCACGCGCAACTGATACTTGCTTCTAGGCTCCATGGCAGACCCAAAGATCTGATCCAATTCCCGAATCAAGCGTCGCACCTCCATCCGCGTTGGGATTCGGAGGTCATGGCTTGCACCATTCATACGGAAGGTGACATTGATATGTTGGTCCATTTAGGCCTCTTTTCTATAGATTCGATAGGAAATATAGCCAGCAATCCCAAAGAGAAGAGCACTCCAAGCCAGCATTTGCAAAGCTGGAATAAAATCCGACAAGCTGGCCGAATTGTCCTCCACATTGGACTCGAATTTAGATAATTTTTGATTTTCAGGCTGGAACAGGTCCGCTTCAGGCCCCGTTTTTTTCTTTCCCTTTATAGCAGAAAACAACTGGCCGTCTGAATCGGTCAATTGTTTCTCTTGCTTGCGTTTTTCATCTGCTAATTTTTTCTGATCCTTCTCATTGAAAAGAGACTCAGTCGCATCCAATTGGCCCCCAAGTGTCTTTTCCTGCTCTGTCTCAAGACGTGAGTTGTTGACCTGCAGACGATTATCAATAAAATCATCTGCAGAAACAACAACCGCTGGCAAGAGACTTAAGACAAAGAGAAGATACATCATTTTTTTCATAAGCTTGATTCAATTTCCTTTGTTTGAGTAAACTTCTTTGGAATGAAGATATTGGCAACCGCCAAAAGTCCGAAGAAGACCAACAATCCGAAGAAGACGCCGATACCGGCTGTTTGTCCATCAAAGTAACCCGCAAACTGTCCTTCTAAAATAGAAAGGAGGTTGACATTTTTCACCAGTGCTGGAAGGCCTGACAAGGTCGCGGTCGTTCCGATCGCGCTTGATAGGTAGACATAGCTGATCAACATGAAGAAGGCCAGTCCCATTCCAATCACACGGAAGTGTTTCAAGAGAAGGTATTGTAGTTGTACCAAGACAAAGCTTGCTAGAACCGCTAAGAATACCCATGAAGGTACATATTCACGACCAACAGAGAGTTGAATACTTGAAATCATTCCGATCACCAGTCCAAGGATGAGAGAAAGTCCCACAAGGACACCGACAGACAAGAGATCTGATTCTTGCAAACGATCCAATTTGAAACGATCCTTAACCTTACGGATGATTGGCTGAGTCGCAAAGAGATAAGCTGTAAAGAGACTCAAGACTTCCAACATAAAGATCCAGATAAATGGACGGTAGACGTTGATAGTCGCTTTCACAGAAGAAGATTTCTCTGCAACTGGATTTGACAAGAAGTCGAGCAAGACTTCATTCGGCACTCCGTTTTCATAGGCATTGTTGAAGACCTTACGGAAGGCTTCGACGAAGTTCCCATTTTCAGACAATTCCTTGTCGAATTCACCCATCAAGCTCTCTGCATTGCTAGACAATTTCTCTGTATTGCCTTGGGCTTTAGCCAATTCTTTGTTCAATTGGCTAAAGATTTCATTGGTAGAGTTAGCAGCTTCTACATTGCTACGAGATGAGCTCTTAACGCCTTCTGTCGAGCTCAATAATGACGTGTATTCAGAACCAAGGGCTGACAAATCTGCATCGGTCTTGGTTTGAGCCTGTGTCACTGTTTCTTGCGCTTTTGATATCTCTTCTAAACGTTTTTGAAGATCAGCATATTGCGTCAATTGATCATTGATATTTTGGGTTAGATCTTTGTTAGTGTTTTCGATTGCTTGAAGATTGGCCTGCAATTGTGGTCCCAAGTCTTGCAACTGTTTAAGGGTACCATCTAACTGGGCTTTCACACTCTTCGTTGCATCCCCAGATTCATCCGTTTCAATACTCTTACGGTAGTCCTTCATGTTACTTGAAACAGCAGCCTTCACGATGTCGACCAAAGCGTTTGTCAAATCCATATCTTCGATTGGATCATAGAGTGAATGACGAACATGGTTGTCATCTTCTGGATAGTAGGCATCGATCAATGCTCCTGCGCGTTGATAATCCAAGGCGATTTCACTAGCTTTCGATGCATAGTTAGCGACAGCTGTTTTCAATTCATCTGCAGATACAGTCACACTGGTTGAAGAAACTCCATTCACAAGAACTTCAACATCAATCGCGCTTGGCATAGCTCCTCCATCTTCAACAAGGTGAATTTGAATTTGTTTGCCATCTTTCAGTTCAACTTCCTGCTCACCACTGCCTGCATAAGTCTGTCCATCATAGGTCCAAGTATCAACCTTGACTCCGGCAGGTACTTGAATGCTAACTTTTTGTTTTCCAGATTTAGCATTAAGGACATCCGCAACTGCCGTTGATTTGGCATCCACTTCTGCAGCCAATTTTTTTAAGTCATCGGCGTTCCCTTTTGGATGCGCCTTTGTTCCAGCAAAAGCACTATCAAAATTAATCGCTGCGTTGAGATTTCCATACTTATTCAAATTCAGACTAGCAGGATCTAAAGACGGAAGTTTTTCAATTGCTTGACGAATGTCATCATCCGCTTTATCTCGAGCCTTGCTGATAGTTTCGATTTTTGGCTTTCCAAGCAAGGTACGAAGAGTGACTTTGTCTCCTTCATTTAGACCATAGTAGTCAAGGATCTTCGCTTTTACAGAAGACTCGATGTTCTTTTCGTGCTCATCTAATTTGTCGCGTTCTGCCTTGATCCCTTTTTCAAGGTCTGCCACACGATCATTCACATCTTTTGTCAAGCCTGCATAGGTCTTGGTACCTGAAGCATCTCCTGCTGTTTCAGTTGGTTGACTCAATTGTTTGGTAATTGCTTCTTGGTTTTGTTGTAGATTCTTATACAACTCTTGGGTCTTTTCACTGACAACAGACTGGTTCATAGACATCAGCTGGTTCATGAACTCTTCATGGCTGATCTTATCCTCAGAGCGTTGCTTGATCAATGTGTCGAAGTTTTGACCGTACTGATCCTGAGATTGGGTCAATTGATCAAAAGCCTGTGTATAAGACTCAAGGACTGTCTTCAAGGCATTGTTCGACTCGACAGATGACGTAGACAAGCTATAGAGACTTGGGAAGATATTCTTGGAATCCAAGGCCGAATCCAGCAAGTTGCTTCGGTAAGAACCAATGTTGGTGGATTGAATTTTGTTACTTGTTTCCACGTTCTTTTGAGCTGTATAAAGGTTGCTCAAAATGCTGACCATATACATATCAACCAACTGGCTATTCAAGTCTGAAACGATATCTTTAGCGACTTTATTGGCCTCGTTCTCAACCTGAGAATTCCCAGCCGCATTGACCTTATACGTCACCGTTGTCTTCTCTGCATTAACCGCGTTCACTTCCAAGACCTTCTCTGAGAAATCACTTGGAATAACGATCATCAACTGGTACTTGCCATCTGCAAGCCCTGACTCAGCAGCTCCACGAGGGAGTACAGACCAGTTTTGCGAATTATCCCGTTCGATATTCTTTACATAGCTAGCCCCAAGGTTATATTCTTTATCATTCAGCTTGACCGCCTTGTCTTCATTGACAACCGCAATGTTGAGCTTAGTGTTTTCCGTTGTTTGCACGGTCTTGGCTTCGTTTTGCTTTTGGTCCTTTTGAACCGTCGTATAAAGACCCACGACAGATCCCATCAAAAGGAGCACAACCGCACTCTGACCGATGTATTTTAACCATTTTTTATTTTTAACTTCCATACCTTTTCCTTTTTCTAATTCATAGATACAAAATAGGGGTTAGGAATTAAGAATCTAACCCCTATTTTCTATATATCAAAAGACAAAAGGGTGATCTACCTACAAGAAGTAAGATCACCTCCAAGACTATCTTAGTGGATTTGTGCAGCGATATCTTGGTCAGTTTGTTCAACGATATCAGCAACTTTGATCAATTGACCGTTGATGTCTTCCAACAATTGAGCGAATTGTTTGATTTTTGGAGACAATTCGTTGAATTGTGCTTCAAAGCTATCAAATGCAGATCCATCCCAGTTTGCGTCGATGACTTGTTGTTCATGAGTCAAAGTAGTAAGGATTTGATCGATTTCTTGAGAACCTTGTGCATAACGTTGTGCTGAAGCACGTAGGTCTTCTGGAGTTAATTTAATTTGAGCCATATGTTTCTCCTTTTGGGCTGATACCCTTATATTTTTTTCATAAACAATACATTTTAGTACGAATTAGTAAAATGCCAGATAACTGTATATTTTACCTTTTTCTCCCTGTTTGTATTATTTACTTAAAAATATCTTAATGAAATATTGCCAGAATGTCAAGTTTAGAGGACTAACTGATAAAACATTGTAACTTTGTTACAATTGTGTAACATTTTGTCATAAAACTGTAATATATTTCCCGAATTCCTTGCCCCAGTAGTCTCCAACTAGTATTATTTCTGGAAAGAAAAGAAGACACTCTGTCCTTTTATTTTAACTCAACACATAGATAAAAGTTGTTGATTTTAGGTGTTTTTAAAAGCAAATTTCGATGACTTTTGTATATTTTTTCATTTTTAAAACTTTTATGGTATAATGAAACCTGTTCAAAACTTGTTTCATACAAGATCGAACACCATTAACCTATAAGGAGTATATATGAAAAAATTTCTACTTGTCTCTGTCTGTCTACTAGCTCTTACCGCTTGTAGCCAAGGCCAACAAGGCAAAGGGACTACTAACGCTTCTTCCAAGCAAGAGGCCACTCAAACCAAAAAGGAGCAAGTCCAAAACAAGACCTTTGTTAGTGACCTCGGCGATCACCACCAAAACAAAATTCAAATCGGCTACAAAAAAGATGAAATTGTCTCTTTTACTTTTCTTAGTTTTGAACCCATTTCCTCAGATTTGCAAGACATGGATCTTTCCGAGTTAAAGGAAATCTACCAGGAAGAATTAGAACATAGCGATATCTATAAAAGCTTAAATGGCAAGCCTGGTCTTAGCTTCCGCATTCAAATTTTGAAAGATAAACAATCCTATGCCAAGGTCTTACAAGCTGACTTCTCAAAAATCAAGAAAGATGAGTTTGCTTCCATCTACGGGGATCAAGGGGAGGAAGAAAGAGCCGAGTTCAAGAAATACCTCAATGGCAAACCTCAAGATCTTTTTACCTATTTCAAAGATCAAGGCCTCAAAGAAGAAAAATAAAAAGAGCTTCCTGAGTTTCATCACCACACTGGTGAGAGCTCAGAAAGCTTTTTCTTATTTGTTCAAGATTGAAAGAGTTTCAAGGAGATTGTCCGCATGAACTTCAATGGTATCTCCTGTCGCTTTGATTTTCACTTCAACGATGCCTTCAGCTGCTTTCTTACCAACTGTTACGCGGATTGGAAGTCCAATCAAATCACTATCGCTGAATTTGACACCAGCGCGTTCATTTCGGTCATCCACCAAGACTTCGTAGCCTTTATTCACCAAAGCTTCTTCGATCCGATCGGTCAAAGCAAGGCTTGCTTCATCCTTGACATTGACTGGAATCAAATGCACATCAAATGGCGCCAATTCTTTAGGGAAGTTAATCCCCCAAGCGTAACGGTATTCCCCTTTTGGAGTCTTATTGACAAAGAGGCGTGCATGTTGCTCCATAACAGCTGAAAGAAGACGGCTGACACCGATTCCGTAGCAGCCCATGATGATCGGAACTGCACGACCGTTTTCGTCCAAGACATCTGCTCCCATGCTAGCGGAGTAGCGTGTACCGAGTTTGAAAATGTGACCGATTTCGATCCCACGTGCAAAGTTCAAGACCCCTTTCCCATCTGGTGAGATTTCGCCTTCACGAACTTCACGGATATCGACGTATTCTGCAGTAAAGTCACGTCCTGGGTTGACACCAGTCAAGTGGTAGCCTGTTTCATTGGCACCGACTACTGCATTACGGCTGTCTTGGACCTTGCGGTCTGCGATAATCTTAACATTTTCAGGAAGATCAACTGGACCGAGAGAGCCAAAATCAGCTCCTAATAATTGTTTCACTTCCACTTCGGTTGCAGGTTCAAAGAAGTCTGCGCCGAGGTGGTTTTTCAACTTCACTTCATTGAGCTGATCATTACCTACGAGAAGGGCAACAACAGGCTCACCATCTGCGATGTAAACCAAAGTCTTGATAGTAGCTTCTTCTGGAACATTCAAGAATGCAGCTACTTCATCAATCGATTTGACACCTGGTGTTTCCACGCGTTTCACTTCTTCTTCCGCTACAACACGGTTACTTGGCTTGTATTCGTTAGTAGCCATTTCCAAGTTGGCAGCATAGGTGGATTCACTTGAATAGGCAATGGTATCTTCACCAGAGACCATCCATTTGAGCAATTCTGCTTTGATTTCTTCTTGGACTTCTGCTGGGATCTCATCAAAGGAAGCCACTGATTTGTCTAAAACAACCCAACGATCCAAGTCTGTACGAGCAGGTGTAACAGCCATAAACTCTTGGCTATCTTTTCCGCCCATGGCACCACCATCACCGATGATGGCTTTGTAGTCGATGCCACTGCGTGTGAAGATCCGCTCATAAGCTGCCTTGTATTCATCATAAGTAACGTCCAAGCTATCGTAGTTAGCATGGAAGCTATAACCATCTTTCATGATGAACTCACGGGTCCGAAGAAGACCGTTCCGTGGGCGTTTTTCATCGCGGTATTTTGGTTGAATTTGGTAGAGATTCAACGGCAATTGTTTGTAAGATTTTACGGAGTCGCGCACAATAGCGGTAAAGGTTTCTTCGTGAGTTGGACCTAAGATAAAGTCAGAGCCTTCACGGTTTTTCAACTTATAGAGGTCTTCCCCGTAAGTTTCGTAACGACCAGATTCACGCCAGAGATCCGCACTCAAAAGGGCTGGAGCAAGCATTTCTACTGCTCCAATTTTTTCAAATTCTTGGCGCATGATGCCTTTTGCTTTTTCAATCACTCGATTAGCTAGTGGCAAATACGAATAGACACCAGCTGATACTTGGCGAACATAACCTGCACGCAACATCAAAGCATGGCTAATGACTTGAGCATCGCTTGGCATTTCGCGAAGCGTTGGAATCAACATTTTACTTTGTTTCATGGACAATATCCTTTTCTATTTCAAAAATAATTTCATAATATCATTCCAGGTGACAGCAATCATCAAAATAACCATTACAGCTACACCTGCAAGCGTCATATAGGTTTCTACTTCTTGTTTCAGTGGCTTTCTCCGGACGACCTCGATCAAATTGATCAAGATTTTTCCTCCATCCAAAGCTGGAATCGGGATTAGATTGAAGATCCCAATATTAATAGAGAGCATGGCCATAAGAGATAAGACTGCCGGAATCCCTAATTGAGCAGCTTGTGAGCTGGCATTGTAGATGGCAACCGGACCACCCAGTTTATTGAGACTAAAGTGGAAAATGATATCTTTCAAAGCTCCCAGAATCCGTGTCGCTGTATTCCAGGTATCTGTAAAACCAGACAAGAGTTTATCCACAAATCCTGTCTTGAGGCCATTTGTCACACCCAGATAGTAACGATTCCCTGACTTGGTTGGCTTCACTTTGACTTCTTTTTCTTGGCCGTCTGTTTTGACTTTCAGGGTCAATTCAGGAGCCGTCTTGCTGTCCTTAGTTGCTTTCTCAACAGCATCTGTCAGCTCATCCCAGTTGCTAACGGTATCGTTGTTGACTTGAAGGATCTGAACAGTACTTTTGACACCGACCTTAGCCAGCGCCCCATCGGGTGCCACCTGAACATTGTTGCTGTAGTAGTCAATCGCACCACCACGCATAAAAGCTAGAAGTGAGTAAACGACAATACTGAGGATAAAGTTGTTCATAGGACCCGCAAAGTTGGTGATCAACCGTCCCCAAATGCTGGCATTCTGATACTGAACATCTCTCGGCGCAATCCGCACTTCCGTCCCATCTTCCTCAACGATGGTCGCATCATGATCAACACTATAAGTCTTGGTCTCATCGAGAACCAAACCCGTAATTTCCAGTTTGTCTTCAAAGTCAAACTGGGTAACATTCATGGGAAGGGCTGTCTGATCCAGATTCTTTCCTGAAAGATTGATCCGGACGACCTTGCCAGCCTCATTTAGCGTCAAGCTAACAGGCGTTCCGGTTTTAATCTCAGTTGTATCCTCACCCCAGCCAGCCATACGAACATAGCCACCTAAAGGTAGAATGCGAATCGTATAGGCTGTTCCATCTTGACCAATATGGGCAAAGATCTTGGGACCCATCCCAATCGAGAATTCTCGCACCAGGATGCCCGATTTTTTTGCAAAATAGAAATGACCAAACTCGTGAACGAGAACGATCACTCCAAAAATAACAATAAAGGCAATAAACTGCATCGTTCTATACGTGGTTTCCTTTCTATCTCTTCTGTCTTAGAACAAGCCCAAGAAATGCATCAAGGGAAAGACAAAGATCAAACTATCAAAGCGGTCTAGAACACCACCATGTCCTGGAATAAATTTCCCAGAATCTTTCACACCGAAGTGGCGTTTAATCGCACTCTCTACCAGATCTCCAAACTGACCTGCGATACTAAAGAGGATGGTAAAGAAGATCATAGCAAGAAAACCATGTCCACCCGCCACAGAACGATCCACGATCATATAGATCACAGTTACCGCAACTGCAGACAAGATTCCCCCAAGACTGCCTTCAATCGTTTTATTAGGAGAAACCGCAGGCATGAGCTTGCGTTTCCCAAACCGACTTCCTACTAGATAAGCACCTGAATCTGTAGCCCAAACAATAAAGAGGGCCAATAAGACCTTGTCAATACCAGCAATTCGCGCATCTACTAAGGAATGGAAACCAAGTCCAACATAAAAGCTAGACGCAATGGGATAGACCACATCTTCATAATTGTAATTCTGAGCAAGAACAGTTGTTCCCATGAGAATCAAGACAACCAAACCATAAGCAATCATATTGCCATCTGCTGGAAGGTAAGGGAGGTAGTCCTCGATCGGCAAAGTCAGGACAAAGGCCGCTAACATGGCTAGCGCTCCTTCAAAGGTCGCTGTCTCAAGCCCCTTCATTTTGAGCAATTCATGAACCCCTAGCATGGCGATCAAGCCAATCACAATCTGAAAGAACACCCCTCCAACCATTACTGTTGGAATGAAAAAGAGCAGGGCAATTCCTCCAAAAATCACACGTTTTTGTAAATCTTTCGTCATCATCTTCTCCTAAACACCGCCAAATCTCCGGTGGCGATGGCTATATTCTACTACAGCACTTCGTAGTGCTTCCTCTCCAAAATCTGGCCACATCACATCTGTGAAATACAACTCACTATAAGCAGCCTGCCAAGGAAGGAAATTACTCAAACGGATCTCTCCGCTGGTACGAATAATCAAATCCGGGTCCCTTAGGACACGTGGCAAACTCTCGGTATAGAGAGAATCTGCGATCATCTCTTCTGTGATATCTTCTGGGCTGAACTTCGCATCCAAGACTTCTTGGGCGATCTGCTTCACAGCCTGAGTGATCTCAGCACGTCCACCATAATTGAGTGCGAAATTCAGGATCAAACCTGTATTGAGATGGGTCATCGCTTCTGCTCTTTCCAAAGCCTCCAGCGTTTCTTTTGGCAATTTCTTGATATCACCGATCATTTGAATCTTGACATTGTTGCGATGCAATTCGGGGACGAAACGATCATAAAACTCGACCGGCAAGTGCATGATGAACTTGACCTCATCTTCAGGGCGTGTCCAGTTTTCCGTAGAAAAGGCATAGACAGTCAAGACCTGAACCCCCATATTTTTTGCTGCAATCGTCACTTCTTGGAGAGCTTCCATCCCCGCCTTATGACCGAAGACGCGCGGTTGCATCCGCTTTTTCGCCCAGCGACCATTGCCATCCATAATGATCCCAATGTGTTTCGGGACTTCTAAAGGTATCTCGATTTTTTCTTTTTTCTTAAAACGAAACATGTTTTTCTACCTATTTCAATATTTATCGCTTCATTATACCATAAATCCCCATAAAATAGGGACTCTGGCCTCTTTTTTGAACCAGCAGGACTTTCCTTCATCACATCGTCCTATTTGCCCACCAAAAAAGAGGCCCTTGCCTCTTCTTTGATGATTATTCTTCGATGGCTGAATCAGCATCTGAGCTAGCACCTTCTGTCGCAGTAGCTGAGATTCCTTCTGATACAGGAAGAACTGTTTTGATCGCTCCCAATTCAAAGGTCAGGTAGACACCATCAACATCCAAGACAACGGTCTTGCGGTCTGTGTCGACTTCATCGATGGTTCCGTACAAGCCACCAATCGTGATGACTTCATTTCCTTTTTGAAGTTTATTCAAACTTTCCATCCGTTTTTGGTACTGTTTCTTTTGGCTACGGCTCATGAAGTACATCAAACCGACCATAAGAACGAGCATAATTAGCAAACTTCCGCCTTGCATATGTTTCTCCTTTAATTTTCATATATGCTATACTATATCAAATTTCGCCCGTCTTTTCAAGTTTTCCCATCCTCTTCAAGCAAAATCAGGCTCCAGTCTCAGAGAGGAGGCAAGTTTTGATGAAAAAGAAAAAAACCACGAAAAGTGGGCTACTGACTAGTCAATCGTAATGCCATACTTTTCATGATTCTCATCATACCAATCAATCAAGGCCAAAGCCGTTTGATAGGTAATATTTTTGATTTTACTCGTTCCCTTCGTCAAAGTCGCCAAGCTCATTTTGCTGATGTTTGTTTCAGTTGCGACACGATAGCTCGTCAAGCGACCGTCAACCATCAGTTGAACAACGGCTTCCACTTTTCTGTATTCGGGAGTTGAGTAGATATCAATTGTATTGCTCATCTTACTTCCATTCCTCAAATTTTATTCTTGTATAGATTATATACTTATTTTCTTTATTTATTAATAATTTTGCTCAAATTGGATTAATTTCACTAATTATTGATGTTTTTTTAGCCCAAATAGGGTATTTTTCGCCTCATACGGCGAATAATTTCCCCCAGGTGGGAAGAAAAAATAAAGACTGCTATATGATAGCAGTCTCTATTTTTCACAAACTAATTCGCCTTAATCTGCTTGTTTATCAGTGTTTTCTTCCTTCTTTGTGTCTTTTTCTCTAATCACAAGGACACCATCTTCCATGTCTGCTTCGAGATGTTTGGCATCCAAGTTATCCAAGTGGAAGTCTGTGACTTTGTCACGGATTTGTTGTTCAACTACCCGACGGAGTGGACGAACACCCATCACTTCATCATAACCTTCTTCAGTCATGTATTCTTTAGCTGCATCGCTCACTGCCAAGTCGATTTCTTTCTTAGAAAGGGTCTTATTGACATCTACCAACATCAAATCAACAATCTTAGAAAGGTCTTCCTTGCTCAAGTGTGAGAATTCAATGACAGCGTTGAAACGGTTCAAGAATTCTGGACGGAAGTAAGGTTTCAAACGATCCATGAGTTCTGGTTTATCCGCATCTTCTGTCAAGTTGGCTTCGTAACCAAAGCCAGCGTTTGAAGTGGCGATAATCACAGTGTTCTTGAAGTTGACCGTGTTCCCTTGACCATCTGTCAAACGACCATCATCCAAGACTTGAAGGAGAAGGGTGATCACTTGAGGATCTGCCTTTTCAATTTCGTCGAGAAGGACGATTGAGTAAGGGTTACGGCGAACACGTTCTGTCAAGGTATTGCTGTTATCATCGTAACCAACATAACCAGCTGTTGTACCAATCAATTTAGAAACGGCTGTGCGGTCGCTGTATTCTGACATATCCAAACGGATGATGGCATCTTTGGTACCGAACATATCAAGCGCCAATTGTTTAGCCAATTCAGTCTTACCGACACCAGTAGGACCTACAAAGAGGAAGCTACCGATTGGACGGTTCCCTTCGTCAAATCCTGCACGGTTCCGACGGATAGCACGTGCCACTGCTTCAACGGCTTTATCTTGACCGATAACCTTAGTTTGCAAGCGGTGACCCATATCTTTCAAACGTTCAATATCAGTTGCACCCATTTGAGACACTGGAATACCCGTCATCCGTTCTACTGATTCAGCCACATCGTTGATTGTTGCTGTTACTTTATGGTCTTCCGTATGGTTTTCAATTTTCTTTTCAAGTTCTTCGATACGAACTTTTGCATTAAGAGCTGCTTCGTAATCTTCTTTAGCAGCTGCAGCTTCTTGTTTAGCTTTTTCTTCTTCAATTTCATGTTCCACAGCATGGACATCTGTTACTGGATGTTGGGCTGCCAAGTGAGCAGCTGTCACATCGACCAAGTCAATGGCCTTATCAGGCAAGCTACGTTGTGGTATGTATTGGATCGAATAATCAACCGCTGCTTTCAAAACTTCATCTGGCAAGATGACATTGTGGTGTTTTTCATAAAGATCACGGATCCCTTGGAGAATCTTGAAAGTATCTTCAGCTGATGGAGCATTGACTTTCACTTCGTTGAAACGACGAGCAAGAGCCGCATTCTTCAAGATGGTGTTACGATATTCATCTTGAGTGGTTGCACCAATGACAGTCAATTCCCCACGTGAAAGAGCAGGTTTGATGATATCCGCAAGACCTTTAGATCCTTGACCATCACCTGTGCTGCCTGCACCAAGGATTTGATGGATTTCATCAAAGAAGAGAATGACATTTCCCATAGCCTTGACTTCTTGGATCAGATTTTGAATATTTTCTTCAAAGCTACCACGGTATTGCGTACCAGCTTCTAGACCAGAAATATCAATCGAGATGATTTCTTTGTTTTTGATAGCCGCTGGAACATCCCCGTTCACAATAGCTTGTGCCAAACCTTCTACAACTGCTGTTTTACCAACACCGGCATCCCCTACAAGGACAGGGTTGTTCTTGGTACGACGAGACAAGATTTCAGCAGTTTCTTGAATTTCTTTATTACGTCCGATGACCGGATCCAATTTTCCTTCACGAGCTTCTTCGGTCAAGTTACGACCAAGTTTTGCAAGGATCCCATCTTGTTTCATTCCTTTACCTTGATGGTGTTGCACTTGCTCACTTCCTTCATTTGGAAGTTGACCAGTTTGGCGGTAAATAGCGAATTCTTCTGGTGTCACTTCACGACCGTTGATCATGTAGCGACGGCTTTCAGAACGAAAACCACCCATGTTTCCCATTAGTTGATTGAAAAGATCATCCATATTGTTAAAGTTGTTATTCATATTGTATACCTCTAATTTACATAATTTTAATTCATTCTTGAAAATTAGCAGACCAATTGGCTGCTGCTTAATTGTTTACATAATTTTAATTCATTTATTTAATAATAGCCCTACAGGCTAACAGTTTCTATTTTCCCTTTTATCAATTAGTTGTCTTAATTTTGGAAATAGCATATCACCATCTCCTTTCCACTATTGATCTTGTAAACCAGTAGGTTTTTTCAACCTCTTTTTGTTTACATAAATTATTATAACGCAGACTGAATTATTTGTCAACACTTTTTTACATAATTTTTTAAATTTATTAAAAAAATCTGGAGTCACTCCAGATTCCATTTTAAATAGAAGTTCTTGGCTAGATAGATTTAAATTTCCCAGCTTTTTCTTGAATAACTGTCTGTACATTTTTAGCAAATTGCCCCACCATGGACTGATCCAGTTGCTTTCCAACGACCTGGACGTCTTCTTCGGCTACTGTTGTAATCGCAGTCAAGCCATCATTGTAACGCTTCTCAACTCCTGCCTTGCAGGTCAATAAAACAGGCGCATAGACAACACGGATTAAATCTTTTTCAAGTTTCTTTCGGCTTTCGATGATCCTCATCTTATCTTTCATATCTAAATCAAAGAAATCTTTGACTGGACTATCACCCATACTTCCTCCTCTTCTATACTATGAAACTTTATCTTGTGCAAACTCCTCTTCCAGTTGGCGTCTATCTTTCCGGTAGGATTGCCATAAATTCTCTTCCTCGATTTCGATCTGTTTTAAGGCTACTTGTGCAGCTTCTCTAGCTTCGAGATCATACTCTTCGATACAGCGATGGAGGGACTCCCATCCACAATTGACATCAACCTCCTGCTCTTGTAAGAAGGAAGCTGCCATCGCATACTCTTCTTCCAGCATCTGGGTGAAGAGCTGCTGTTTTCTTTCCACTAGGCAACGCTTTTCATCTAGCTCCAAACGCGCTTTTTGAAACTCTCTTTCCAAGTGATCTAGTTTCTTTTCCTTTTTCGAAAGAGTAGATGAAATTAATAAGCTAGTTGTTCCCACTGGTTCATTTCTCCTGCTATTTCTTGATCTTTTGTTTTTAAGAGCTCAATTCCTGCATTCACTTGCTTGTTTAAAGCATGGAATTCATTCGATAAGGACTGATATGCAGCCAAACGGTTGTCGAATCTTTCTCTTACTTGAGTGACAACTGTTTGCCTTGTTGCACCAGCCTGTGCATAGGCCTCTTCTACTTCGGCAAGATTGAGAATGAAGCCTTTCGGAACGGTCTGTAATACTTTCTCCAAAGCTTCTAAATCTGTATCCAGTCGTGCCTTAGATTTCTGAGCTTGCTCCAGCCCTTCATCCACTACTCGAATCAGCTCATCAGAAGCCAGGCGTGCCTGCAAGGCATCGAGATAGATTTGTTCACTTGAACTCAGTCCACCACCTGTTTTTTGTAATTTATCCTTTAGGCGATAGTAAACCTTCATCCGCTCTTCAATGATTTCCTTGCGAGTGATGGCTTCCGTTCCCTTTTCAAGAACCAAATTCCCATCCTTATCATAGATATAACCATGCATCATGTGCTGCAGGCCAGTATTTATCAAATTCTTAGTTTTGAGGTGCTTGACAATCCCACTGGATTCCTTGCTTCCAGAATCCTGATAGCCCAAGCTAACCAAATCTTTATGGTCAATGTGGTTGTAGATTTTGTACTTCAGCGAATCTATACGCGCTTTTTGCTTGGGTGTTAAGATGGGATAGGCATTGGGGCCATTGTATAGATGTACGGTCCCAATATGAGAAGCTTCCTCTTCCGTCAAACAGGCAAGCGCATACTGAATATTCATAGACCCCAGAGAGTGACCGTATAGATCGATCTTGGCATTGGGGTATTTTCGGATCACCTCTTTCAAATGAGTTGCAGCATCTTTAAACTGCGGAGGCGGGAAAGTCCCGTTTTCGTCATTGTATTTTTTTAAAAAAGCAGCTCCCACTAAAGCAGGAAATTTAACCTGTTCTTCGGCTGTTCTTTCTGCAAAAAAGCCGACCACATCTGATGCTTTTTCCTGTACGAAATTGCTGACAGGATTGTCCAGCGCTTTTTTCATAAACCTACCTAAGGGCGTGGCCTCCGGCGGAAGATTAACAGAAGTAGGAATAATCGCATCTTCAAAAGCTTCTACAAAATTATTAAAACTATCCTTAGCCTTATCTCGCGCATAATTCTTCGCATATTCTGTTGCATACTCGCTCGCACCACCAGGGTTCAAAATATTGGAAGCTGCTGGCAAATCTGTCTTTACCCAATCCGTATATGTATCATGGAGTAATTTTTGTGTACTTATTTCAGTTTCAGATCCCTTCATCAAGACAGTCACGTCATGGATTTGGGCACGTTCTTCATCTGAAGCAGTATAGGGGACTGGATCTTGTTCAACACCCTTGCCACTATCCGTTAGTACGAAGACTTGTTCTTCATTGCCATTTACACTATCATAGATGTGAGAAACATTGCCAACATATTCACTACCTTCTTTAATTTTTTGATTTTTTCCTAATTTTAATGATCTATATTCAATTAATGATGCTTCTACATGCTGTCTGTCTGAAAAATTTGTGTTATTTACCATATTCATCTCCCCTCAGTAAACGACTTAACTCTGCAGAAATACCATAACTTCCAGCCTCAAATTCTCCCGAATCTTCCATATGAACAGTAGTATCAATAGTTAGTTTTTCATCATTATTGACTTCCAAATATACATTCATCCCACCCATTGGATTGTATTCCAATTGATTTTCCAAGATTTTATACGAGTGTATTTTCCCCTGCGGAGTTAATGCTTCAGGATCAATATCCTTTAACATATTTTCAATCGCCACTTTCATCTTCTTACTCTCTGCAATTTGAATCATTTCTTGTTTCTTGGCAGATTGTCCATTAAAAAAGCTACATCCCCCTAAGCTCAGGCTAAATGCTACCATTATCAACACAATAAATTTACTTTTTTTCATCTTCTTCCCATTCTTTCTTCAGGTTTCTTAGAATTTATTATACAAAATTCCATCCATACCTGAAATGTTACTTTTGTTAAAAAACATTGCCAAAAGGTTACAAGCACTACGTATTGATGTAACATACTTGGCCCAATCAATAAATTCTATAAAATAAATGAGGTTGCTATTGCTAATCTCTTTCTATTAATTTCGTTAATTCTTTAGGCGTTCCTGATGTGGCAACAAGATATTCTCCTGAATCCTTTTCTATGACCGTCATATCAATCGTCAACCGATCATCCCTATTAATGACAATTTCGACAATAATTCCTTCCATTGGATTATATTTTAATTTATCTTTTAAAATTCTATAAGACTTTATTTTCCCATTTGGAGTTAATGCCTCTGGATCCAGATTTTTTAAATAGGTTTCAATTGCCACTTTCATCTTCTGACTCTCTGCAATCTGAATCATTTCCCTTCTCTCAGCAGCTTTATCCGTAAAAAGGCCGCAACCTCCTAGAAACAAAGTCAGTAAGAATAGTAGTACAAATCGTTGTTTTTTATCAGTCATATGTTCCCTCTCACTTATATTATTCGTAATGATTTCTAAAAAATGACCCAATTTTTAAAAATTTTTTCCAGATCCTAAAAAACACACCCTTACTGGGTGTGTCTCCTGTTAAATCATATATTCGACGCTATAAGTGGCATCGGATAAAATCCGTGAAAGGAATTGTTTGGTTCGTTCTTCTTTTGGACTGTTGAAGAATTCATGAGGTTCGTTTTCTTCGATGATGTGTCCGCCATCCATAAAGATAACGTGGTTAGCCACATCACGCGCGAAGCCCATCTCATGGGTTACGACAACCATGGTCACTCCTTCTTGGGCTAATTGCTTCATGACATCTAAGACATCCCCGACCAACTCTGGGTCTAGCGCTGAAGTCGGCTCGTCCAGCAAGATCACGTCTGGTTTCACTGCGATGGCACGCGCAATTCCGATCCGTTGCTGCTGGCCACCTGACAATTGAGAAGGATAGTAATCCTTATAAGCGAGGAGACCAACTTTTTCAAGGGCTGATTCTGCCCGTTGGATGGCCTCTTCTTTTGGAACCTTACGGGCTACAACCAGGCCTTCTAAGATATTTTCAAGCGCTGTTTTGTTAGCGAAGAGATTGTAATGCTGGAAGACAAAGGCTGTCTTTTGGCGGATTTCTAGAATCTCTTTTTTACTAAGTTTTGAGAGGTCATACTCTTTTCCACCTAGGGTGAGGTGCCCTGTATCTGCCTTTTCTAAGTGATTGAGGCAGCGAAGGAAGGTTGTTTTTCCTGATCCAGATGGACCCAAAATAACGACCACATCCCCTTGGTTGACCTTGAGATTAACATCTACCAGGACCTGGTGGTCCTTAAATTTTTTCGATACGTGTTCTACTTCTAACATCTTCTTATTTCTCCTTCTTCTATGCGAGTGTCAGGCGTTTTTCTAAGAGATTGAATCCCCACTGAATCACCCCACAAATGACAATATAAAGAATAAAAATCACTAGATAGGATTCAAAATATTGATAGCCATAAGAGGCTTCGACCTTGGCAATGGCGGTGATATCCTTGATCGTCATGACAAAGACAAGGGAAGTTCCTTTGACCAAGTTGATAACCAAGTTACACAAATTGGGAAGGGCTGAACGCAAGGCTTGTGGAAAAACAATGCGGATATAGGCTTGGCAATTAGTCAAACCAATGGCTTGCGCTGCTTCTAGCTGGCCCTTATCCACCGTTAGAATAGCTGACCGTAGAATTTCAGCAAGACTTCCTGTTGTCATCAAGCTAAAGATGATAAAGGCATAATAAATGGGATTGATCTCAAAGACATTAAAGTGACTACCAATACTCTTAAAAAAGCTATTTAAGAGGCTAGGAAAGAGACTATAAAAGAAGAGAATCAAGAGAATAGGAGGCGTCGCGCGGATAAAGGCTAAGTAAACCACTGAGAAACTGCGAACACCTTTGACCTTATAAATCTGACCGAGTGCCAAAAAGAGGGCTGGAAGAAAACTCAAGAGAATTGATACGACCATGATCAGAAGGGTCACTGGAACACCACCCAAGGTGGCTAGAAATGCTTTACTAATAAAATTGAAATCCATAAGCTACCTTTCTGTTACACTGAGTCGTTTCTCGAGGAGTTGAGCGGAGAAGGAAATCACAAGGGCAATTGCCCAGTAGATCACTGCGACGGCTGTATAGGTCTCGAGGGAATAATTCCCAAGATTGCGGCTGATCAAGTTGTTACCTGCTCCCATGATATCGATAAAGCCAATGGTATAAGCCAAAGCGGCATCGCGCATGAGGTTCAAGATGGCAGTCGTCATATTGGGAAGAGCCACGCGAAAGGCTTGGGGAAGGACAATCCGCCAAATGGTTTGAGCTGGCGTCAAGCCAATACTCAAGCCCGCTTCCATCTGACCTTTTGGAATGGCCAAATAGGCTGCCTTGAAGACCTCAGAGATCATAGCAGCAAAGAGAAGAAACATGGCAACAAGGACAAAGACAAACTTGGACCAGTGGTCAATGTCAATGCCCAACCACCAGTTCAAAAATTGGGGGAGCCCATAAAAGACCAAAAAGAGCAAGACAATCGGAGGGGTACAACGCAAAGTAAAGACATAGCCTTTTGCCAGACCTGCTCCTACCTTATCTTCTGATACTTGTGCCCAGGTCAAAACCAAGCCAAATGCAGAACCGAGAACCGTCGTTAAAAACATCAAAGCTAGGGTCGCTGGCAGAGCTTGGACCAAGGTTGGAAGAAATGACCAGACCTTGGAAATGTCGTATGAGACCATGTTTCTTTTCCTTTCTGTATCCGTATAGAAATAAGGAAGCTGGGGCTATGCGCACCCAGTTCCATCTTATTTCTCTTTATCTACATAACTGAAGACATCTTCACCGAAATATTTTTTCGACAATTTAGCAAGTGTGCCATCTTTTTCTAATTCTTTGATGGCCTTGCTGTATGCTTCCGCAAATTTTTCGTTTTTCTTATCCTTATGGATCAATGGGTAAGTTGGAATTCCTTTGTAGGCAAACCAGCTCAGTTTGTCCGCATATTGGTGGTAAGAACCATCTTTATCTGTGACAGCTTTTTCAAAGGAAAGTTTGATGTCAAAGAAGGCATCGTAACGTCCTTCAAGAACCCAAGCATAGGCATCTGCGACTTTGAAAGATTCGGCAGCTGTTAATTCGATTTGTTGGTCCTTATGCTTTTCATTGTATTCTTTAATAACATTCCACTGCGCATTTTGTGGTGAAATTGGAACCAATTTTCCTTTTTCTTTAGCGAAGTCATCGATATTCTTGTATTTATTCGCATCTTCTTTCCGAACGGTAAATCCGATGATACTTGCTCCGATTGGTTCTTTTGGAATGATAAATTTCTTGGCACGTTCTTCGGTATACCAAGCTCCTTTGGTTCCGATATCGTATTTACCAGATTCTAGACCGATCAAGAGATCGTCATCACTTGTTCCAGTGTACTCAAACTTGTAGTCTGGTAGTTTTTCGTCAATGGCTTTGAGCACGGCTACTTCATAACCATCTGATTCCCCTTTTTCATCGACGAAATCGTAAGGCACATAGTTTTGAGTGTGGGCTACTTTCAAGGTTGTTACTTTATTAGATCCTGTTGATCCTTTACTTTCGTTTGCGTGGTTCAAGCTTCGACCAAGAATGGTTGCACCTGCAAGGGCAAGAACGGCCACCCCACCGATAATCCATGTTTTTTTACTCATACTCTGTTCTCCCTCTTTCTATTTTCCTTATTCTGCTGCAGCTTCACGAACCCATTCGATTCGTTCTTCATCAATGTCACTTGGGATGGTACAATCGGCACCAATGACCAAGCCTGTGGTTCCAGTTTCTGCGATGATGCGTTTGGTTTCTGCTTGGATCGCAGCCTTATCTCCTGTGTAAAGAAGTCCATTTTTTCCATTTTCAAAGCCACCAAGAACCGTGCGTCCACCGAAGATTTCGCGTCCTTCTGCTAGGCTGATTCCTTCTGGCCCGACTGCCCAGTTAATGACTTGGGCTGGGTAGTCTGTGAAGAGATGGATATCATTGCGAGCTCCTTCGTAGCCACAGATATGAAGAATATTTACGCCACCAGCTTCATTGGCTGCCTCTAAGACATGGAGTTCACTCGGTGCAATAATGTTTTTATAAACTTCTTGTGTAACCCGCGCATCCTGGATACTTTGAACACTGAGGTAGATCCCGTCTGCCCCTGCTTCTTTGATGATTCGTTGGCTCAAACTTGCAATATCTTGGCCAATTGTATCCAATACTTTTTTAAGAGTTGCTGCATCTTGATCGATAAAGTTGGCGATCAAGTCATCTCCTCCTGAAACTTCTCCGACCAACCATTTGAAGTAGGTCACTGGAGCAAAGATATTGTAGATAGCCACAATGTCTTCTTCAAAACCGGCACGGATTTTTTTAACGAGCTCTACTTGCTCTGTGATCCATGGATGATTTGCTCCGAGTGGTTCAATCCCTGCTAAGTCAGAGATATTTTCAAGGCCTTTGTGAATGGCTGGATTTGGATAAGCAAAGTAACCATCACTCATGAGTTTGACAAAGTCTGGTTTGACCTTGTGAAGGAAGTTTTTATGGCCATTGAGGTTTTTTTCAATAATTTCCGGATTTGAAAATCCTTTCAACCATTCTTCTTCTGTTGTAAAATGATGCCAAAATCCAACTGGCACACGGTCGACTGCTTCTCCTTTGAAAGCTTTTAACACTAATTCTCTTTTTGATGACATGTTCTTACCTCGTTCTAATCTTTTCTTGTTTGTTATCTTATCACTTCGATAATTGTTTGACTAATATATATTTTTTATCAAGCTCTTCATCTTTTTTTATCACTGATCTTCGAGAAGTAGAATTCCTGCTAGGTCAGATGGGCGGATGAGGGAGAAACTATGAGCTGGAATTTTCTCCAGTCTTGCCATATCTGGATCTTTTTTTGCTTTTCCCTGACTACTTGCTAGAGTTGCTTTACTAAGCCCTAGAATCAAAAACAAAACGGTTACCACGATACACCATACATTGATCTTTTTCATCTCCCTCTCCTTTCTTCTTACAATACAGCTGCTTGACGTACCCAATCTAAGCGTTCCAATTGGAAATCATCTGGCACGGTACAGTCTGCTCCAAGAATCAAACCACGGCTTCCGGCTTCAGCCACCAAGCGACGCGTTTCTTGCTCAATAGCTTCTCGTTCCCCTTGGTAGAGTAAACCTTTCTTGCCGTTGACAAAGCCACCCAAAACGGCACGATCGCCGAAAAGTTTACGACCTGCGGCTAGGCTAAGGCCTTCATGATGGGTCGCCCAGTTAATGACTTGAGCTGGATAATCCTTGAAGAGCTCCACTTCATTGCTAGCCCCTTCAAAACCACAGATATGAAGGATATTGATACCTCCAGCTTCATTGGCTGCTTCTAGGACAGCGATGCTGCTAGGCTCAATGAACTTGCGGTATTCTTCATCTGTCACACGCTCATCTTGGATCTGCTGGGTTGAAAAGTAAATACCTTCAATACCTGCTTCTTGGATCAAGCGACGACTTAAAGTAGCGATGTCTCCTGCAATCACGTCAAGGACATGAGCTAAAGTTTCTGGATCTTCCTTGATAAAGTCTGCAATCACTTGATCTCCACGGGATTGATCCGTACGGAACCAGCGTTTCAAATAAGAAATAGGCGAGAAAATATTGTAGAAAGAAGCAATCTCTTCATGGAAATGAGAACGAATTTCCTTGACCACTTCAATTTGTTTTTCAATCCATGGATGATGCTCTCCAATCGGTTGGATATCCTTTAATTCTTGGATTGATTGGATCTCTTTCGAATAAAGAGCACTCGGATAGCGGAAGAAGCCATCGCTCATGATCTTGACAAAATCAGGTGAAATTTCTTCTACATAGTGTTGGTGGCCCTTAATACTTTTTGCTACTACAGCCGGATTGTCTAGACCCAATTCTTTTTCTTCTTGGGTCACATAATGGAGCCAAAATCCTACAGGGATTCGCTCTACTGTTTCGCCTCGAATGGCACGAAGAACCAATTCTTTTTTACTCATACTGTGAATCCTCCTCAATATTTCTCCAATAGAAAGGCTAACTGCTTTCCTTCTGGAATTTGTAACCATGATATCACCTCGAAAAGTAGCTGACTAATATATTTTCCTTATCAAGGCCTTAAAATTTCTTTATTAAGGAAGGCATCAAAAAAACGCAAGCCCTTGAAAATAGGGACCTGCGAGTATCTTTCTTTATTGCTTCATTTTAGAAGAAAAGGACCGCTTTGATCATTTCTTGATCCGGTTATAGCAGAAAACTATACCCCTTCTTTTAAAGGAAAAAATGGCACATGTTGATGTGAAAAAGCCCTTCATATCAGCATTTCTTTCTTCCTATTCATTTTACCATTCCCTGGTTCGCCTTCTCCTCTTTCTTGTCAGGCAAGATTGAAAGGAGTATAATTTTTATAGAATAATTTTAAGGAGTGTACGGTTTATGAAAACAACAAAAACCACCTTTACCATCGTTTCTGCTCTTGCTTCTGTCATTTTACTGACGAGTTGTGGAAGCAACACTACTAAAACGCAAGAGACAAAAGCAAGCAGCACTAAAAATCAGGTGACGATGACCTATGATCAGCAGCGTTCACAAGAAAATACCATGTCTGTTCTCTGGTACCAAAAGGCAGCAGAAACCAAGGCTTTGTATTTACAAGGCTACAATGTCGCTACTGACCGTTTGAAAGAGATCCTCCAAACGCCTTCTGATAAGCCTTATTCCATCGTCTTGGATTTGGACGAAACTGTTTTAGACAACAGCCCTTACCAAGTTCAAAACGTCAAAGATGGTACGGCCTTCAATCCTAAAGATTGGGATGTTTGGGTGAAAAAAGCAGCCGCAAAAGCGGTGCCAGGTGCCAAAGATTTCCTTCAATACGCGGATCAAAACGGGGTTCAAATCTACTACATTTCTGACCGTACAACCTCTCAAATAGATGATACCATCAAGAATCTTGAAAAAGAAGGCATTCCTGTTCAAGGACGTGACCACCTCATGTTCTTAGAAGATGGCGTCAAATCAAAAGAAGGCCGTCGCCAAGCTGTGCAAGAAAAGACCAATCTTGTCTTGCTTTTTGGGGACAACCTGGTTGACTTTGCAGACTTCTCTAAGACATCTGAAGCTGATCGCGACAAGAAATTGGACGAATTGCAAAAAGAATTCGGTGAAAAATTCATCATCTTCCCAAATCCAATGTATGGATCATGGGAATCTGCTGTTTACCAAGGTAAAAAACTAGATGCCAAGGGACAAACAGAAGAACGCCTCAAAGCCTTGCAAGGTTTTGATAAATAAAGCAAACATCCTCGCTAGGAAAAACCTAACGAGGATGTTTTTTTCTATATAGATAATTTTATTCAACTGTTACAGACTTAGCAAGGTTCCGTGGTTTATCAACATCGAGCCCACGATGAAGGGTTGCAAAGTAGGCAATCAATTGGGTTGGTACCACCATTGAGATTGGAGAGAGGTAAGGGTGAACCGCTGTCAAGACCAAATCATCTGTCTCTTTAGCGACATTTTCTTCTGCAATGGTTAAGACATGAGCCCCACGTGCTGCCACTTCTTGGATGTTTCCACGTGTGTGGCTGGCTAGGACTGGATCAGACAAGAGGGCGATAACCGGTGTACCCTCTTCGATCAGAGCGATAGTACCGTGTTTCAACTCACCCGCAGCGAAGCCTTCACATTGGATGTAAGAAATTTCTTTTAGTTTCAGACTGGCTTCCATAGCAACATAGTAATCTTGGCCACGTCCAATATAGAAAGCATTGCGGGTTGTTTCCAACAAGCCACGAACTTTTTCGTCGATCACTTCTTTTTCTGAAAGGGTTGATTCGATCGATTGGGCAACGATAGACAATTCGTGCACCAAATCAAAGGCTTTGGCCTTCTCATTGCCATTGGCTTCCCCAACAGCTTTAGCCAGAAAGGCAAGAGCTGCGATTTGAGCCGTATAAGCCTTAGTAGAAGCTACCGCAATTTCAGGACCAGCATGGAGCAACATAGTCATGTCTGCTTCACGTGAAAGAGTTGATCCTGGAACATTGGTTACTGTCAAGCTTGGAATGCCCATTTCATTGGCTTTGACCAATACCTGACGACTATCAGCTGTTTCACCAGATTGGCTGATAAAGATGAAGAGTGGTTTCTTGCTGAGAAGTGGCATACCATATCCCCACTCAGATGAAATACCGAGTTCTACTGGGGTATCCGTCAACTCTTCCAACATTTTTTTAGACGCAAATCCAGCATGGTAAGAGGTCCCAGCCGCAAGGATATAGATGCGGTCTGCTTCTTGAACAGCCTTGATAATAGCTGGGTCTACTACTACTTGACCAGATTCATCTGTATAGGCTTGGATCAACTTACGCATGACAGTTGGTTGCTCATCGATTTCCTTGAGCATGTAGTATGGGTAAGTCCCTTTTCCAATATCAGAAAGGTCGAGTTCAGCCGTGTAGCTAGCCCGTTCTTTGACGTTGCCATCATAGTCTTGCACTTCAACGCTGTCAGCCTTGACAATGACCAACTCTTGGTCATGGATTTCCATGTATTGGTTGGTTTCACGAATCATGGCCATGGCATCAGAGCAGACCATATTGTAACCATCGCCAAGACCGATCAAGAGTGGTGATTTATTTTTTGCCACATAGATCGTGCTTGGATCTTCCGCATCCATCAAAGCAAAAGCATAGGCCCCACGGATGATGTGGAGGGCTTTTTTGAAGGCTTCGAGCGTAGATAAGCCATCTTCTTCAGCAAATTTTCCGATCAAGTGGGCAGCGATTTCTGTATCTGTTTGCCCCTTGAAATGGTGACCTGCTAGGTATTCTTCCTTGATTTCAAGATAGTTTTCAATGACCCCGTTGTGGACCAAAACAAAGCGACCTGTTTCAGAGCGGTGTGGGTGAGCATTGTCCTCAGTTGGTTTTCCATGAGTGGCCCAACGGGTATGTCCAATCCCAGCTGTCCCTTCGACACCTTCTGCCTTAGATGACAATTCTGCAATACGGCCAACTGCCTTTACCAATTGGCTCTTGCCTTCACTAGCCAGAAAAACACCCGCAGAGTCATAGCCTCGGTATTCGAGTTTTTCAAGTCCTTGAATCAAAATATCAGTAGCATTTGTATTTCCTACAACACCAACGATTCCGCACATAGTTTTTACGATATAGCCTTGCTATACTTTCCCCTTTACTTAGTCAAACGACCCATGGTCGATTTCTCAGTTACTTTAAAATTGGTCTAGTCTAATTTGACCAAAAAGCAACCAGCGGAGTCAGTATACAATGCTTCTTCCAGTTTGTCAACTAGGAAATTCAAGAAAATTGGTCTAGTTAAGGGAGGGTTAAGAAAAACCTATCAACATCTTGGTTGATAGGTTGCTTTTTCTACTCTTCAAATCCATTCCGCTGACTCAACTTACGGAACCAATGACCAGATTTTTTGAGGGTTCGTTTTTGACTTTCGAGCTCCAACTCAACTAAACCATAGCGGTTCTTGTAGCCATTGAGCCATGACCAGCAGTCAATAAAGGTCCAGATCAGATAGCCTTTACAGTTGGCACCATCTTGAATAGCCCGGTGGAGCTCGCGAAGATGGTCTTTGACAAAGTCAATCCGGTAATCGTCTTGGATCACTCCATCCTTGCGAAATTTTTCCTCTCCTTCAACTCCCATCCCGTTTTCGGTCAGGATCCACTCGATATTGCCATAGTTTTCCTTGATATTTTGGGCAATGTCATACAAGCCTTGCTCATAGATTTCCCAACCTCGGTGGGGATTGATCTTGCGACCTGGCATGACATAGGGTTCATAAAATTGTTCAAAGAGTAGGGGAGATGCTGGATTTGGAGCATAACGAGGAGCCGCCACACGGAGTGGTTGGTAATAGTTAACCCCTAGGTAATCCACCGTATTTTCCTCGATCAAGCGCAATTCAAAGGGATCATAATCCGGTAAGAGATCGCGCTCCCGTAGGATCTCCACTAATTCTTCAGGATAATGACCAAGAACAGATGGATCTAAAAAAGATTTGGCTTGAAAGAGCTCAGCAATACGCGCAGCTTTCACATCTTCTGGATGCTGGCTCCGAGGATAGGCTGGTGTCAAATTGAGCACAATCCCGATACGGTAATTAGGATCCACCTCATGACAGGCCTTAACTGCTAGAGAGCTTGCTAGCTGGGTGTGGTAGGCTACTTTAACAGCTGCTGCTGCGTCTACCTTATGAGGAAAATGGGCATCATAAAAATAACCAAATTCTACAGGGACAATAGGTTCATTAAAGGTGATCCACTGATCGACCAGATCTCCATAGGTCTTGAAACAAAAACGCGCATATTCCTGGTAAGCATAGGCGGTTTCTTTATTTTCCCAACCATCCCCTTGCTCTTGAAGAGCCATCGGTAAATCAAAATGATAGAGGTTGACCAAGAGGTGAATCCCTTTTTCTTTAATCTTTTCAAAGACACGGCGGTAGAAATCAACACCTGCTTGATTGATCTCCCCTCGTCCTTCTGGGAAAATACGTGACCACTGGATAGAGGTTCGAAAGGCCGTGTGGCCGGTTTCTAACAAGAGGTCCAGATCTTCTTCCCAGTGTTCATAAAAAGTCGATGTTTTCTCTGGTCCTTGCCCTTGATAAAAGCGGTTGGGCTCGATCTTATACCAGTAATCCCAGAGATTGTCTCCCTTTCCATCCTGGGCGAAACGCCCTTCTGTTTGAGGGCCCGAGGTCGAACTCCCCCATAAAAAATCCTTTGGAAATTGATACATGTCCTAATCCTCCTCATTCTACTAGCTCTATTGTAGCGAATCCTCCCCCAAAACCTAGGCACAATTTACAGTCTTTCTTACGCAGATTAAAGAAAAAGCCCCTTAGGAAAAATTCCTAAGGAAGCTGGTCCTCTTTACAATTGAGTCACGACATATTCAAAGAGCTTGCGATCTGCTGGGCTCTTGTCAAAACGAAATTCCGGATGCCACTGAACGCCGAGGAAACGACTCTCATCTGTGGATTGAACGGCTTCTATGATGTCATCTTTAGGATCCCGCGCGATCACTTCTAAACCATCTGCCAAGTCTTTAATACTTTGATGATGGAAAGAATTGATGCGACTGGTCTTACCATAGATCTCTTGCAGGATCGTCTGATCCTTGGTCACCAACTCTTGGCTGGTGTACTGACCTGGATTGTCCTGCCAGTGGTGTTCAATGTCTTGATACAGAGTTCCCCCTAGAGCGACATTATAGAGCTGGGTCCCACGGCAAACGGTAAAGATAGCTTTTTTAGCCGCACGCGCTTCTTCAATCAAGGCCAACTCAAAGAGATCGCGTTTTAAGAGGTAGTCATCACTGTCGATGGTGATTTCTTCTCCGTAAAACTTGGGCAAGACATTTTGTCCACCGGTGATGATGAGCTTATCAATCATCGATATGTAGTCTTTGGCCAAGGCCGCATCTCCAATCGGCAAGATCAAGGGAATCCCTCCTGCCTCTTTGACCGCTTCGACAAAACCAGTCGCCGCATAGCTCATGTTCGCGTCTGGATCATCTGGGAAGGGTCTTTCATTTCCTGTAATTCCAATCACTGGTCTTATTTTCATGCTTATTTCCATATTCTTTCATTCATCTTCAAGGCTTATTGTAACACAATTTCAAGCCAGACTCAATGGAGATTTTTTTGAAGAGACAGTCAACAATTAGAATGAAAGGACTCAGCCATCTAACTTCTGTCAATAAGAGGCAATTCTGTTTCAAAGCCCCTGAGGATTCTTAAGTAGTTACTTTTCTTTAAACCACTCCATCCCTGGGGAATCCAGTATAATCTTGGTCAATTGTTGGGGGTTTTCCTGAGTCCCATTGATAATCCAGTCGACAATAAGTCCTGTCAAACCAGAAACATACATGGTAATAGCATAGCGCTCTGGCATTTGATAAGCTGCCACAATGACTGGTCGATAACGTGGCGTAGACTCAATCATCCCCAAGATAAAATAACGAATGTTGTCTGCAAAACGAAAGCTTGGATTTTTTGCAATTTCAGCAAAAAAAGCACTGTTCTCTTGGAAATAAGACAAGATGGCTTCTAAGGCTTCTTTGGGATAAAAGGTTTCTTTCCTCAAAATCATACGAACCGTCGTTATGGTTTCTTCTTTTAATTGCTCTAAAAAATCCTGTTTATCTAGGTAGTGCAGATAAAATGTCGAGCGGTTGACACCCGCTTTTTTAGTTAACTGACTAATCGTTATATCCTCTAAACTTTTTGTAGCCAAAAGCTGAATGAAGGCTTCTTTAATATCTGACTTAGTTGTCGTTTGTCTCTGTTGCATACGAACCCCTTATTTCTACATATTGTTGATTAAAGTATATCTCGAATTTTGAAAATGTCAACTATCATCTGATATTTTCAGTTATGATTATCATATTTTCTTCGTTATTTCAACACATTGTTGTTTTCTGTTGTAGCAATCGTATTTAAAAAATCATAAAATAACCTTCGTAATTATTCAACAGGTTGTTGTTTTAGCAGCTGATAATTTTTAAAGGAGACAAATACACATGGCGTATATTGAAATGAAACATAGTTACAAACGGTATAAAACAGGTGATGTGGAAATCATCGCAAACAATGATATCACTTTCGAAATTGAAAAAGGGGAGTTAGTGATTATACTCGGTTCTTCTGGGGCAGGAAAATCAACTGTTCTCAATATTCTTGGTGGTATGGATACCAATGATGAAGGAAAGGTCGTCATCGATGGGAAAGACATCTCCAATTATAATGCGAAACAATTAACAGCCTATCGTAGAGACGATGTCGGATTCGTCTTTCAATTCTATAACTTGGTCTCAAACTTAACGGCCAAAGAAAATGTAGAGTTGGCTTCTGAAATTGTCGCGGATGCTAAAGATGCGGAACAAACTTTGATTGATGTTGGTCTAGGAAAACGCATCAACAACTTCCCTGCACAATTGTCTGGTGGTGAGCAACAACGGGTAGCTATCGCTCGCGCCGTCGCAAAAAATCCGAAAATTCTCCTCTGTGACGAACCTACAGGAGCCCTGGATTACAATACTGGAAAACAGGTCTTGAAGATTCTCCAAGACAAGGCTCGCAATGAAGGAGCTACCGTTATCATCGTCACTCACAACGGGGCGCTTGCACCTATTGCTGATCGTGTGATTCGTATGCATGATGCGCGTGTTCAAAGTATTGAACTCAATGCCCATCCACAAGATATTGATAGCCTCGAGTACTAGAAAGGATGTCTCATGAATCGTAAAACTTATTGGAAGGACGTGAGAAAGTCTTTCTCTAGTTCTAAAGGACGGGTGGTTTCTATTGCTTCACTCATGGCCTTAGGTTCTTTCGCTCTTGTGGGTCTAAAGGTGACGACACCTGATATGCAACACACGGGAACAAGCTATTTTACTAAACACCAAACAGCTGACCTCACAGTTACTGGTAGCTATGGACTGAACCAGTCAGATCAAGACCTCCTAAATCAAGTCTCATCAGAGGCAAACATTGAGTATGGTTACTTTAAAGATGTAGTACTGAAAGGTTCCACTGATTCCTTTCGACTATTTTCAAAACCAAAAGATATCTCAACTTATGAGGTTGTAAAAGGAAAACTTCCAAGTAAGCAAGGTGAAATTGCTCTTTCTTCAGTCTATCAAGATAACTATAAGATCGGTGACAAAATTGAGTTTTCTGAAAAAGAGGGTGACAATGGTAAGGATGTCTTAAAAGAACACAGTTTTACCATCACTGGCTTTGTTCAGTCTTCTGAAATCTTATCAAGTGTTGACCTAGGTTCATCGACAGCTGGTAGTGGGGAACTCAAAGGGTATGCGGTTGTTCCTGAATCTAGTTTTGATTCCGACGTCTACATGATTGCACGCTTAGCTTACAAAGACGTCCGTGGAGCTAACCCCTATACCCAGGATTACACTGACAAGGTTTCCAAACACGAGGATGAGCTTGAAAAATTAGTAAAAAATCAGCCTGCTAACCGTTTGAAAGAATTAAAAGCTGATCCACAGGCTAAGATTGACCAACAAACAAGACAACTTCAGAAAGCAGAAACGGAGCTTAACAAGAAACTTGAACAAGCGAAAGCCAGCGGTCAGGATAAGAATCCTCTTGTCCAGGGACAATTGACTCAGGCACAAGATGAAATCGCTGACAAGAAGGAGCAAATAAAGGAAGCTCAAGAAAAAATCGATAGCATTGCTGAACCAAGCTACGATGTCTACACACGTCGTGAAGCTCCTTGGTCAGAAGGGTACGTTTCATATGAGACCAACGCTTCTGTTTTTCAGAACCTCAGTAATATCTTCCCTGTTATCCTCTACTTTATTGCTGCCTTGGTTACCTTTGTAACAATGGGACGCTTCGTCGAAGAAGAACGGATTAAGGCAGGGACATTCAAAGCTCTCGGTTACCAAAACAAGGACATCATCCGTAAATTTATTATTTATGGATTCGTGACGAGCATGATTGGTACTGCTATTGGGGTTGCTGCTGGACATATTCTCCTTCCAACTATCATATACAATAGTTATAAAGAGCGAATCCTCCTCGCACCAATTGAGTTACACTTTTATCCATTTAAGACTCTTCTAGCTATTGTGCTTGGTCTTTTGTCCACAGTTCTTCCCGCTTTCATGGTAGCCAAGCGCGAATTAGGAGAAAAGCCAGCCCAACTTCTTCTTCCAAAACCTCCAACATCTGGTTCTAAGATTCTTTTGGAGCGCATCACCCCACTTTGGAACCGGATGAACTTTACACAAAAAGTCACTGCCCGTAATATTTTCCGATACAAGCAACGGATGTTCATGACTATTTTTGGTGTCTGCGGTTCCATCGCACTTCTCTTTGCTGGACTCGGTATTCGTTCTTCTATTGGAGACCTTAACACACGCCAATTCCCTAACATCATTCGCTATGATATGATTGTCGCAAACAAGGATCATCTGGATGGGCAGGAAAAGTAAAACATCCAAAAATTAATTAACGATAGCAAGGTCAAGGAACATCTTTCTATTCATTACGAAATGCTTTCAAAAGTGGCAGGAAATAATAACGATCGTCAAGATATCACAACCCTTGTGGTCAAAGACAAGGATCAAGAAACTCTACAACATTACATCAAGCTCAATAATCGTGAAACTGGTCAAAAACTCGATTTGACCGACAAAGGGATTATTATTTCTGAGAAATTGGCAGACTTAGCTGGCGTTTCTGTAGGGGATGAGTTAACCGTTCAAAATAGCCAAGACAAGGATATCAAACTCAAAGTTGCTGGTATTTCTGAAATGTATATGGGTCACTTCATCTTTATGAATGAAACTACTTACAGAAATGCTTTTGGTAAAGAGGCGAGCCAAAATGCTACTATTCTGACACTGAAGAATCACTCAGACAAAAACGTTGAGCAAACAGCCAGTCAATTTATGGAGCTTGATGGTGTCAAAGGGGTTGTTCAAAATACTACTCTAAAGGCACAAATCAAGACCATCGTCAACTCCCTTAGCCGTGTTATGGCAGTATTGATTGGGATTTCTGTTCTTCTTGCTTTAGTTGTTCTCTTTAATTTGACAAATATCAATGTGGCAGAACGTATCCGTGAGTTATCAACCATTAAGGTTCTAGGCTTCTTTAATAGAGAAGTGACACTCTACATCTATCGAGAAACCATTTATCTCTCTATCATTGGTATCTTGGTTGGATTCGGACTTGGTTGGGGATTGCATCAATACATGGTAGAGGTTATCCCTCCTGAAAATATTATGTTCAATCCAGGTCTGAGCTGGCTCATCTATGCCATTCCAACACTTGTTGTCATTATCATTCTGACAGGTCTCGGTATCTTTGTGAACCAACACCTTAAGAAAGTCAATATGCTCGAAGCCCTAAAATCTGTTGAGTAACATACGATCTAAGCTAATAAGTAGAGCTAAAGTACAAGGATAACTTCCTTATTCTAGACAAACGTCATTTTGGGCGTTTGTCTTTTTTATTTTTTAAATGATTTACTTTATCATCTGGTATTTCCATCCAAAAATCTGATTTTAAGTAAAATAAAAAGGGATATTCGCTATTCATTTCACCAATCTTTTGATATTTAACAAGGAGGCACATACTTTTGGATGACTCTTATACTCCAGTCATCTATGTCATGTAAATACAATAGTCCAGATAACGGCATGATGGAATCCTTCTTTGGCATTCTGAAGTCTGAGATGTTTTATGGTCATGAGAAAACGTTTCAGTCACTTGAGCAATTGGAACAAGCTAGTGTAGACTGTATTAATTATTACAACAACAAACGCATTAAGATAAAACTAAAAGGACTTAGTCCTGTGCAATACAGAACTAAATCCTTTGCTTAAATAAATTGTCTAACTTTAGGTTAGTACAAAATCAGTTTCTTTTGTGGAGTCAAAGGACTACTGTCCTAGGCTCTTTTTATCGTAACCAACTTTCGTCTAACTGGCCTTTACTTTTGCCAAAAGCTTTCCCATGTTCATCAATGACAGCATGAATCTCTTGGCATTGTTTGAGAGTGAGGCCTTCCAAGACGTTACCGTAAACAGCATGCATGTCATTATAGGTATCAAAGTTTCCAAATCCTAAGCGTCGAAAAAGTCTTCTCGCATATTCATCCGAAATAAAAACGGGACGATCAAAAAGATAAAGTAAAAGTGCATCTGCAGTCTCTGGTCCAATCCCTTTTAACTCCAACAGTAGCTTCCGTAAATCTTCTGTTCCAATTCTGGCAAGAAACTCAAAACCACCAACTTCTCTTAACCAGGTCAGAAGTCCCCTAATCGTTTGTGACTTTTGCTTGAAAAATCCGGCAGGTCGAATACGTTCCTGTAACTCTTCTAGCGGTAAAGCCAGGATACCCTCTACTGTCATGACATCCATTAGACCAGCTAAAGCCAACTTAGCATTCTTCTCTGTTGTTCGCTGGATCAGAATGGTCGATACCAAATCTTCAATCTTGTTATCCGATTGCCACCAATTTTGTTCTCCATAGTGCTTGCAGAGTCGCAAAAGAGTTTCTTGTATTTCTTCTTGCTTAATCATTTCTTCAATAGTCCTTGTTTTACCAAAAACTCACGTGCGACTTTAGCAGCAGGTTTTCCTTCTACTCCCACTTGGTAGTTCATCTGACTCATTTGGCTCTCTGTGATTTTGCCAGCCAACTTGTTCAGAATGCCTTCCAATTCTGGATGTTTCTTAAGAAGAGCTTCTTTCATGAGGGGTGCTCCTTGGTAAGGTGGGAAGAGGTGTTGGTCATCCTCTAGAACAACTAAATTATATTGAGCAATTTCTGGGTCTGTTGAATAGGCATCTGTTATTTGAATATTGCCTTGTTGGATTGCCTCATAGCGAAGTGCCGGCTCCATGGTAGCCACATTAAGATTTAGTCCATAAACTGATTGAAGTCCTTTGTTTCCGTCCTCACGGTCGTTAAATTCCAACGTGAAACCAGCTTTGAGCTTGTCCTGAACTTTCTTGAGATCAGAAATCGTCTTCAGATTATACTCTTTCGCAATACTTTTCGGAACAGCAATCGCATAGGTGTTTTGATAAGCCATCGGTTTGAGTAAAGCTAGATTATCTTGTTTCTTTATACCATCACGCGCAACCTCGAAAACTTCTTTGGAGTCGTTGCTGACTTTAGGAGCTGGTTGCAAGAGAGAGCTTGTAATGGTCCCTGTAAATTCTGGATAGATATCGATATCACCCTTTTTAAGCGCTTGATAAAGGAAATCTGTCTTCCCAAAGTTAGGCTTAACGGTCACCGTCATGTCACTATTTTCCTCAATGAGAAGTTTGTACATATTCATGAGAATTTCAGGCTCAGGCCCCAATTTCCCAGCTATGACTAGGTTTTCTTTTTCTTTCTGAGGAATCATGCTTGGAGCATAACTCGCTCCCAAACCAAGGAGCATCACCGCAAAGGCCGCAACAATCGTACGCAACTTGGCCTTTTCCAACCATTTGAGAATAACATTAAATAGAATGGCCAAAATGGCTGATGAGATTGCGCCGATTAAAATGAGACTAGCATTTCGACGATCAATCCCCAAAAGGATAAAGGAGCCCAATCCACCAGCTCCAACAAGAGCGGCTAAAGTCGCTGTCCCAATGATCATAACGGTTGCTGTACGAACCCCTGATACAATAACAGGCATGGCCAGTGGAATTTCAAACTTCTTGAGTCGCTCCCACTTGGTCATTCCAAAAGCAATCCCTGCCTCCTCAAGACTAGGATCAATGCCGTTCAAGGCTGTGATTGTATTTTCCAAAATCGGGAAAATAGCATAAATGACTAGAGCTGTAAGGGCCGGTAAGGTTCCAATCCCCATGAAAGGAATAAAGAGCCCCAACAAAGCCATTGAGGGAATGGTCTGGAAGATACCCGCAACTTGTAGCACCCAATTCGCCACTTTTTTGTGACTATTTAGATAAACCGCAAGTGGGATGGTCAGAAAAATAGCAACCAATAAGGTCAAAAGAGACAATTGCAAGTGTTGCCCAAGGGCTGTTAACCATTCCCCAAAACGATCTTGAAAAGTTGTAAGTAGTTTAGACATGGTGAGCACCTCCAAACAAATCTGCGACAAAGTCTGTCGCAGGCGCTTGTAAAATTGTTTCAGGGTCTGCCACCTGGCGAATTTCTCCATCCTGCAACACTGCAATTTGATCCCCTAATTTTAAGGCCTCATCCGTATCATGGGTTACGAAGATGGTCGTCATGCCGAATTCTTTATGTAATGCCTTGGTCAATTCTTGCAACTGCTTGCGAGAGATGGCATCCAAGGCTGAAAAAGGTTCGTCCATCAATAGAATTTTTGGTTCTCCAATGATAGCGCGCACAATGCCAATCCGCTGTTGCTCCCCACCAGATAATTCACTAGGCATGCGATTTGCATACTCTGCAGCAGGGAGCCCCACCTTATCCAAGAGTTCTTCTGTCTTAGAAGTGATTTGTTCTTTAGTCCAGCCCTTCATCTCAGGAATCAATGCTATATTTTCAGCAACGGTCAAGTTAGGAAATAAGGCAATGGCTTGAAGGACATAGCCGGTACTGAGACGTAACTCCCGTTCATCATAGTCCTTGATACGTTTCCCATCCATATAGATATTGCCATCTGTCGGCTCCAAAAGACGGTTAATCATCTTGATCATGGTGGTCTTACCAGATCCTGAAGGACCCACTAGCACCATGAATTCTCCATTTTCAATGCGGAGATTGACATCTTTCAAAATGTCCTTTTCCGTGTAGCGCAAGGCTACATGTTTGTATTCAATCATATTTTTCCTCAATAAGTTTTCTGTCTCTAAGAATATCCAATAAGCTACTTGCTGGATGCCCTAGGACTTTTTCGACATCTGCTGAAACTCCAGCTTGTTCTCCAGCTTTAATCGCTGTATAGGTACTGACCCAGGCATCATACTCCCAAGTTTGTGCTGGCCATTTTTTCCGTGACTCATAGGCTTCTTCTACTGATTCATCCACATACGCGATGGTCTTACCGGTCTCTTCTGAGAGAAGCGCTACGATCTCTTCCATGGAAAGTTCCTCTGGTCCTGTTAGATTCAAGGTTTGATTTTCCCATTTCTTAGCATGTAAAAGAATCTCTGCTGCAACACTAGATGTGTCCTTACGGGCAACTGCTGAAACCTTCCCACTTCCTGCTGGACCACGAATCTCTCCATTTTCAAGAGCAATATCTATCAAGAAGTCCAAGTAAAAATTATCTCTCAAAAATGTATAGGTGAATCCTAACTCCTTGATATAGGCTTCCGTCTGGGCATGATCTCGAGACAAGGTAAAGGTTGCTTTTTCATCTGCTCCGTAAAAGGAGGTATAGACGATATGCTGCACCCCCGCTAGCTTTGCGGCATTTAAAAAACTCGTGTGTTCCTCAACACGCTCTGGATTTTCCCGAGCAGAGACCATCAATAAGACATCGATACCCTTTAAGGCCTCAACCACCTCTGGAGTATTGGCATACACCATCTTACGAATTTCCGCTGACGCGTAGACTGTTGCCCGCTCTGGGCTTCTTGCCAGATGGATAGAAGCAATTCCTTGCTGATCGACAAGATCAGCCACATAAGAGCCTAATTTCCCTGTTACACCTGCTATTCCAATCATAAGCATTTTCCCCTCTACTACAGTTCACTCTCTTTAGCTTTTAGATTTGTGATAATACGCTCTTGATAGGCTTCAAATTCTCGGATTTCTTGATCCGAAAAGCCTTGGTAAAAAATCTCTCCAAGTTCTTTGCTGACACGGTCACCGATTTCTTTTTGCGCCCAACCAAGGTCTGTCAAAGAAATATATTTTTTCCTTTTATCCTGCGTACAAGGTTGAATCGTAACCAAGCCTTGTTCTTTCAATTTCTTAACCATGCTGGTTAATGTATTATTGGCTAGACCCGTCGCAAGAGCGATATCGGTCGCAGTAGCGCACCCCAACTCTTGCTTCCACAAAATCGTTAAAATTTTCCCCTGTTCACTTCGGTATTGGGCATCTGGTTCCTTGCTCAAGAGTTTTTGAAAAAGTCGCCCGTCTAATAAGCGTATCTGTAAAGCTTGGTAGCCCCCTAACATCTTGTCCATTTTGTCTCCTTTTTATTTCTATATCGAAATATCAAAATCATTGTACCACTGCTTGTTACATCTGTCAACTATTTCGATATGGAACCAATAATTTTATCCAAATTCACCTTAAAAAAGCCTTTCTAGCCCTTCAAACTAGTTTTTTCTTCTTCTTTCTACTAATTTCTTTTAGCAAGATAGCCCTCTTTCTAGCATGTGTAACAAATGTTGGACTCGTTTTGTAACGACACCTGATTTTATAATGTGGTAATCTGTTAACGAAAATAATTCATACTAACGGAGAATTTGTTATGCATATACCAGATAATTACCTTAGTCCTGCAAGTTGTGCGGTTTTAGCGGTTGCTGCTGCACCTGTTATTGTCTTATCTGTCAAAAAAGTCAAGGTGCAATTAAAAGAAAATAAAGAGCTGGCTCCGATGCTTGGGATCGCTGCTTCTTTGTCCTTCTTATTAATGATGTTTAATGTTCCTGTCCCTGGCGGAACGACCGCTCACGCTGTCGGAGGAACCCTTCTTGCCATTCTCATAGGTCCCTATGCAGCCTCTCTGGCGCTGACAGTCGCCTTACTGCTACAGGCCTTCTTATTTGGGGATGGAGGTATTCTCGCTCTTGGGGCCAATATTTTCAACATGGCCATTGTGATGCCTTTCGTTGGTTATGCTATTTATAGCTTGTTCCGCAAGCACCATCAGGAAACGCTTGGCGTCATTGTCGGCTCTTATCTTTCGATCAATGCTGCAGCCTTCTTAGCTGGTGTTGAATTGGGCTTGCAACCACTCATCGCTTCAGAAGCTGGTCAGCCGCTCTATAACCCTTATGGATTGAGTATTACCGTACCTGCCATGTTGGGAGCTCACCTCCTTGTAGCAGGTTGGGTCGAAGCCTTCTTCACCTTTGTGATTTACCGTTTTGTCAAACAAGTCGCTCCTACAGAGTTGTACACACCAAGTTCAGTCAATACAACTTCATTCGTTAAAAAAATTCGCTGGGTGCTCCTTGCTTTGATCGTCCTCAGCCCACTTGGACTTCTCGCAGATGGGACAGCCTTTGGTGAATGGTCTGCTGAAGAATTGGGTAGCCTGCTTCATGGCAAAGTTCCAACAGGGATCAAAAATGGATTCTCATTTGATGCCTTGTTTAGTGATTACACCATTCCTGGAACTAAAATTGCGATCGGCTATATTCTCTCAGCCGTGACAGCCGTCCTTATCTTCTATATCATCAGTAAAATCATTCGATCAATGAACGGAGAAAAAACTTCTCATGCGTAAACTCCCTGACTGGCTTCATCAAGAGCAAGCAACTCTTGAAGCATCCAAAAGCCATCACTATTTACAAATGAATCTTCAAACATTGCGCCACTTTCTTGGCAAAATGAAACAAACGACGCCCGCATTCAAGGCCAAAACTTCGTCTTGGATGCGACTCGTTTCCTTTTTAATTCTAGCCATTCTCATTACGACTGCCCACCATCCCATCCAACTGTGGTTGATTGGTATCCTTTTGTTAATGCACATTGCCATGCTTCCTGGAGAGGTCCTACTCCACCTCTTTAAGGTCCTGTTCAAGGTGCTGCTGATTTCCACAATTGTGATTTTGCCTAGCATCTTATTTCAAGGATTTCAAAATGGAGGGCTTTTTTTGCTACGTGCAGGGATGATTGTCCTCAATATTTCTCTCTTTTTAGCCACTACCACAAGCATCCAACTGGTTGAGGCCCTAAGGCAGCTACATGTCCCCAAGACCTTTGTCCAGACCATTGATATTACGCTGAAATATAGTTATATTTTGGGAAAACACCTTCACCAACAAATTGAGTGCGTCCAACTCCGGACCGTTGGTCAAAAAGTGAACCTCCATCTCTTTGGCTCTCTTCTGGGTCTCTTGTATCTATCAACGAAGAACCATACCAAAGAGGTCTACGAGGCCATGTTGCTGAGAGGATATGGTATGGATACAAAGCGCAAAGAAGCCTTCCACTGGAAGAAGGAAGACGTCTTTTTCCTATTGGAATTGGCGGTTCTCACGACCTTCACGACCTTACTTGGCTAGAAAGGAAGCCCTATGATTACCATTCAGGATGGAAATTACCACTATACCGAAGAAACTGGTGTCCACGATATTCAACTCCAGATTCAAAAAGGGGAAACCGTGGGCTTGATGGGCCCAAACGGAGCTGGAAAATCGACCCTCTTTAAAATTCTGGTTGGGCTCTTGCCCCTCTCGTCTGGTCAGTACCACTTCAAGGATTGGACCATTGACAAAGACTTCTTGAAAGATCCCCATCGTGCTGGGCAACTCTTCCAGCAGGTTGGACTCATTTTTCAAAACAGCGATACCCAATTGTTCAATACAAGTGTCTATGATGAACTGGCTTTTGGCCCACGTCAATTAGGCTTAGACGAGTCCGAAGTCGAACAACGCGTTAAGGATACGCTCGGTCTTCTAGAGATTGAACACCTAAGAGATCGCATTCCCTACCATCTTTCTGGTGGCGAAAAGAAGCTAGTCGCTATCGCCAGTGTCCTCACCATGAATCCTAGTCTCTTGCTATTTGACGAGCCCTTTAACGGTCTCTCCCCCAAATACCAGAAGCTGATTGTCGCCTTGTTGCAAGAACTCAAAACAGCAGGAAAAACGATTGTTATTTCCTCCCACCATTTCGAGCAAATCGCTCCGATTGTGGAACGGGTTCTGCTCTTTTCTGAAGAGCACACTATTACAGGAAGCTACAATCGAGCTGATTGGGAAAATCATCCAGATATTCAACAATCGTTTTCAACATGTTAAAAAGCCTCGGTAGGGTTCTTCCTACCGAAGCTTTTTTGATGAGAGAGATAAGGGTTAATGTCCTTTACGCTTCTCCCTTCGTTTTTGCTGTTTGCGTTCAAATTTCTCTTGTTTGAGCAATTGCTTTTGGACACTAGATTGATGTTTTGAAATCTTTTTCCTTTCCTCATACTGCAACTGCAATAGTTCTTTCGACTTGGAAGAAATTTTCTTCTTTACTTGTTTCTTCACAGCTCGCTGTAATCGTTTAGGATTCTTGATTTTTACATGTTGCTTAACTGTAGCTTCTGGACTAAAAGATAAATGAGTAAACTGAGTCTGTAAGATCTCTAAAATTTCATCATCTTTTGGCTCCTGACCAAATGTCACACGACAAACTTGATAAGTTTCTCGATACACTTGTTCGAACAAACCATGCCAAAATCCATCTTCAAAATAAACTGTCAATCCAATTGAAATTGTTTCCACGACAGCACCTCCTTAAATCTATCCCTAAGAATGGACAACCAAGGAGGAAGGTTACTGATAGGCTTGCCTACGTCTGGACTACCAACCAGAACTGTGTTTTTATCTTAGTTGGGACTATTATAGCATATTTATAATCTTATGTTATTGCTTCTTCAATGCCTATCAAAAAAATGAATCGTAGCCAACCAAGAATCCTCACTCTCTTTCATCAATAAACGCCAATCTTTTCGATAGCGATGATTGGGTTGATAAGCCACTGTCAACATGTGACCTATTTCATGGTATTTTTTAAATGTAATGTGGTGGCCTTTATAATGTGAGACAATATTGGCTATTGCTGACGAGGCATCCCATATTTCATCAACAGTACTTCCGAGCAATAAGATTGGCGAAGAGAGTCTACTAATGTCTATCCTAGCAGAGCGATCTTTAGGGATAGGTTTTCTAAAAAGTTTGCTAAACAGATAATCTCTCAGTCGAAACTTTTGATAGGTAAGTTCCTTTTGCAAATACGTCCAAGAAGAAGTGAACTGCACCCCAAAAGTTAGACAGAAAAAATCTAACTTTTGGGGTGTTTTATAATGAAATTAACTTATGAAGATAAAGTTCAGGTCTATGAACTTAGAAAACAAGGGAGAAGCTTCAAAGAGCTT
>NZ_JAQFJL010000012.1:0-60462 GCF_030440045.1 Streptococcus sp. SP8 | reverse complement strand
AAGCTCTTTGAAGCTTCTCCCTTGTTTTCTAAGTTCATAGACCTGAACTTTATCTTCATAAGTTAATTTCATTATAAAACACCCCAAAAGTTAGATTTTTTCTGTCTAACTTTTGGGGTGCAGTTCAGAGACAAGAAGGGTCCTTTTTTATATGAACATCTGAAAGACTAACCAAGTAGAAGAAAAATTCTAATGTTTTTAAATGGATTGAAAAGGGAGTGAAATGATGTCAAGTACAGAATTACTTTTGTTTGTTTCTTTGTTATGCTTATGGGCACTTGTACGTGTCATGAGAAAATTTTTAAAGAATTCGTTGATCTTTTGGGGGATGGCTATCCTTTATGGCGCCTCACTCATTCTAATCATTTGGGAATGGGTGATCATGACATCATCGATGACATTTTATGGAGAGATTGTCCAAGAAAGTTATTACTCTCTATTGGTAAAAGGGTTAGCTGTTTTTGGGATATTTTGGTCTTTCACCAAATTTTTGTACTTGGGAACATTGTACATGATGATTGGAAACGCCTTAATAAAAGGGAATTCGCAAGATCAAGGAAATGACTAATGGAAAATCTATAGACGTAGAGCATAAAAAAGCAGATAAGTTATGTTATAGTCTAATTAGGTGGTAGGACATCGAGCACCCATTGGTGCGCGGTAGCCTACCGCTTTTGAAGAGAAAAAAGCACCGTGTGAGGGTGATAGATCTTGCCTGCTGAACTCGTGAATGGATTGCCCCCTTGAGGGGTATTTTTTTGTGAACTTTTTAGGAACTTTAAGGACTGTTTAAGTGGGGATCATTGAATAGTAAATAGCCCGAAAACGTCTATTTTAATAAGTTTTATCGAATAAATTTTAACTATACTTTGAAATATGGTATAATAAAGGGATTAATCTAAGGTGGTAAACATGGCAAAATTAATTCCTGGGAAGGTTCGTTCACAAGGGAGCCTTCTCTATGAAGCTGGGAAAGTTTCCCTTCAGGAAGTAAAAGAAAAATACCTGTATTTTCGGGTGGAAGAAGAAAGCTTGCGGTACAGTTTGGATGACGATGTCGTTTTTTGTAGCTGCGCTTTCTTTCAAAAGAAAAAATTCTGTACGCATCTAGCAGCTGTGGAAGCTTTTTTGAAGAATGATGACAGTGGGAAAGCAGCTCTTACAAGCCTTGAAGAAGATGCCACGGCGACTGAAGAAACGCAGGAGAAGGTCTCTTTTGGAAGTTTGTTTTTAGACCAGGTCCTTCCAAAAATCGAAAAGAAAGCAACACGCTATGTCTTATCAGCAGTCGGGCAGGAGGATGAATACTCTGGTCAATTCTTATGGACTCTTCGCATTCGTCGTTTGCCAGACGAGCGTTCTTATGTGATCAGAGATGTGCTAGCTTTTTTGCAGACCCTTCAGAAAGAAGGCCACTTTGCAATTGGCAAAAGTTACTATGAACCCATTTCTTACTTAGAATTTGATGGACCTAGTCAGGATGTGATCAATTTCCTTCAAGGCTTGGTCACAGATAGTGGATCAAAAGAGCAAGATTTCTTTCCCAATGCTGGGCGCCATCTTTATTTTCCACCGACTCTCTTTGAAGAAGCTGTGGAATTACTGATGAATTTGGACTCTTTTCTCCTGCAATATAGCTTATATGACTTTTCAGAAGTCCATTTTCAGGATGTCCATGGGGAGGAAGATCTCTTTCATTTTCAGGTGGAAGACCATGGTGATTTTTACGAATTGATCATTACGGAGCCTCAAGTGAAGGTTGTCGAGTCGGCTAATTACCTGTTTCGAAATGGAGTGTTCTATCACCTGACGCCCCAACAGCGGACCCTATGGAAGGCCATTCAAGACTTACCAATGGATCAGGATCGCAAAAAACGCCTGCATTTTGATCCAACGGATCAGACCAAACTTTCCTATAGTTTAAAAGAGTTCAAAAAACTGGGACAAATAACCGCACCGACCAGCTTTTTAATCCACGATTTCACTCCGGAATTTCATTTTGATCTAGCACAGGACCAGACTGTTTTACTGGATGTAGTCTTTCAATACCAGGATCGTGTGGTGACCACGCGTGAGGAACTCCTCAATCTTCCTTATTCCAGTGATTTCGATAAGGAGCAAGAAGTCTTTTCAACCATGCTAGCAGCAGGTTTTACAGACGACTTTTCTTCCCAAAGAAGTCCGTTATCAAGTGAGCAAATCTATCCATTCTTTCATCGACAGATCCCGACTTTTGAAGCCTTAGGAGAGGTTACCCTCTCTGATAGCCTTTTAGATCTTTATCAAGTGGAGCGTCCAAAAATTGATGTTAAAACCAATGGCAGTCTACTGGAGATCGGTTTTGACTTTGAAAGTGTGGATCCAGCCGAAGTGGACCAGGTCCTCAAAGCTCTAGTGGGGCAAGCAGATTATTTTGTCAGCCATACAGGGAAGGTCCTTGTTTTTGATGAAGAAACCAAGAAGATCAGTCGAGCCCTAGCAGATTTGCGGGCGAAAATGAGCAAGGGTGGGAAACTACAAGCCCGCCGGATTGCTGCTTATCAGCTATCTGATTTGTTGGCAGATCAAGACAATGTTCATTTTTCAGAAGAATTTCGAAATTTAGCTCATGATCTGACTCATCCAGAAGACTTCCAACTCCCTCAGATGACAATCCAAGCGACCCTAAGGGATTACCAAGAAACAGGGGTCAAATGGTTCTCCATGCTAAATCATTATGGTTTTGGTGGTATTTTAGCGGATGATATGGGGCTTGGTAAAACTCTGCAGACCATTTCCTTCTTGACTAGTGTTGCAAAAAAAGAAACTAAAATCTTGATTCTAGCTCCATCTAGTCTCATCTACAATTGGAAACAAGAATTTTCAAAATTCGCTCCTCAGATGGAGGTGGTCGTCGTCTATGGTCTCAAGCAGCACCGAGATGAACTCATCGCAACCAATCCACAGGTAGTTATCACTAGTTACGCGTCTTTCCGTCAAGATGTGGAGGAATACCAGAAGAATCAGTATGAGTACTTGATTCTAGATGAAGCCCAGGTCATGAAAAATGCCCAAACCAAGATTGCCCAACACTTACGTGGCTTTGACGTTCCGCATGTGTTTGCCTTATCTGGGACACCGATTGAAAATCATGTGGGTGAACTCTGGTCTATTTTCCAAATTGTCCTTCCAGGGCTCTTCCCAGCTAAAAGAGAATTTCAAAAATTGAGTCCTGAGACCATTGCACGTTTTGTCAAACCTTTCGTCATGAGACGGAAAAAAGATGAAGTGCTCCAAGAATTACCGGACTTGATTGAAACAACCTATCACAATGAGTTGGATGAAAGTCAAAAAACGATCTATTTGGCTCAATTAAAACAAATTCAAGATCGGGTTCGAACCTCTAGTGAGGAAGAACTAAATCGGAGCAAGGTGGAAATTCTCTCTGGTCTCATGCGCCTTCGCCAAATCTGTGATACCCCCGCCCTCTTTATGGAAGACTATCAAGGAGATAGTGGGAAATTGGAGAGCCTTCGAGATCTTTTGGGTCAAATCAAGGATGGTGAACACCGGGTTTTGATCTTCTCTCAATTTAGAGGCATGCTGGATATTCTAGAGCAGGAAATTGACCAGCTTGGCATGACCTCCTTCAAAATCACGGGATCCACTCCGGCCAAAGACCGTCAAGAAATGACCAATGCCTTTAATGCAGGTGAGCGCCATGCTTTTCTCATTTCTCTGAAGGCTGGAGGGGTCGGATTAAACCTCACTGGTGCCGATACGGTCATCTTAGTCGATTTGTGGTGGAATCCTGCAGTGGAAGACCAGGCTATTGGACGTGCCCATCGAATGGGACAGGAACAAAATGTCGAAGTTTATCGTATGATTACTCGTGGTACGATCGAAGAAAAAATCCAAGAACTGCAAGCTTCCAAAAGACACTTGGTCTCAACGATTTTAGATGGAACGGAAACACGATCTAGTTTATCGGTTGAGGAAATTCGTGAGATTCTTGGAATTCAGTCAGAATAGCTTGAAAAATTCTGTGAATAGTTTATAATTAATGGAGTGTCGAAAGGAAGAAAGCATGACAGAAAAATATTTTCCTCAAGTAGGGGATAATGAGTTGATGTTAACAGAGATGCCTCACATGAACCTGTATGATGAAACAGATTTGATTAGTAACATTACAGGCGACTATGTGGATAAAAATTATTTGGAATGGCAACCGATTGCTGAAAATACCAAACCTAAGCATCCTTACCACCAACCACTAGAAGAGCCCCTACCGAAAAGACGGCCAGTAAGAAAACCTGATTTTAAAGAGCCGATTGATAAAAAAAGCCCAGCCAATCGTTATGCAGAGGAAGCGAGAGAGCGCGCTCGTGAAGATCTGAAAAAGAAACGCACAGCCCCCTATCTGACAACGGATCCAGCAGCTACTACAAGTAAACGGAAAAAACCATTTATTTCTGAACGAAAACCTGGTCAGCCAACGGCTCCCTTCCAAAAGGAAAATCCGGGTGAATTATTGAAATATAGCAAACGATTACGACAAGATCAGTTGATCCTTGCAGAGTTCGAATCTGCAGGAGAACCAGAAGTGGCAGAACCGACTGAAAAGAAAAACAATTATGATTTCTTAAAGACTAGCCAAATATACAATAAAGATCAGCACAAGTTGAAACCACAGCCAATCAAACAAGAATTGGATTTAACCCATCTAGATCAAGAATAAGGAGAAAACATGTCTAATACATACCATTTTATTGGAATTAAAGGAGCAGGGATGAGTGCTTTAGCCCTCATGCTTCACCAAATGGGACATACGGTTCAAGGTTCAGATGTTGAGAAGTATTACTTTACGCAACGTGGCTTGGAACAAGCAGGAATTCAAATTTATCCATTTGATGTGAAAAATTTGGAAGGCGACAAGATCCTCATTGCTGGGAATGCTTTCCGTCCAGATAACAATGTGGAAATTGCTTATGCAGATGAGCATGGCCTAACCTATAAACGCTACCATGAATTCCTTGGTGAATTTATGCGTGACTTCGTCAGCATGGGGGTTGCCGGAGCACACGGAAAAACCTCAACAACAGGGATGCTTTCTCACGTCTTATCAAATATCACTGATACCAGTTATTTGATTGGTGACGGGACAGGTCGTGGCTCTGCAGCAGCCAAATACTTTGTCTTTGAATCAGATGAGTATGAACGCCACTTTATGCCTTACCATCCTGAATACAGCATCATCACCAATATTGACTTTGACCATCCAGACTATTTCACGAGCTTGGAAGATGTCTTTAATGCCTTTAACGATTATGCCAAACAAATCAGCAAAGGACTCTTCATCTACGGAGAAGACAAAGAATTGCGTCGGATTACCTCATCAGCGCCAATTTATTACTATGGTTTTGATAAGGAGACGAACGATTTTGTGGCAAGCAACTTGCTTCGCTCAACGACAGGTTCAACCTTCAACGTTCATTTCCGTGGAGAAGATTTGGGGCAGTTCCATATCCCAACATTTGGTCGTCACAACATCATGAATGCCACAGCTGTCATTGGCTTGCTTTACATTGCAGGATTTGACTTAGATTTAGTCCGCGAGCATTTGAAGACCTTTGCTGGAGTGAAACGTCGCTTCACTGAAAAAGTAGTCAATGGAACAGTGATCATCGATGACTTTGCGCACCATCCAACGGAAATTATTGCAACCTTGGATGCAGCCCGTCAAAAATACCCAAGTAAAGAGATTGTGGCCATTTTCCAACCACATACCTTTACACGGACGATTGCCTTGTTAGATGAATTTGCTGAAGCTTTGAATCAAGCAGATGCTGTTTACTTGGCACAGATCTATGGTTCTGCACGGGAAGTCGATCACGGCGATGTGAAAGTTGAAGATTTGGAAGCAAAAATTGTCAAACGTTCAGCGATTATTACAGCTGAGAATGTTTCTCCTCTTCTTGACCATGACAATGCAGTCTATGTCTTTATGGGAGCAGGAGATATTCAAACCTATGAATACTCATTTGAGCGTTTATTATCTAGTTTGACACATAGTGTACAATAAGAGATGATTGAGTCTGGAATCGATTGGTTCCAGACTCAAATTTATCTGTCCACTGAAGGAGTATGAGATGAGGAAAGCAGGATGATGATTCGATCAATCACCCCAGCTGATCAAGAACAGCTGCTGTTGCTAGAAGAAGAACTTCATGACAATGAAGGAAAGAAGCACAAGGCCACTCTTGAGGAAGCGCTAGGTTCAAAGGAAGCCATTTCTCTACTTGCAGAACAGGCGGGAGATATGGTGGCCTACTTGTTGGCGACAGAAGACCAGCATTTAAAAGGAGACCTAATCGTATTGCGATTAGCAGTGAGACCAGCCTTTCAAGGTCAAGGTTATGGTTCTATTTTGATCGCTGCTTTAAAGGATCTAGCTGTTCAAATGGAAAAGAAAGCCATTTGGATCGATTGCCCAGAAAACTTACTATCTTATTTTGCCCAGCAAGGATTCCGGGATGAAGCTGAGTCTGATCGAGGTGTCCATATGGTTTGGGAACGATAGAAGGGGTAAATGATGAAAGAAAAGATTCACATTAGACAGGCAGAGCTGCAGTATTTGGATGCCATCGAGCGCATTGAGCTTGAGAATTTCTCAGAAGAAGAAGCGATTGCGCGTGAGATTTTAAAAGATCACATTGAAAAGATTCAAACGACATTTCTTGTAGCAGAGTGCCAAGGTCAGATTTTAGGCTATTTAGAAGGACCTGTTAGACCAGAGCGCTATTTGATCGATTCCTCTTTTTCAGAGGTTGAAGATCTAAGCCAGTTAGAAAAGGGCTTTATTTCCATTACGAGTCTATCCATTGCTAAAGAAGCCCAAGGACTTGGAGTGGGAACTCTTTTGCTTGAAGCGATGAAAGAGATTGCGATTAAGGAGGACCGTCAAGGGATCAATTTGACCTGTCATGATTATTTGATTCCTTATTACGAAAAACAAGGATTTACCAATGAAGGTCTTTCAGAATCCCAATATGCGGGTGAAGTTTGGTACAATCTGGTCTGGGAAAACGAAAACCTTGATTAAATAGGTATTTTGAAGAAGAAGGGCGATTTGTATTGCTTTTCTAAATCTTTTAAGATATAATATTAAGGATTATGATGAGGGAGGTCAATTATTTGACTGATAAATCACAAGACAGTGAGAAGTTATTAAGCTTCAAAGAGCAGATCCTCAGAGACTTAGAAGAGGCCAATGAGCAACTTCTAAAGATCGAAAAAGAGTATGATCTACCTGATCGAAGCATTGAAACCCCTTCTTCACTGAAAGAGGAGGAAGAAGCAACACCACCTCCAAAAGTAGAAGAATCTGCGTTGGCTCCCAAAGAAGAACCAGTGGAGCCGGTACAGGCGACTCCTGCTGTGGAAGAAAAGAGTGAGCTTACAAAGCCTGCTAAAAAAGAACCAAGTCAGGAACCGGTAGAGGAGAACTTATCGCGCTCTTCTCGTAACCAGCGCCAACAAAAACAAAAGAAACAAAATAAAATCGCTAAACGAATTGTGCGGACAGTGGTCAGCCTTTTGCTGATTGTGATCGTGGCTACAGGGATCTTTGCTGTGACCTATATCCATTCAGCTGTCAAGCCAATGGATAAAAATGCAACAGAATTCGTAACGGTTGAGATTCCAGCAGGTTCAAGTAATCGTGAGATTGGCGCGATCCTTGAGAAAAAAGGACTCGTGAAAAATGGCCAGTTCTTTAACTACTATACCAAGTTCAAGAACTATAGCAATTTCAAATCCGGTTATTTCAACCTTCAAAAGAGCATGGATCTAGAAACCATCATCCAAAAACTGCAGGAAGAGGGAACCAAAACTCCTCAGGCTCCAGTTCTTGGGAAGGTGACGATTCCAGAAGGCTATACGATCGATCAGATTGCGACGGCTATCACCACCGATGTCTCCACTAAGAAGGCCGGCAAGACTCCATTTAAGAAAGAAGATTTCTTGAAGGCTGTCCAAGACGATGCCTTTATTGAGAAGATGGTGGCCAAATATCCTAAGCTCTTGGCGAATCTGCCAAGTAAGGATTCTGGTGTTCGCTACCGTTTAGAAGGTTATCTCTTCCCAGCAACTTATAACTATGGCAAAGATACCACAGTGAAAGAGATGATCGATCAGATGCTTGCGGCAATGGATCAAAACTTAAGCCCATACTATGAAACACTTGAGAGCAAGAACATCAATGTAAACGAAGTATTGACTCTTGCTTCCTTGGTTGAAAAAGAAGGGGCGACGGATCAGGACCGCCAAGATATCGCGAGTGTCTTCTATAACCGTTTGAACCAAGACATGCCTTTGCAAAGTAATATTGCAATTCTTTATGCAGAAGGGAAACTTGGTCAAAAGACGACCTTAAAAGAAGATGCAACGATCAATACAGAGCTGGATTCCCCTTATAATATTTATAAGAATACCGGCTTGATGCCTGGCCCAGTGGATAACCCTGGAGTATCAGCGATCGAAGCGGCAGTGAACCCAAGTAAGACCGATTACTTGTATTTTGTCGCAAATGTCGAAAATGGTGAAGTTTTCTTCGCTAAGACATACGAAGAACACAATAAAAATGTTGAAGAACATGTCAATAGTAAATTGACACAAGCAAGTTCAAACTAGAAAAAGCATGTGGCGCGTCCACAGCTTTTTCATTCAAATAATAGAAAGAGAAGAATAATGGCAGAAAAAACATACCCAATGACACTAGCAGAAAAAGAAAAATTGGAACAAGAATTAGAAGAATTGAAATTGGTCCGTCGACCTGAAGTGGTAGAACGGATTAAGATCGCTCGTTCATATGGTGACCTCTCAGAAAACTCTGAGTATGAAGCAGCAAAAGATGAACAAGCTTTTGTGGAAGGTCAAATCTCTAGCTTGGAAACAAAAATCCGTTATGCAGAAATCGTCGATAGTGATGCTGTTGCAGTAGACGAAGTTGCGATCGGAAAAACCGTTACAGTCCAAGAAGTTGGCGAAACAGATGAAGAAGTATACAGCATCGTCGGTTCAGCAGGGGCAGATGCCTTTGCAGGAAAGATTTCTAACGAAAGCCCAATCGGTCACGCTTTGATTGGTAAGAAGACAGGTGACGTTGTCACTGTTGAGACCCCAGCTGGAAGCTACCAAGTGAAAATTTTGAACGTAGAAAAAACAGCGTAACTATAAAACGCAAGCCCTCCAAGAGGGCTTGTTTTTTTGTGCTCTTAATCTTTTTGTGAGAGTGAAAATTCTTTGCTGACTGAACGGTATCAAAAAAGCACTTGAACCTTGGGTTCAAGTGCTACTGTATACCGCTAGAATTAGTAGTTTGTACTACTTTCTATTGCGTTGTTTTCCTGCATTGCGGTTGTTTTTTGGTTTGTGTTGGATTTGTGTCGTCGCAGTTGGTGTGACATCTTTTTTCACGCGGTGACTAGTCGCTTTTGGAGGATTGTTTTTGTATTCCTCAGCGACCCGTTTGCGAAGATTTGGACGAATCAAGTAGTTGATGACAAATTGTTGGATAATTTGGATCACCCCACCGACTACCCAGTAAAGAGTCACTCCGGCTGAAGAGATCAATGAGAAGACACCGATCATAATCGGACTCATCAGTGATGCTTTGCGCATGCTTTCCTTTTGGGTTTCATCTTCAATTCCATGAAGAGAAAGCATACTTTGGATATAGTAGAGAACCGCAACGATAGCCGTCAAGAGCAAGCTTGGTTTGCCAAGAGCAATGCCAAGGAAGCTACTATCTGCTACCCCTTTGGTGTGCTGAGCTGCAAAGAAAAGGGCAGAGAAGAATGGCATTTGGATCAAGAGTGGCAAACACCCAACTCCACCAAACATGCTAACACCATTTTCACGTTGAGCGGCCATTAATTCCTGTTGAGCCAATAGCTTTTCTTCTTGTGTGCTAGCGTTCTTCATGCGCTCTTGGATTGGCCCAAGGATAGGTTTTAAGTAATTCATCTTTTCAGATTGGTAGGTTGCCTTCCATGATTGGTACAAACCAAGTGGCAAGATGATTAACCGCACGATCAAGGTGACGATAATAATCCCGATCCCAAAGCCCAAGCCAAGGTTGTTGGCAAAGAATTTGATGGCTTCGCCCATCGGACGACCAAGAAGATTCCAGATCAATCCAGTCGGATTTCCAGTTTTCCGATCGACACTCACGCATCCTGATAAGAAGACAAGCGAAGCTAGTCCCATCGATGCAAGTAATGCAAGTTTATTTTTTTTCACAAATCGTTCCTTCTTTTTTTTAATGTTACCTTTCTATTCTACTGTTTTTTTTGAAAATACACAATAGTTCTCTAGTCTTAATTTGCAATTTTGAAGTCTGAATAGTTTTCAAAGTTTGCGAGCGTAACATCTAAATAAGTTACATGTGCAAAAGGCGTAGGACCTTTGCGAATTTCTTGAATGAATTTGGCCATTTGGCTACTAGACTCTGCCTGGGCCAGAATGCCAACCGTTCCGTCGTCATTATTCCAGACACGGCCAGTAATCCCACCGATCTCTAAAGCAAGACTGTACACTCCCCAGCGAAAGCCAACCCCTTGAACCCGTCCTTGGGCAATCATTTTTACCTTTTGCATGTGCGACCTCCTTGACTCGAAGAAATCTATCTGAGGCATGATTTCTTCTTTTTCTTTGTGCTATAATAGTTCTATGAATATTATAACGTCTAAATCCAATAATGTAATCAAAAATGCTAAAAAATTACATCAAAAAAAATACCGGACAGATTCTTATCTCATTGAAGGCTGGCATCTGTTTGAAGAGGCAGTAGAAAATCATGCGAAGATTCGGCAGGTCTTTGTTTTAGAAGCCTATTTAGACCGGGTAGAGAATATCCAAAAAGTCACCGTCGTGACTCCGGAGATCTTAAGTCTCTTGGCAGATTCGAAGACTCCTCAAGGGATTGTCGCAGAGATCGCTCTAGAGCAGCCAGAACTTCCGGATCAGCTACAAGGGCGCTTCCTCTATTTGGAGGATGTACAGGATCCTGGCAATGTAGGGACGATGATTCGAACAGCAGATGCAGCAGGTTTTGATGGCGTCATGCTTTCGAAAGCCTCCGCAGATCTATACAGTCTCAAGACCCTTCGATCCATGCAGGGCAGTCATTTCCATATTCCTATCTGGAAACTGGATCGAGAAGAACTATTGGAGCGAGCTGCACACTCTCATCTAGCAGTTCTCGCAACGACGCTTTCAGAAGCTTCCATTGACTACCGGCAGCTTCCTCAGACTGACCAGTTTATCCTGGTGATGGGGAATGAAGGAAATGGAATCAGCCAGGAAATGGCCGCACAAGCAGACCAGCTGGTTCATATTCCCATGCCAGGTCGGGCAGAGAGTTTGAATGTTGCAGTAGCAGCAGGAATTTTGATGTTTTCTTTAAGGAAATTTTGAGAAAAAGCAGTATACTTAACCTGTAAGAAGAAGTTGATGGATATCTTATTGGGAGAGCTTATCAACGAAAGGTGGTTATCTTATGCAATATCATCGTGACAAAGAATACATGACCTATGTAGGACATTTGATCCAGCATCCGAAGGTTCAAAAATTAGCCGACATTCCCCACCATATTCATTCCAATCGTTTGGAGCATTCCATTCATGTTAGTTATACCAGTTATAAACTGGCTAAAAAATTTGGTTGGGATGCCAAAAGTACGGCTCGGGGTGGCCTCTTGCATGACCTCTTTTACTATGATTGGCGCGAGACCAAGTTTACCAAGAGTCACGCCTGGATCCATCCCCGCATTGCCGTGAGAAATGCACGAAAGATCACAGATCTCAATGCCAAGGAAGAAGACATCATTATTAAACACATGTGGGGAGCTACCCTTGCTCCGCCTCGCTATAAAGAATCCTTCGTGGTGACCATGGTGGATAAATACTGGGCTGTTAAAGAAGCTTCAGAACCATGGCGTAAAAAGATGGCTAAAAGGAGATTTTTTCATCGAAAAATGTTAAAATCGTAGTAAACAAATTTGAAAGGAACTTGTTTATATGTATAATGATTCAGTAATCCAAGAACAAAGTGGATTGAATGCCTTTTATAACAAAATCTACTCATTAGTTGGGATCGGTGTTGGGATTTCAGCCCTTGTCTCTGGTCTGATGATGACGGTCTTTCAAGATTTCTTCGTTCAAATCTTGACAACCGCACCAATGGTTTACTATGGAGCAGTCGTTGTAGAATTGATCTTGGTCTTTGTTGCAAGTGGGAAGGCTGTTAAAAATAGCCCGTCTGCTCTTCCAATCTTCTTGATCTACTCAGCTTTGAATGGGTTTACGTTGAGCTTTATCATTGCTCGCTACATGCAAGCGACTGTCTATAAGGCTTTCTTGGTCAGTGCCTTGATGTTTATTGTCATGGGAGCTATCGGACGCGTTGTGAAAAAGGACCTGTCTGGAATGGGACGTGCCTTGATGGGAGTCTTGATCGGTGTGATCATCGCTTCTGTTGTGAACATGTTCTTGAGAAGTTCTGGCATGGACTATATCTTGAGTATTATCTCTGTCTTCCTCTTTGCAGGATTGACAGCTTGGGATAACCAAAAGATTCGCTATGTCTATGATCAAACAAATGGTCAACCTGCTACAGGTTGGGCAGTAGCAATGGCTTTGGAACTTTATCTTGACTTTATCAACCTCTTTATCAGTCTGCTTCGTATCTTCGGAAGAAACGACTAATCAAAGAGAGATTGAGCTGGGGCAGTTGCCTCGGCTTTTTTTGTCTTCCGACTTGTGCTATACTAATAGTGACTAAAGAATAGAAATGAGCGCTTATGAAAACACCTTTTGTAACCCGTGAACAATTAGAAAGTCTGACCCAAGAATTTCCTACCCCTTTCCATCTCTATGATGAAGCAGGAATTCGTGAAACGGCTCGTGCCCTCCATCAAGCTTTTGCTTGGAATGAAGGATTTAAGGAATACTTTGCCATCAAGGCGACTCCTAACCCATCGATCCTAAAAATTTTGCAAGAAGAGGGCTGTGGAGTCGACACGGCCAGCTACGTGGAATTGTTAATGGCGGATAAACTGGGCTTTAGTGGGAAAGAAATCATGTTTTCTTCTAACAACACGCCAGCTGATGAATTTGTCTATGCGAGAGAATTAGGGGCAACTATCAATCTGGACGCCTATGAAGACATTGCTTTCTTGAAGTCTGTGACCAGCATCCCCAAGGTTATTTCTTGCCGCTATAATCCTGGTGGAGTTTTTGAACTGGGAACCGATATTATGGACAATCCTGAAGAAGCCAAGTTTGGAATGACCAAGGAGCAATTGATCCAAGCCTTTATCGAGTTGAAAGAACTAGGTGTGGAAGAGTTTGGCATTCACGCTTTATTGGCTTCTAATACTGTATCCAACGACTACTATCCAGAGCTAGCGCGTCAACTTTTTGAATTGGCAGTAGAAGTCGTCGAGAAAACAGGTGTCCACTTGGGCTTCATCAACCTTTCTGGTGGAGTTGGGGTCAATTACAAACCAGAACAAGAACCAAATGATATTGCCATTATTGGGGAAGGTGTGCAACGCGTTTTTGATGAGATTCTCAAACCGGCAGGACTTGGTAATGTGAAAATCTATACCGAGCTTGGTCGCTTTATGCTAGCTTCACACGGCCTCCTGGTAACCAGAGTTACTCATAAAAAGAAAACCTACCGGACCTATGTGGGCGTCGATGCTTCAGCGGTGAATCTTCTTAGACCGGCTATGTACGGTGCTTATCACCATATCACCAATATGGATCGTCCAGAGGAACCGACTGAAGTGGTCGATGTAGTGGGAAGTCTCTGTGAAAATAACGATAAATTTGCCAAACAACGAGAACTACCCGTGACGGAGATTGGAGATTTACTTGTGATCCATGACACCGGAGCTCATGGATTTTCAATGGGGTATCAGTACAATGCTAAGTTGCGTTCGGCAGAAGTTTTGCTTCAAGAAGATGGGCAGGCCCGTTTGATTCGTCGAGCAGAAAAACCAGAAGATTATCTTGCGACACTCTACGGCTTTGACATTGAAAAATAAGCGATTGTCTGATATAATGATAGTTATGTAAAAATAATGGATCGGAGAAAATTTTATGAATCTCTTTTTAGGAATTTTGTTGATTATTTTAGCTTTCTTTGGTGGGATGGTTGCAGGAATGTTCTTGCTTCGTCGTCAATTTGAAAAAGAATTTGCCTCAAACCCACGTTTGAATGTTGAAGCAGTCCGTACACTTTTAGGTGCCAGCGGCCAACGTCCAAGCGAAGCAAAAGTTCAACAAGTCTATCGCCAAATTGTGAACCAACAAAAATCAGCAATGGCGAAAAACAAGAAAAAATAAGAGTGGGGCAATCTCACGATAATAAATGAGAGGGGCTTGGAGGAATTTCTTAGTCCCTCCTTTTGGAAGGAAGAGATATGGATAACCGACCGATTGGTTTTTTAGATTCTGGAGTAGGGGGCCTGACTGTTGTCCGCGAATTGCTCCGTCAGCTTCCTCACGAAGATGTCGTCTATATTGGAGATTCAGCGCGTGCACCTTATGGTCCTAGACCAGCAGACCAAATTCGCGAGTATACTTGGCAGATGGTGAACTTCCTTCTGACCAAAAATGTCAAGATGATTGTCTTAGCCTGTAATACAGCGACGGCAGTTGTTTGGGAAGAAGTCAAGGAGAAACTTGATATTCCCGTTTTAGGAGTGATTTTGCCCGGAGCTTCTGCAGCCATTAAATCGACGACCCATCAAAAAATTGGGGTGATTGGGACACCGATGACGGTTTCTTCTGGAATTTATAAAGAGAAGATTCAAAGTCTGGCACCAGACATGGAAGTCAGCAGTTTAGCTTGTCCCAAGTTTGTTCCTTTAGTGGAATCAAACGAGTTGGCATCCAGTGTGACCAAAAAGGTGGTCTACGAAACCCTAAAACCACTAGTTGGAAAGGTTGATACCTTGGTCTTGGGATGCACCCATTATCCCCTTTTAAAACCGATCATTCAAAATGTGATGGGACCGGATGTCAAATTGATTGATAGTGGAGCTGAGTGTGTTCGGGATATTTCCGTCTTATTAAACTATTTTGAGCTCAATAAGAGTCGCGAACTCTTAGAACAGACCCACCGCTTTTATACCACTGCAAATGCCAATAGCTTTGCAGCGATTGCCGAAAAATGGCTAGAACGTTCAGTGAATGTGGAGCATGTAAATTTATGAGTGACAAACTATTTGAATACAAAGATCCCCAAGATTGGTATATTGCCCAATGGGGAGAAGATGCAGACTACAACCAATTTAGTCAAGTGCCTGCGGAAGCTTCCACTCTGTTAGACCAGCTGGAACTTCTCTTTGCCAAGGATCCTGAAGGATTCCCTCTCAATCTATCGGTGATACGCTATGGTTCAGCCTTTCGTTTTCTGACCTTTTTGATTGAAATCTTAAATGAAGTCAAGGGAAGAGCTTTTGAGATCGTACAGCGTCAAGGAGCCTTGCTCTTGGTTGAAAAAGGGAAATTGCTTTACTTGCATTTGCCAAGTGATGGGGTGGATTTGGAAGCCTTCTTAGGTCAAGACAAGGTCAAAGATACGATTCTTATTGCGACTCGAAATGAGGGAAAAACAAAAGAATTCCGTAATATGTTTGAAAAGCTGGGCTTTGAAGTGGAAAATCTCAATCAATACCCAGAGCTTCCAGAAGTCGAAGAAACAGGGATGACCTTTGAAGAGAATGCCCGCCTAAAAGCTGAAACCATTGCAGAGCTAACTGGGAAAACAGTCTTAGCAGATGATTCAGGTTTGAAGGTGGATATCTTGGGAGGCTTACCAGGAGTTTGGTCAGCTCGCTTTGCGGGAGTTGGTGCGACAGATGCGGAAAACAATGCGAAATTGTTGCACGAATTAGCCATGGTCTTTGATTTGAAAGATCGTTCAGCTCAGTTCCATACGACCTTGGTGGTTGCAAGACCAGGCAAGGAAAGCCTAGTGGTGGAAGCAGATTGGCCTGGATATATTAATTTTGAGCCCAAAGGGGAACACGGCTTTGGCTATGACCCTCTCTTCTTAGTTGGGGAAACGGGCCGTGCTGCTGCTGAATTAACGCTAGAAGAAAAAAATACACAATCACATCGTGCTTTAGCTGTTAAAAAGTTATTGGAGGTATTTCCATCATGGCAAAGCAAACAATCATCGTTATGAGTGACTCGCATGGAGACCGCTCCATTGTTGAAGCTATTAAAGAAAAATACCTAGGTCAGGTCGATGGGATCTTTCACAATGGGGATTCTGAGCTAAAAAGTGACGATCCTGTCTGGGAAGGGATCCACGTTGTCCAAGGAAATATGGATTTTTATGATGGCTATCCGGAACGCTTGGTGACCCAACTAGGGCCAACACGGATCATCCAGACCCACGGACATCTCTTCCAGATCAATTTTAGTTTTCAAAAATTGGATCTGTGGGCCCAAGAGGAGGAAGCAGATATCTGTCTATACGGCCATCTTCATATCCCAGATGCTTGGAAGGAAGGAAGAACCCTCTTTGTGAATCCTGGATCCATTAGCCAACCTCGTGGTCTGATTCGCGAGTGTTTGTATGCCAAGATAGAGATTACCGATTCGAACTTCAAGGTAGAGTATTATACGCGAGATCATGAATTGTACCCTGAATTGACAAAGGAGTTTAGCAGATGATAGCAAAGGAATTTGAACGTTTCTTGCTGGCGCAGGAAGAGACGTTCTTAACTCCTGCCAAAAATTTAGCGGTCTTGATTGATACCCACAATGTAGACCATGCGGTCTTGCTGTTGAGCCAGATTAGCTATAGTCGCATCCCGGTAGTGACGGATGAACGCAAGTTTGTGGGGACGATCTCCCTAACGGATATTCTATCTTATCAATTGAAACACGAGATTCCTGAGGAGACTTTTGCTTCGATGGATATCGTAGACGTTGCAAAGAAGGAGGTCGGGGTCATCGGCTTAGACTTCAATTTGACAGAAGTCCTTCACAAGTTGGTGGATGACTCCTTCTTATCAGTGGTGGATGAAGAAGGTTATTTCCAAGGGATTATTACTCGGAAATCTATCCTCAAAGCCATCAATTCGCTGATGCATAATTTTTCAAATGAATACGAGATGATTCCAAAATGAAAGAATTTATTGCAAGTTTTATTGATCAAAAAGAACTAAGTGAAAATTCTCAGTCAGCCTATTTCTATGATTTGGACCAATTTATTGAATCAATTCATGGAAAAGTGACGCCGACGAATTTGAGAATTTACCAAGCTTCGATTAAAGATTTTAAACCGGCGGTTCAAAAACGAAAATTATCCGCTGTTAACCAATTTTTATATTATTTGTATCAAGAACGCTTTATTTCTGAATACCATCGTTTGGTCTTGCCTAAAATTCAACCGGCCAAGATCCATGATCGTGAATTGTTGGATCTGACCCATTTTTGGGAAGAATCAACTAACCCACAGGGACGCTTGATGGCCTTATTGATTCTGGAGATGGGCTTATTGCCAAGTGAGATCCTCCAAGTCAAGGTCGAAGATATTCAGCTGGACTTTCATGTCATTCGAGTGGGCAAAGATGGCCAAAAACGGGTTTTAAAAGTTCCAGAGCCTTTACTGGATGAGTTGCAACTCTTCCTCGATGGTGTCTATCTCTTTGATAATAAAGGAAAATCTTACTCCCGTCAGTGGGGATTCCGACAGTTAGAAGCCTTCTTGATCGAAAAAGGCAACCAAGACCTTTCGGCCCAATCAATTCGTGAGCAGTATATTTTGAAACAACGTGAACTCGGTGTGGATCTCTTTAGTATTGCGCGTGAATTGGGCCTAAAAACCATGGTGACATTAGAAAAATATAAATAATGGATATTAAAATAAAAGATTTTGAAGGACCTTTGGACCTCTTGCTCCACTTGGTCTCTAAATACCAGATGGATATTTATGAGGTCCCCTTGATTGAGGTGATCGAACAGTATCTGGCTTATCTGGCGACCCTCCAGGCTATGAAACTAGAGGTAGCAGGAGAATACATGCTGATGGCGAGTCAACTAACCTTGATCAAGAGTCGAAGACTTCTTCCTAAGGTTGCAGAGGAGATGGATGAAGCAGAGGATCTCGAGCAGGACCTCCTTTCTCAATTGGAAGAGTACCGTACTTACAAGCAATTAGGAGAGTTGATAGCCTCACAGCACGAGGAGCGCGCCCTCTATTATTCAAAACCAAAGATGGAATTGATTTATGACGATACCGAATTACTTCATGATCGCACCACGGTGGATCTCTTCTTGGCTTTCTCAAAATTATTGACCAAGAAAAAAGAAGAATTCCGCCAGAACCATACAACCATTGTAAAGGATGAATACAAGATTGAGGATCTGATGGACCAGCTGCGACACCGATTCCACGATCGCTCACAAGTTCTCTTGCAGGACTTGTTTCTAGAAGCAACGGATCTCCAAGAGGTCATTACTCTATTTCTTGCAACCCTTGAATTGATCAAGATTCAAGAAGTAACGGTGATCCAGGATAGGGCTTTTGGAGAAATTTACTTAAATAGGATTGAACATGAGCAAATTAGCTGAAATTGAAGCACTCTTATTTGTAGCGGGTGAAGAAGGAATTACTGCCAGACAAATCGCAGATCTTCTCTCATTACCCCCAACAGGTGTGGTGCAAAGTTTAGAAAAATTGGCCCAAAAATACCAGGAGGATACAGATACCAGTCTGTGTTTGATGGAGACAGCTTCCCGTTATAAATTGGTGACAAAGGCAGACTACGCTTCGGTTTTACGAGACTATTCTAGAACGCCTATGAACCAAAGTTTGTCTCGGGCTGCCCTTGAAACCTTATCAATCATTGCTTATAAGCAACCGATCACCCGCGTGGAGGTCGATGATATTCGAGGCGTTAATTCCAGTGGTGCCATTACCAAACTACTGTCATTTGATCTGATCCGCGAAGATGGAAAAAAAGAAGTCCTCGGGCGTCCTAATTTGTATGTCACGACGGAGTATTTTTTGGATTATATGGGGATCAATCATTTGGAGGAATTACCAAAGGTTGAGGAAGTGGACATCGATCCAGAGGAAGGTCAATTATTTTCAGAGAGAACAGAGGAACTAGATGAGAATTAACAAATATATTGCCCATGCAGGAGTGGCTAGTCGTCGCAAGGCCGAAGAACTGATCAAGCAAGGCTTGGTGACGGTCAATGGCCAAGTTGTGCGTGAATTAGCGACTATCATTAAAACCGGTGATCAGGTTGAAGTAGAAGGGACTCCAATCTATAACGAAGAAAAGGTCTACTATCTTTTAAATAAGCCACGTGGTGTCATCTCTAGTGTATCGGATGATAAAGGACGGACAACAGTCGTTGACCTTTTATCTCAAGTACCAGAGCGCATCTACCCAGTGGGACGTTTGGACTGGGATACATCTGGTGTCTTGATTTTGACCAATGATGGTGATTTTACAGATGAGATGATTCACCCGCGCAATGAAATTGATAAGGTCTATGTGGCGCGTGTCAAAGGGATTGCCAATAAGGAAAACTTGCGTCCCTTGACGCGAGGAGTGACCATTGATGGAAAGAAAACCAAGCCAGCAACTTACGAGATCTTAAAAGTGGATGTCGAAAAAAACCGTTCAGTGGTTCAGTTGACCATTCATGAAGGGCGTAACCACCAGGTTAAAAAGATGTTTGAAGCGGTGGGACTTTTAGTGGATAAACTCTCCCGGACCCAGTTTGGGAATTTGGACGTCTCAGGACTTCGTCCGGGTGAATACCGTCGCTTGAACAAAAAAGAAATCAGCCAGTTGCACAATCTAGCAGTGACTAAATCTAAAAAAGCATGAAAACAATCCTAATTGCGCTGGTCAGAGGCTATCAAAAATGGATCTCTCCCCTATTTCCGCCTTCTTGTCGCTTTCAACCGACCTGTTCCAATTATATGATCCAAGCGATTGAACGTTTTGGTGTGAAAGGTGTCTTGATGGGGATTGCAAGGATTCTACGTTGCCATCCTGGAACCAAAGTAGGACCAGACCCCTTGCCAGACCATTTTAGTCTGAAGCGAAATGAAGAATCAAAATAGGACGATCGCAAATAAACAGAAACGAGGCTGGGACAAAAGTCCTAGCCTCTCAATTATTTTTGGATTGTCGAGCAAGACGCAGTGGTTGAGTGGGCTCTACTACGCTGATTTCATCAGCTTTTACAGCCCTACTCAACTGTGCGGAGGTGGGACGACGAAATCGAATTCTAACGAATTACCGATTTCTGTCCCACTCTCGTTGATTTTGTACTAGAGTTGTCTATCAGCGTTTAGACCATGTTTTAGGGAGGAAGAGAAGAATCATTGGATAGATTTCAAGCCGTCCGGCAATCATGGCTAAGGAAAGTAACAGTTTTGAAATCGGACTAAAAATGGAGAAGGTTTGACCTGTTCCAATCATAGGTCCGATGTTGTTGAAACAACTAAAGACAGCACTGACAACCGTCATGAAGTTATTATTATCTAGACTGACTACAAAGAGCAAGCCGATCGTGATAAAACTGTATATCGTAAAGTACTTGAGGATCTGATGCTGTGTATCCTTATCCAATACCGTATCATTGACATGCAAGGTTAGAACGCGATTCGGAGACAAGGTCGAAAGAACCTGATTTTTTGCGATTCGCCATAAGGTCAAGCACCGAATGACTTTAAGCCCCCCAGCGGTCGATCCAGCAGAACCACCGATGACCATCAGCATCAAGAGGATGAACTGAGAAAAGAGAGGCCATTTTTCCGTCGTTCCATAACCAAAACCGGTGGTGGTGATGATATTGGAAACTTGGAAGAAAGAAATTTCAAAACTCTTAGCGACATTGGCATAGAGATGAAGGACATTGTAAGCGATCAAGACACTGGACACGAGGACGATGGTGATATAGGTCCGCAATTCCTCATCTTTAAAGAAGGCCTTGAATTTTCGGATCATGAGGAAGTAGTAGAGGTTAAAGTTAACCCCGAAGACTAAAACCCCGATACTGACCAAATAGGTGATTAAACTACTATTGTAGTGGGCAATTCCGTCGTTAAAAACGGTAAAGCCCCCGGTTCCAGCCGTCCCCATGGCGATGACAAAACTATCATAAAGGGGCATGCCGGCAAGGAAATAAAGAACCACAAAAAGGAAGAACAAGCCCAAGTACAAGAAGTAGAGGATTTGAGCTGTATTTTTTAATTTGGAAACGACCTTCCCAAAAACTGGACCAGGAACTTCTGCCTTCATGACTTCAAGGTGGCTGTTCTTGTTATTGTCCATAATCGCAAGGGCAAAGACCAATACTCCCATCCCCCCTATCAAGTGGGTAAAACTACGCCAAAAGAGGAGAGAGTGGCTGAGGACACCCACATCGTCTAAAATCGTTGCCCCTGTTGTTGTAAAGCCGGAGCTGACTTCAAAGAAGGCATCGATAATGTTTGGAATTTGGCCCGAAAAGACAAAGGGAAGGGCACCAAAGAAGGACCATAGGATCCAACAAAGTGCTACAATCAGGACTCCTTCCTTAGCATAGATGTGAAAATCCTTTGGTTTGTGAAAACTACCAAGGAGGCCAAACGCAAGTAGGATGGCCATGGTTGCTCCAATAGAGACAAAGATCTTGGCAGGTTCCCGATAGATTGCAGCGACCACTAGGGGAACGATTAGGAGACCTGCCTCGATTAAGAGGAGTTTGGATAAGAGGTAACGAATCATGCTTCTATTCATCAGGCTTACCTCTCAAGTAGATCGTAGATTTTAGTGACATTTTGAATCAAGGTGGTCACGATAATCCGATCCCCGACCATCAAACGGTCATCCCCATTAGGGAAAATAGCCTTGCCGTTTCGAATAATGGCAGCGATCAAAACGCCCTTCTTCAATTTCAATTCAGAGAGGGGATATTGGGTTAGTTTATTGTCTTCCTTAATTTGGAACTGCAAGGTTTCAATCCGGCCGTTTGCGACATGGTGCAAGGCTTCTAGGTTTGAGAACTGTGCATTGTAGCGTCCACGAATAAAGTGCATAATGGTATCTACAGCGATGCGTTTTGGCGTAACGATACTGGTCATATCTTGATCGCCAATGATCTCCAGCAGACTAGTTCGGTTGACCTTGGTAATGTTCTTTTTGACTCCGACAGAATTTAAGAACATGGAGGTGATGATGTTTTCTTCATCGACCCCTGTCAAAGTAGCCACAGCATCGAAGTTATTGGCACTCTCTTCTAAAAGAATGTCTTTAGCAGTTCCGTCTCCATGGACGACATAGAGATCAGGAAATTCCTGGCTAAAGAATTCCGCTCGTTCACGATTGACTTCTAAAACCTTGAGATCGATCTTGCGGCGCACATCTTGAAGAATATTGAGTAGGTAATAGGCAATTTTCCCAGCACCAATGATCATCATGCTCTTAATGACCTGAGGGCGAACATTGTTGTGGAAGAGAACGACCTCGATCCGATTACCTGTTACGAAAATCTTGTCTTGAGGTTGTAAGACAAAGTCTCCGTTTGGAATGGTGAGTTCGTTGCCACGCTCGATTGCGCAAACAATGACATTTCCGTATTTCTTCCGGAATTGGGAGAGGCTCATATTGCAGAGATTGCTATCTGGCTTGATCTTAAATTCCATCAAGGCTACCCGACCATTGGCAAAATGCTCCACAGAAAGGGCATTTGGGAAGTCAATGATATTGGCAATATATCGAGCTGTCAGCAATTCCGGATTGACAACCAGGGAGAAGCCCAAGATATTTTTTTCCTTGAAGTAGGAATTGGAATATTCAGGATTCCGCACCCGAACGATGGTCTCTTTGGCTCCCATTTTTTTAGCCAAAACAGCAGAGACCATATTCACTTCATCGTACTCGGTCATGGAAATGAAGATGTCGCAGTCTTCAACATCCGCTTGCTCCAAGATCTTGAAGTTTGCCCCATTTCCTAAAATTCCAATGATATCAAATCGTTTGGTAATATGGTTAAGAACGGATTCGTCTTTTTCGATCAAAATAACATCGTGGTTTTCAGCAACGAGAGAACGACAAAGGGCCGTTCCGACCTTTCCTCCACCAACAACAATAATTTTCATAGAATACCTCCAGAGTATGCTTCTATCATACTCTATTTTCAAGAAAAATTCATCTTTTTTAAGGATTTTCTGGTGGAATTTTGAGAAGCTAAGAACAAGTAGGAAAAATCGTCAAAAGAGTAGAACGAGGAGGGATTGAAAACTTTGGTAAAGTTTCTTAAAAAAATCTAAAAAAACTATTGACAGGAGCTTCAAAAGTGTTATACTTAGAAAGTACCTTCGTTGATTTACCTCAAACCTGTTGTGAGTTAAGTTAATGAAGCTGTAACCACGCTGTTTGCTGAGCTTGACTCCGGGCAGTGTGGCTATTTTTTTATCAGAAAGAGATCGAGTATGAATATTGAAGAACTGGACTACCAAGAGTCAGCTGCTCAAAACCACATCGTCTTGTTCCAACCTCAGATTCCACAAAATACGGGAAATATTGCACGGACTTGTGCGGCGACCAATTCCCCCTTGCATATCATACGACCCATGGCTTTTCCGATCGATGATCGCAAAATGAAGCGAGCAGGACTCGATTATTGGGACAAGCTGGATGTCCGTTTTTATGATAGCCTAGAAGAGTTTATGGAAGCAGCGAGCGACGGTCAGGTACACCTAGTGTCCAAGTTTGCAAATCAGACCTATTCGGACGTTTCTTATCAGGATGGGAAGTCCCATTATTTCTTGTTTGGACGCGAAGATAAAGGATTGCCGGAAGAATTTATGCGCCAGCACGAAGAGAAGGCCATTCGCATTCCGATGAATGACGAGCATGTCCGTAGTTTAAATGTCTCCAATACCGTCTGCATGATTGTCTATGAGGCTCTCCGCCAGCAGGGCTTTAAGGGGCTGGAGTTGAGCCATCGTTATGAGCACGACAAGCTCAAATAAGAACGAAAAATTAAAACCCGAACGATGTAATCCATGACGTTACAAAAACTTGCCTAGGCAAGTTTTTTTTGTTATCATAAAAGGGTCTTCAGGGCAGGGTGTAATTCCCGACCGGCGGTGACTTTTACTAGGAAATGTTCTTTTCCGTACTCTAAAAGAAGTCCGCGAGCGCAAGCTGATGTGGTGTGACTCCACAACCGACAGTATAGTCTGGATGGGAGAAGACGAGAGACGAATAGACTGACAGCTATTCTGATCTGTTTAGAGTTGATGCATGGGAATAGTACCTTGGAGTCTAAGACTGACTAACGGCATGTTTCGATGGAGACCAGCTAAAGTAACTAGAATAGTTTCTAGTTTAAGCTTTGTTTAAATAGTTTAGAGTAGAATGATGGAGTAGACGTCTTTCCAGCTTCTCTAATTTTTAAAAAATTGGAGGAACCTGTTATGACAAATACACGTAAACTGACCCTAGTGGCTGTTTTATCCGCTTTATCTTTTATTTTGATGTTCTATCAATTTTCTTTCTTGATAGATTTCTTCAAAATTGATTTGAGTATCATCGCCATTTTGTTGGCCTTGGTCCTGTTGGACTTTAAAAGTGCCGTTTGGGTGACCTTGATCCGATCTGTTCTTAAATTAGCCCTTAATAATAAGGGACTTGAAACCTTGATCGGATTACCAATCAATATCATTGGTGTTCTTGTTTTTGTCCTTGCTTTTGCTTGGATTTGGAACAAAGAACGGACCCATGGTCGATTTGTCCTGGCAACGATTGTTGGAACGATCAGCTTGAGTATCACGATGGTGTTGGTGAACTATGTCTATGCAATCCCTTTGTATGCTCGTTTTATGAACTATGATATTTCGAAAACACTAGGGCTTGTCCACTATTTAGCCGCAATGGTTGCACCGTTTAACCTGATCGAAGGGGTGATTTGGGCCATCGCATTTGGGTTGATCTATACCTTATTGCAACCGATTTTGAAAAAATATGAAAAATAAACAACAACATTGGGCGAAGGCAAGCTTCGCCCTTCTCATTTTTGTCATTCTTGGGTATGTGATTCGCTTTTACCCGCAACAATTAACAGGCTTTGATAGCACGATTCAATCTGCTATTCGAGGCGATCTGCCTGCAACACTGACGGTCTTCTTTACCAAGGTAACCCATGTCATGGATACCAAGATCATTGTCATCTGGGTGGGTCTTCTGCTAGCGGTCTTTGCCTATAAGAAATGGTACAGTGAGGCCCTCTTCCTTGGAAGCAATCTGGTATTGACTGGTCTTTTGGTTCTTCTTCTAAAGAATATCTACCAGAGACCGAGACCAAGTATTCTTCATCTAGTAGAGGAAAAAGGCTTTTCTTTCCCGAGTGGTCATTCACTGGCGTCTACCCTTGTTTTGGGAAGTTTGATCATCATCATCGGCCAACATGTAAAACATAAAACAGCCCGCTATTGCCTTCAAGGCTTGCTGGTTCTGGGAATCGTGACCATTGTGGTTTCCCGCGTTTATGTCGGGGTCCACTACCCATCAGACGTTCTCGGCAGTATGATTTTGGGTCTTGCTGTCTTACAGTTTGAGTATCCCTTGTATGATCGCTTGCGATTTCAATGGCGCTTTACAGGGAAGCAAAAATAAGCATCTAACAACTAGGAGTCGAAGTCGCGTTTTGAGTTCGACTCTTTTTTTGCTATAATGAAGGGTATGAAATCCTACAATACCTTGAATGATTATTATCGAACCTTATTTGGAGAAAAGACCTTTAAAGTCCCAATTGATGCAGGCTTTGATTGTCCTAATCGAGACGGAACAGTCGCCCACGGTGGCTGTACTTTTTGTACGGTCTCGGGTTCAGGAGATGCCATTGTGGCCCCAGAAGCTCCAATCCGAGAACAGTTTTACAAAGAGATTGATTTTATGCATCGGAAATGGCCAGATGTGAAGAAGTATCTGGTCTATTTTCAAAATTTCACCAATACCCACGATAAAGTGGAAGTCATTCGAGAGCGGTATGAACAGGCCATCAATGAACCAGGAGTGGTAGGAATCAACATTGGTACGCGTCCGGACTGTTTACCAGATGAGACCTTGGCCTACCTAGCAGAGCTGACAGAGCGCATGCATGTGACGATTGAGTTGGGTCTTCAGACGACTTATGAAGCGACGTCTGAATTGATCAATCGGGCCCATAGTTATGATCTCTATGTTGAAACAGTCAAGCGTATTCGTAAACAGGTGCCCAAGGCAGAGATCGTCTCACATTTGATCAATGGCCTTCCTGGGGAGACGCATGAGATGATGGTGGAAAATGTTCGCCGTTGTGTGACTGATAATGAAATTGATGGCATCAAGTTGCACCTCTTGCATTTGATGACCAATACACGGATGCAACGGGACTATCATGAAGGACGACTTCAACTCATGAGCCAGGAGGAGTATGTCAAGGTCATCTGTGACCAGTTGGAGATCATCCCCAAACACATTGTCATCCACCGGATTACAGGGGACGCACCACGGGATATGTTGATTGGTCCTATGTGGAGTCTCAACAAATGGGAAGTCCTAAACGCTATTGAAACTGAAATGCGTCGGCGTGGAAGTACCCAAGGATGTAAGCTAGAAGAAAAGGAGACTGCCAATGCTTCGACCACTTGAAATGGCCCATCAATTTTTAGCAGAAGTCATCACCAAAGAAGATGTGGTGGTGGATGCGACCATGGGAAATGGACATGATACGGCCTTTTTAGCTCAACTAGCAGGCCAGGTCTATGCCTTTGATATTCAGGAGCAGGCACTTGTAAATACTCAAGAAAGATTGGAGAAGTTGGGTCTTCAACATGTCCAGTTGATTTTGGATGGCCACCAGCATGTGGACCAATATGTGGAGACCCTCAAAGCAGCTATTTTTAATCTGGGTTATCTGCCATCTGCAGATAAATCGGTCATTACTCTTCCAGCTACCACGATTGAAGCGATGGAAAAAATCTGTGCTCGCCTAGAAAAAGGTGGGCGAATGGCTATTATGATTTATTATGGTCATGAAGGAGGAGACATCGAGCGTGATGCTGTGCTGGACTTTGCCAGTCAGCTCCCTCAAAAAGACTATACAGCGACCATCTACCGGACACTGAATCAAGTGAATCAGCCACCGTTTTTGGTCATGATCGAAAAATTAGAAAGCTACCGTCATGGATAAAGAATATTTAAAGAATAAAATTGAAGGATTGAGACATCATTTTGTCGAATCAACCATCCACGAGCGTGCTATAGGTTTTTATGATGAAGCCCATATGACCAAAAAGATGCTCAAAATAAAAAAGAAATTGGTTTCGCTTGAGATGGAACGGTGCCAAAAGAAGATTGAGCACAAGGATGTAACCAAGACAGACCAAAAGATTGCGGAGTTAAAACAGCAATTTGAGACCTGCTGCCAAGAACGCTAAGGAGGGAGTGATATGGAACTACTCCTTTATGCAGTGATCTTTTCGATGATTTTGATCATCTCAAATGCCACGAATAAACTTGTACCAAGCCTTCCTCTACCCTTGATTCAAATTTTACTAGGGATTGGTTGGGCCCTCTTTGTGCCAGAAGAAAATTTTCATCTGGATACCGAGCTTTTTCTGGCCTTGGTCATTGGCCCTCTCTTATTTCGAGAGGCAGAAGAAGCAGATATTACTTCCGTCTTAAAGCACTGGCGGATCATCCTCTATTTGATTTTCCCAGTGATTTTTATCTCAACCATTAGTTTGGGCTGGGCAGCTCACTCCTTGTGGCTGAGCCTTCCATTAGCAGCCTGTATGGCAGTTGGGGCAGCCCTTGGTCCTACCGACTTAGTAGCCTTTGCTTCCCTGTCTGAGCGCTTTAGCTTTCCAAAGCGGGTTTCGAATATCTTAAAAGGCGAAGGATTACTAAATGATGCCTCAGGTCTAGTTGCCTTTCGAGTGGCCTTGGCAGCTCTTGCGACCGGGAGTTTCTCTCTTGGAGAGGCAGGGATTTCCTTAGGAATCTCCATTATTGGAGGATTTGCGGTGGGGATCTTGACGGCCTTTGTGAATCGTTGGCTGCAAACCTTACTCTTGAGTGTTCGCGCCAGTGATATTGCTAGTGAATTGTTATTAGAACTGAGTCTCCCTTTGTTGACCTTCTTCTTAGCAGAAGAACTCCATGTCTCTGGTATCATTGCAGTAGTTGTGTCAGGAATCCTAAAAGCCAGTCGCTTTAAGCACATTACCCTCCTTGAAGCGCGGGTAGATACTGTGAGTCATACTGTCTGGAATACGGTCAACTTTATCTTAAATGGGTCGGTCTTTGTTATCTTAGGAATGGAATTGGAAATGATTTCCAAGCCCATCTTAAGTAGTCCCATTTACAATAATCTGCTTTTAGTTCTTTCGGTCTTTCTGTTGACAGCTTTGCTCTTTTTGATTCGTTTTGTCATGGTTTACCTCTTTTATTGGTTCCGAACGGTTCGACTAAAAAAATCGTTGAGAAATTATCTAAAAGATGCCTTATTGCTGACCTTTTCGGGTGTGAAGGGAACGGTTTCGATTGCGACGATTCTTTTGATTCCAACCAAGATCGAAAAAGAATACCCCATCCTACTCTTTTTAGTGGCAGGAGTTACCCTTGTTAGCTTTATTGCAGGCTTAGTAGTACTTCCAAAATTATCAGAAGACAAGGAAGAAACCAATGACTACCTGATGCAGATCGCGATTTTAAATGATGTCGTCATGGAATTAGAAGCAGACCTAAAGAATAGCAAGCACAAGGGGCCCTTGTATGCGGCGATTGATAACTACCATGGGCGCATAGAAAACTTGATTCTAGGCCAAGAAAACAGGCTCATTCAAAGGGACTGGGAACAGTTGAAGCTCCTGATTTTGAGTATTGAAAGCGACGGCTTGGAACAGGCTTATGAAGAAGGGAAGATTCGAGAGCGGGGCTACCGTGTCTACCAACGCTATCTTCGCAATATGGAGCAACGTGTCAATCGCAATCTTTCGTCTCGCTTAACCTATTACCTCTTGGTGTCTTTCCGTCTTTTGCGTTTATTAGTCCATGAGATCTTAACTTTTGGGTCTGGCTTGCGAAACTGGTGGACCCGAGAAGACAGTAAGTTAGAGGCCATTGATTATGACCAGATTGCGGCCCTTTATTTGGCCAATACAGAAATCATTATCGAAAGTTTGGAAGACCTCAAGGGGATTTATCGGAGCAGTTTGATCTCTTTCCTACAAGAATCTCGTCTGAGAGAAACTGCTATTATTACCAGTGGGGCCTTTGTGGAGCGGGTTATTAATCGCGTAAAACCAAATAATATCGATGAAATGTTGAGAGGCTATTATTTGGAGCGTAAGATTATTTTTGAATATGAAGCGCAACACCTGATTACCGCCAAGCAAGCGCGCCGTATGCGGCAAAATGTCAATGAATTAGAAAGCTACTCCCTAAGAGAAAGTGCCAATACGCTTCCATACGATTTGATCGAGTATGCACGAAATCGTTGAGATAAGAGTAAAAGAGGCTGGGACAAAAGTCCTAGCCTCTCAATTATTTTTGGATTGTCGATCAAGACGCAGTGGTTGAGTGGGCTCTATTACGCTGATTTCATCATCTTTTACAGCCCTACTCAACTGTGAGGAGGTGGGACAACGAAATCGAATTCTAACGAAATATCGATTTCTGTCCCACTCTCTTTTTGCTTTATTCACTTTTTTTCAGTGTGCGATTTCTGGTTTGACAAAGAGTCGCTCGTCACCAAGATCAATAAGGGATACTGGTGCTTCATAAAATTGGCTAAGGACATGGGGAGTTAGGATCTTTTCCTTTGGTCCTTGCTCGACCACTTGGCCATGTTTGAGTAAGAGGACATGGGTCATGTCTGTTGTAATTTCCTCGGCATGGTGGGTGACGTAGATCATGGTAGGCGCGTGATCCAGTTGTTTGATATGATGGATCTGACGGAGGAGCTTTTCTCTGGCAAAGAGATCCAATCCACTAGAAGCTTCGTCAAAAATGATCAGATCAGGCTGGTCCATGAGGCTTCGTGCAATGAGAACGGTCTGCTTTTCTCCCTGAGAGAGCTCCCGGTATTTGTGGCCGATCAAAGAGCTAGCCCCAATTGAAGTTAGCATATCCCGTGCCCAGTTTAGTTCTTCCTCCCCGTATGCAGCATATAAAATACTACTCTTGTATTGACCGGTTAGGACAATTTGTTCTGTCAAAAGATGCTCTGGCAGTCTTTCTGAAATAAAGGAGCTAACGATCCCAATACGCTTCCGTAACTCAGGAATACCTCCTTCTCCAAAGCGGGTTCCAAGGACCGTTACCTGGCCAGAACTTGCCCAGTATTCAGACATGAGAAGTTTGAGGAGGGTCGATTTTCCTGCCCCATTGAGGCCTAAAATGGCCCAACATTCATTTTCTTTCACTTGCCAATTAATCTCTTTTAAAAGGGCTTTTCCATTGCGGATCAAATTGACGTCTTGTAGTTCAATCAAATTATTCATAACTTCATCCTTTTGATTAAAATCTCCTTTATTCTATCATAAAATATGGTAGAATAGAAAACAGGAGGTAAGGAATGTTTCGAAATAGTAAATTGTTATTCTGGACATGTGAGATCTTATTATTGACGGTGATTTTCTATATTTGGAAATCAATGGGGACTTTGATTTCTCCATTTGTATCTGTTCTGAATACCATCCTCTTACCATTTTTAATTGCAGGTTTTTTATATTACATTACCAATCCGATTGTTGAATTGTTGGAAAAACACTTAAAAATCAAGCGTGTGTTTGGGATTTTGATCACCTTAGTACTCTTGTTTGGGATCATTGGCTTAGGGATCTTTTATCTGCTCCCTATCTTGATCAATCAGTTAACCAGTTTGATCAATTCAACTCAAGGACTTTACTGGGAAGTTCAAAGTTTGGTTCGAAAACTCTCGACCAATCCTTTGTTCCAGAATGTGAATATCCAGTCGACGATTCAGCAGTTGAATCTCTCTTATATGGATATCCTACAAAATCTCTTGAATAGTGTGACCAACAGTTTAGGAAGTGTGGTTAATACCATTGTTAATACGGTCTTTATCTTGATCATGACCCCTGTCTTCTTGGTTTATTTCTTGGTCGATGGGAAGAAGTTATTACCGATGTTGGAGCGGACCATTTTACGCAATGACAAACTCCACATTTCAAGCCTCTTGATTAGTTTGAATGAAACGGTCTCTCGCTATATTAGTGGGATTTCTATCGATGCCTTTATCATTGGAACCCTAGCCTACATTGGCTATAGTTTTATTGGATTGAAGTATGCTTTGGTCTTTGCCATTTTTTCTGGATTGGCCAATCTCATTCCATATGTAGGACCAACCATCGGGTTGATTCCGATGATCATCACCTATGCCTTCACAGATATGGATATGATGATCAAAGCAGTCATTTACATGTTGATTATCCAGCAGATCGATGGGAATATTCTTTATCCGCGTATCGTTGGAGGCGTGATGAAGGTTCACCCGATTACCATTATGGTTCTCTTATTGCTCTCAAGTAATATTTACGGCATTATCGGGATGGTCGTTGCGATTCCAGTCTATTCGATTGGAAAAGAAATTGTAAAATTCTTGGTAAATCTTTATGATAACCACCGTGCTGCTAAGGAGCAGAAGAAAAAAGAAGAATTTGGTATCATTAATAAATCATAGACTCTAGCGCCTATATGGGCCTTGGAGTCTTTTTTGTACAGTTTTTTGAAAAAATGCTGGAAAAAAGTCAACAAGTGCTATGAAATGTGTTAAAATATAAGTGATTTTGAAAGAAAATATGAAAAGGTAGGAAAAGATGAGACTGCTCTTATCGAAAAAACAAAGACGCCAATTGCAATTATTGGAAATCTTGATTAAGGAAAAAAGATGGTTCCACTTGAAAGAGTTGGCCAAGCGTTTGGATTGTACAGAACGTTCGTTAAAAGAAGATTTGTCTAATCTTCGTAGTACATTTGATGACTTTTTAATTGAATCATCTACCAATGGGATCAAGATCAGTTATGAGGATTCGGTTGGGCTTGAGGTGATTTACCATCACTTTTTTAAAGAATCACAAGCCTTTGCTTTGATTGAATATCTCTTTTTCAACAAGGATGTTTCCAATGAATATATTTGCAGAAAGTTTGATTTGAGTTACCAATCTTTCTACCGCTTGATTCGGACGATTAATCAGAAGCTTCAAACCAAATACAATGTAAAGATTGATTTGAAACCCTTGAACCTTGTCGGAGATGAGATTGACGTTCGTTTCTTTTATGCCCAATATTTTGCAGAGCGTTATTACTATATGGAGTGGCCTTTCCCAGAATTTAAGGAAGAGGCTGTGACCGATTTGATCACCTTCTTCTTCAAGCTCTATGGCTATCCATTGACCTTCTCTGTACTCAGGTCTTATAAAGTTCTCTTGACAGTCTACTTGTCACGGATTAAGCAAGGCTATTTTATTGACATGCCAACGAACTATGATGTGTATAAGGACCAGTATCAAGGGGTGACCAATGTCGAGGAGATGTTGCGCTACTTTAGCTTGCAGTTGGGTGTCGAGTTGAATGAAAGAGTGCTGGAGCAATTCTTTATCATCTTCATTCAAGAGAATTTCTATTTCAGTCCAGAAAGCTTGATCGAAGCTGCAGAAACAGATCCTTATGCCAAAGAATCAACGACGCTCATCAGAGATATGTTCAAGGATCTATGCTATACCTATGATTTAGACATTGAAAATCTTGATGAGATGTTGATGCATGTCCATAACACGTCTCATCTCGATCGGAAGGAATTATTCTCTGAGTTTCTCTTATTTGATACCAAGACCAATACCAACGAAGATTTCATGAGCATCTTCCCAGCCTTCTATGATGATTTGAAGGAGCATATCATCACTTATATGAAGACCATGAAGCATGATCTAAATGATGAGATCATCAAGCACATGATCTACACGGTTTACACTCACTGGGAACGTCTCTTGCCGCAGTTATTGCGCCGTCGGAAGTCCATCAAGGTCTTGATTATCAGTCGTTTTGACGATCACCATGCCAAATCCATGATCGATTTTCTAGATTTCTACTGTACGGATAACTTTGAATTTACGCAGATGATCAAGTACAATCTGACAGTGGATGATATCGAAGCTTCTGATGCCGACGTAGTGGTGGCCAACTTTATGATGCCTGAATTAAAGAAAAAACCATTTATTTGTACAAGTAGTCTCTCATCGCTTGAGCTGGTTGAAAAACTCAATGCCTTCTTTTATGATTTTACCAGTGCAGAACACTAAAATCAGGACTTGTTCCTGATTTTTTGATGGTAAAAAAAGAAAATTTTATAGAAGAATGCAGGCTCTCCTATTTTGTGGTATAATATACAATATTATATACTGGAGGAAATTATCCATGGAAGACCCTGGCAGTCAGGAAATTTTACTGGAAGTTATTTTATTGATTGTTTTGACATTATTGAACGCCTTTTTCTCGGCGACTGAAATGTCAATGGTATCGTTGAATCGCTCTCGTGTAGAGCAAAAGGCTGAAGAAGGAGATAAAAAATACATTCGTCTTCTTAGAGTTTTGGAGCAACCCAACCATTTTTTATCCACTATTCAGGTGGGGATCACCTTGATTACCATCTTATCTGGGGCGAGTCTCGCAGATAGTCTTGGGCATGTCATTGCTGGATGGATGGGCAATACTAAAACAGCTCTTGCGGCTGGAAGCTTTTTATCTCTAGCATTTTTGACTTATATTTCGATCGTGTTTGGCGAACTCTATCCGAAACGAATCGCTATGAACCTGAAAGATGAGTTGGCTGTTCGAACAGCTCCGATTATCATTCTATTAGGAAAAATTGTCAGCCCCTTTGTTTGGTTACTTTCAGCGTCGACCAACCTTTTGAGCCGTATCACGCCAATGGAATTCGATGATCCGGATGAAAAGATGACGCGGGATGAAATCGAGTATATGCTGACCAATAGTGAAGCAACACTAGATGCGGACGAGATTGAGATGCTCCAAGGGATCTTTTCATTAGATGAAATGGTAGCGCGTGAAGTCATGGTGCCACGGACGGATGCCTTCATGGTTGATATCAATGATGATACCAAAGAAATCATTGAAAGTATCCTTAAGCAAAACTTTTCACGGATTCCTGTCTATGATGATGACAAGGACAATGTCATCGGTCTCATCCATACCAAACGTCTCTTGAACGAAGGATTTATCAATGGCTTTGATAATATTGTCTTAAGAAAGATTTTACAAGAACCTTTGTTTGTTCCAGAGACTATTTTTGTGGATGATCTTTTGAAGGAATTGCGCAATACCCAAAATCAAATGGCTATTCTGCTTGATGAATATGGTGGGATGTCTGGTTTGGTTACTCTTGAAGACCTCTTGGAAGAAATCGTCGGTGAAATTGACGATGAGACTGACAAAGCAGAAATTGATGTCTTTGAAATTGCGGACAATACCTATGTCGTACAAGGAGCCATGTCACTAAATGACTTTAACGAATATTTTGATGTTGAGTTGCAAAGTGATGATGTGGATACCATTGCAGGGTATTATCTGACAGAGGTTGGGCGAATTCCAACCTTGAAAGAGCGACTCAGCTGTGAAGTCGATAGTCAAAAGAAACACCTCATTTTGACAAATGACAAAGTAAAAAATGGTCGTGTGACCAAGGTGAAAGTTGAAATTTCTGAAATCGTCGAGGAAGATGAAGAAACAAAATCAAAAGAAGATTAAAAAATAGAGGCTTGGACGTGTTCCAGCCTCTGTTTTTTTCTTGTCAGGAACAGTTGAATTTTCAAAAAATTTCAAAAATTTCTGAAATAGTCTTGACAGCCAAAAAAAATTAAGGTAAGATAATACCCATAAAAAAAGAAAGCAGAAAATAAACATGAAGCAACAAGCCATTTCAACTCAAAAATTTTACTTTAGCTACTTTAGATAGTGTTTGTAGACATGATCTCATGGATGCAAACAACCCAAGCAATTTGTTTGTATCTATGTGGCTAAGATTTTTGATGATGGTCCATAGAGCTAGTATCTAAATGGACCGAGGTTTTGTAACTTGTTGGAGAATTTCAAGCATCCGTTTAGAGTATCATCTAAGCGGATTTTTTGTTTATTTTGCAGAAAAGGAGTCAATAAATGAAAGTAGTGAAAAAATTGCTAGCACCTGTCCTGGTTGTAGGACTTCTGTTAACATCATTGGTGACCTTACACAATCTAAAGGATACTAAAAAAGACAATGTCTTTCGAATTGGGATTTCCCAGTACATCACCCATAAGTCGCTCGATGCGACACGAAAAGGCTTTATCGAGGAGTTGAAAAAAGAAGGCTATGTAGATGGGAAAAATATTCAGATCGATTTCCAAAATGCTCAAGGGGAGCAACGAAATCTGAAAAATATTTCTAAACAATTGGCAGAAGAAAGTGATCTAGTTTTTGCGATTGCAACCCCTTCTGCACAAAGTTTGGCTAATACCACTAAATCAACACCTATTGTCTTCTCAGCTGTCACAGATCCTTTGGTAGCGAAATTGGTGAAAAACTTGAAAGAACCAGGTGGCAATATCACAGGGACAAGTGACCAGTCAGAAGATGCGATCGCTACACAGGTAGACATGATTAAGCAAGTGCTTCCAACGGCGAAAACAGTTGGGATTCTCTATACGCAAAGTGAGCCTAACTCCGTCGTCCAAAAAGACAATGCGAAGAAGATCCTAGAAGCTAAGGGCTATCAAGTGGTTGAAAAAACAATTCTTGATAGTAACAATGTGAAAGCTGCAGCAGACAGTATCATGTCAGAGGCAGATATCGTCTTTGTTCCGACGGACAATATTATCTCTTCTACAATGGACACTGTAAAACAGGTTTCTATCAGCCATAAGGTGCCAGTTTTTGGTGGGTCTGCTGAGATGGTGGCTACTGGTGGTTTGTACAACTTTGGTACTGATTATGAGGAATTGGGAAGACAAGCTGCTCGGATGGCTGTTCGCATCATGAAGGGTGAGAAACCTGGAAAAGTCGCAGTTGAAACACCTGAAAAATTAGAATTGCATACCAATAAAGAGATGGCTAAAGAGCTTGGAATTGATATTAGCTCGTTGAAGGTAGAAAAATAGGAGGTTTGAGATGAATTTTGTTTTATCAAGTTTATCAGAAGGTTTATTGTGGTCGATCATGGCGATCGGTGTTTACTTAACATTTCGAATTTTAGATATTGCTGATATGACGGCAGAAGGAGCCTTTCCACTTGGGGCAGCAGTTGTAGCATCCCAAATTCAAGCCGGAAGAAATCCTTGGCTTGCAACCTTTTTAGGCTTCCTAGCCGGAATGATCGCAGGATTGGTCTCTGGAATTCTCCATACAAAAATGAAAATTCCAGCCCTCTTGACAGGGATTGTCACTTTGACCGGTCTCTACTCTATCAATATCAAAATCATGGGAGGGGTTCCTAACCTTTCTATCGGAGATTCTAGTACCATTTTCAAGAGTGTGATGAAATTAGGTCTTTCTAATGAAGAAGCTGTCTTTTTGATTAGCATTTCTTGCTTGATCATCGTCTGTATCTTATTGACCCTCTTAATGAAGACGCAACTTGGCTTGGTTTTGCGCTCGACTGGTGATAACATTCCAATGAGTGAGGCCAACGGGGTCAATGTAGATAACATGAAGATGTTGGGCTACATGATTTCAAATGGATTGATTGCCCTGTGTGGAGCCATGTTTGCACAAAATGATGGTTTCTCAGATGTGACTTCTGGGACAGGGACGATCGTAGTCGGCTTGAGTGCTGTGATTATCGCTGAAGTTTTGATCCACGAATTGACCATTGGTTGGCGCTTGCTTTCAATCGGGGTTGGAGCCATTGTTTACCGTTTGATTATCTTAAATATTTACGAGATCCCAAATCTCGATCAAAATATGGTCCGTCTCTTCAATGCGATCTTGCTTGCGATTGTCTTGTTCGCTCCTGAGGCGCAAAAACGTCTTCGTGTTCGTGGATTGAAGTTAGGAAATAAGTAGGAGAAAAGTATGGCAACATTATTATCAATTGAAGGCATTCATAAGACATTTGAAGCAGGAACGGTTAATGAAAACCATGTCTTAAAAGGCTTGGATCTCCAAGTGGAAGAAGGAGATTTCATTTCGGTTATCGGTGGAAATGGAGCTGGGAAATCAACCTTGATGAACATCTTGGCAGGAAATCTAGTCGTGGATGAAGGGGATATCTTGCTAGAAGGTAACTCCATTAAAAATACGAGTGTTCGGAAGCGTGCTAAGGATATTGCGCGTGTCTTCCAAGATCCTAAAATGGGGACGGCTTCTCGTTTGACCATTGAAGAAAATATGGCCATTGCCCAACGTCGTGGAAAATCTCGTGGTTTGAGCTGGGGCGTTCGGGAGAAGGATCGCGAATTATTTCGTGAAGCCTTGAAGGAACTGAATATTGGTTTAGAGAACCGTCTCAAAGTCGATACTCAATATCTATCTGGTGGGCAACGTCAAGCTTTGACTTTGGTCATGGCAGCCTTGGTTAAACCCAAACTCTTGCTTCTGGATGAACATACCGCAGCGCTTGATCCCAAGACCAGTGAAATGGTCATGGAATTGACACAAAAGATCGTGGAAAGCCATGATTTGACAACCTTGATGATTACGCATGATATGAACCATGCTATCGAATACGGCAACCGCTTGATCATGCTCTACCAAGGCAAGATCGTTGTCGACGTCAAAGGAGAAGAAAAGAAAAACCTAACGGTTGAAGATTTGATGCGCCTCTTCCAACAAAACAGTGGTGAAACTTTGGTGAGTGATGAATTGGTCTTAGGATAAAATAAAAGGATGGGAACTCCATCCTTTCAAATGATGACAAAGTCATCTTAGAAACTTTTCTTAGGTGAGTACGGACGTCAGCGAACTTCGAAGAAGTTCCATGACTTAGTTTTGAGCCTAAGGTCTCAAAACTCCCGTGTGCCTGAAATAATTGTACTTCAGGCACATTTCTCACGGCGAAAAGTTTCTATTGAAATGAACCTAATAGTATATATTTTTGATTTTTCAACATCACTTAGGTTGTTTTATGTAAATGCAATTTGTCCATATTCTAAAAAATTGATTCAGAAGGTTTTTCTGAACCGATTTTTTTTATTTCCTCCGCTCTGCATAGTCGACAAAATGAAACTTGTCTAATTTGCGACGGCTTTCGGTGAACTGGAATTGCCGACCGTCTGCTAGGTGAACTTGGGAACGGACCGTTACCACGTGTTGGTCTTTTCCAAGATCCAGTAAGATCTTATCGCGATTATCGATTGGTGAAATCAAGATTTCTTTCTTATTGGGTTGAAGTGTTTTTTTGAAAAATATTTTTGAAAGCGCTTGAAAATGTAAAATCATTCCCTTATAATAAAAGAGGAAAACTTTTTAGGGATGGAGAGAAGCATGAGAAATAACGGAAAAAAGATTCGATTATTAGCAGTAGCTACCTTATTGGTTAGTCAGTTGGGGGTCTTTAACAGTGCCTTCACGGTAGTTGCTGACGAGACCACAGCTTCGACTTCAGAGCCAGCACTTGTGACGAACACTAGTAGCGAGGAAGGCTTGACAAATCATTCGACTTCCGCAACAACAACTACAGAAGCTACGATGAGAGCTTCGAGTGATAGAGGAGAGATATCTAGCAGTTCCTCGGAGGATACCGAAGAGAAAACGGTTAAGATTGGGGAGATTCAAGGGGAAGCGCAACGCTCTCCACTTGAAGGCCAAAAGGTAGCCATCAAAAATGCGGTCGTGACCAAAACAGACCGCTATGGTTTTTATGCTCAAGACATTGAATCGGATGGTAATAGTCGGACTTCAGATGGGATTTATGTAGTTTCTAAATACAAGGTCAAGATCGGTGACAAGGTAAAAATTACCGGTACTGTCAAGGAAGGTTATATGGAAGAAGTCACCTTGGGAGCTGGGAAGACCTTTAAGGAACCGACGAATAGTTTAACGGTAACCATGTTGGTTGATGCTTGGATCACAAAAGACGGGACAGCCCCACTTCCAGAAGCTGTGAATATCACTGCAGGGATGCCGGCAGAGGTGAAGACTAATCCAACTGCTTATGCTCCAGAAACCGATGCCCTCGATTATTGGGAAAGTCTGGAAGGCATGCTCACTGTGGTAAAGAAACCGCATGTTCTAGGTCCCCAGTATAAAGGAGATATCTATGTATTGGGAGAAGATTTTACAGGCCTTCCTTTAAACAATATTGGAGGTCTGAATCTACGGCCACATGCGCAAAATACAGCGACGATCCCGATTTATGTTGGTAATCAGTTTGTCGCAAAAGCCAAAGATTACTTTGTAGAAGATGTGACAGGAGTGGTGACTTATCGGAATAGCTTTTATAAAGTAGAGCCCACTCAACAGTTGACAGTCCAAGATGGCGGCTTGCAGCGTCAAGCAGCTCAAACCCAACCAAGTGAGGACAAGCTGACCATCGCTTCCTATAATATTGAAAATTTCTCGGCCAACAATGCCAAAAATGAAACGCCAGAGGATAAGGTGACGCTGATTGCCAATTCCTTTATCCATGAAATTCACAATCCGGATATTATCACTTTGATCGAAGTGCAGGACAATAATGGCAGTGTGGATGACGGGACGACCAGTGGTGTTGAAAGTGGACGCAAACTAGCTAGTCGGATCAAGGAATTGGGTGGCAAGAGTTATGAGTATACGGAGGTTGCTCCAGTAGATGGCGCTGACGGTGGAAAGCCAGGTTCCAATATTCGCTTGGGAATTCTCTACAATCCAGAACGCGTGAGCTTAGCCAAAAAAGAGGCAGCAACTAGCAACGAAGCAGCACAATTTGACAAGGGACACCTGGTTAAAAACCCAGCTCGGATTGCCCCTAGCGATCCATCGTTTGATCATACTCGCAAGTCTCTAGCCGTTGAGTTTGAATTCAAAGGCCAACCAGTTGTGGTGATTGCCAATCACTTGAAATCAAAAATCGGAGATGATGCTATTTATGGGGCAAGCCAACCAGCAGTGGAACATACCTTGCCAACTCGTGAAGCACAAGCTAGTGTCATCCATCAATTCGTTCAAGAAGGCTTGAAGCAAAATCCGAAGACCACCTTCGTTTTGACGGGTGATTTTAATGACTACGATTTCTCAACCACGGCGCAGATCCTTGCTGGCAACGAACTAACAAACTTAATGGCCCAACATGATGCAGGGGATCGCTATTCTTATTTCTACCGTGGAAGCAATCAAGTTTTGGATAACATTTTTATCTCAAACAACATGGCAGCAAAAGCAAGGTTTGAACCAGTCCATATCAATGCTTCCTTTATGAAGGAACACGGTCGTGCATCAGACCATGATCCTGTCTTGGTCCAAATCGACTTTAGTGGAGCACAAACTCCAGGAACGCCGACGGATGATCAACAAGGAAATACAGGACAACCAACGGATCAAACCAGCCCTTCTTCATCGAATACAGGATCTCAACTAGTCCCTCATCAGACTCAAGCCAATGAACAAAAGAGTTCAACAGCTGAAAGCAAAGAGAAGGGCAAGAACGAAGATGAGAAGCAAGACGACAAGGAAGAGGCTACAACAGAAACCAAGACACCAGGTAAACGGAAAATCCTTCCATCTACTGGACAAGAAACAAGCTATCTAGCCCTTTTTGGAGTGGCAGTAGCTACGATGAGTCTTGTCTTCTACAAGAAGAAAAAGACTTACTAACGTTTTCAAAAGAAAGATCTAAAAAAGGAGTCGCTGGCTCCTTTTTTTCTCCTAAAATACAGGACAGATAGTTCCATATTGGAAACTGTACTAGGACAATGAAAACTACTGAAAAGAACAGTTTCTTTTCAAAAAGAAGCTTAAACTCTTTAAAATAGATGGAATCGTGTTATAATAAAACCATAAAACGTTTTCAAGAGAAGAGGTTCCTCAATGGAAAATGAAACAGTTGACTATGGAAAAGTAACAGGAATGGTACACTCAACAGAAAGTTTTGGGGCAGTAGACGGGCCTGGGATCCGCTTTATTGTCTTTCTTCAAGGGTGTCAAATGCGGTGCCAATACTGCCACAATCCAGATACTTGGGCAATGGAAACCAACAAGTCCCGTGAACGGACCGTGGATGATGTCCTAGAAGAAGCCCTCCGTTATCGTGGATTTTGGGGCGAAAAAGGGGGAATCACGGTCAGTGGTGGAGAAGCCCTCTTGCAGATTGACTTTTTGATTGCACTTTTTACCAAGGCTCAAGAGTTGGGCATTCATTGTACTTTGGATACCTGTGCTCTTCCTTTCCGGAATACGCCTCGTTATTTGGAAAAATTTGACCGCTTGATGGCAGTGACAGACTTGGTGCTTCTTGATATCAAGGAAATCAATGATGAACGTCACAAAATTGTGACCAGCCATACCAATAAAACGATTCTAGCTTGTGCCAAGTACCTATCTGATATTGGAAAACCAGTCTGGATTCGTCACGTTTTGGTGCCAGGTTTGACAGACCGAGATGATGACTTGATCGAACTTGGAAAATTTGTTAAAACCCTTAAAAATGTCGATAAATTTGAGATCCTTCCTTACCATACTATGGGGGAATTCAAATGGCGTGAATTGGGAATTCCGTACAAATTGGAGGGTGTGAAACCACCGACAAAAGAACGGGTCCAAAATGCAAAAGATTTGATGGAAACAGAAAGTTACCAAGATTACCTGAAACGGGTCAAAGGATAAAAAGTATAGACAGTTGGGCCTTCCAGCTGTCTTTTCTATTGAAATGCACAACTATTCCCTTTCTTTAAATGGCAAAACGTGCTAAAATAGAGTGAATCTATAAATGAAATAAAGAGGTAGAAACATGTCAAAAATTCTCGTTTTTGGTCACCAAAATCCTGACTCAGATGCTATCGGCTCATCTGTAGCTTTTGCTTATCTTGCAAAAGAAGCTTATGGTTTGGATACAGAAGCAGTGGCTCTTGGAACTCCAAATGAAGAAACAGCTTTCGTATTGGACTATTTTGGTGTGGAAGCACCACGCGTCGTCACATCAGCTAAAGCAGAAGGTGCAGAGCAAGTCATCTTGACGGACCACAATGAATTCCAACAATCTGTTTCAGATATCGCTGAAGTAGAAGTATATGGTGTGGTGGATCACCACCGTGTGGCTAACTTTGAAACTGCTAGCCCACTTTACATGCGTTTGGAACCAGTTGGATCAGCATCTTCTATCGTTTACCGCATGTTCAAAGAACACGGTGTAGCAGTGCCAAAAGAATTGGCAGGTTTGATGCTTTCAGGTTTGATTTCAGATACCCTCCTTTTGAAATCTCCAACAACACACCCATCTGATAAAGTCATTGCGCCTGAATTGGCTGAATTGGCTGGTGTCAACTTGGAAGAATACGGTCTTGCCATGCTCAAGGCTGGTACCAACTTGGCAAGCAAATCAGCAGAAGAATTGATCGATATCGATGCTAAGACTTTTGAATTGAACGGAAACAACGTTCGTGTGGCTCAAGTGAACACAGTTGATATTGCGGAAGTTTTGGAACGCCAAGCTGAAATCGAAGCAGCTATCCAAGCTGCCAATGCAGCTAACGGATACTCTGACTTTGTTTTGATGATTACAGATATCGTCAACTCAAACTCAGAAATCTTGGCTCTTGGTGCCAACATGGACAAGGTAGAAGCAGCTTTCAACTTCAAACTTGAAAACAACCACGCTTTCCTTCCAGGTGCCGTTTCACGTAAGAAACAAGTGGTTCCTCAATTGACTGAAAGCTTTAATGCTTAATGATAAATGGGGAAACCCATCGTTAAAAGGAGTTTCGACTCCTTTTTTGCTAGGAGGAGATCGTGCTAGAAAATGGTGATTTAATCTTTGTTAGAGAAGACACAGAAATGGGGCAGGCCATTCAGGCCTCTACTGGCAACTATAGCCATGTAGCTATCTTTTTGGACGGATTCATTTATCATGCCACTGTAGAAGGTGGCGTCCTTGCCCAATCCCCTGAAGATTTCTTTGAAGACGGGAAAGCATATGACCTTTATCGCTATCCAGGAATCGATCTCAAAGAGGTCAAAAAGCGGGCAGAGAGTCTTTTAGGGGCTCCCTACAATGCTTCCTTTTATCCGGATGGAGATGGTTTCTATTGTTCCCAGTTCATCGCTGAACTACTTCCTATTTTTGAGACCATTCCCATGAAGTTTGGAGATGAGGAAGAGGAGATTAGTCCGTTCTGGCTGGATTACTACAAGGAACTTGGCCTAGCCGTTCCTTTGGATCAGCTCGGGACCAATCCTAGTCAGTTAGCCCAATCACCACAGCTAGAGTTTAAAGAAAGGTATTTGGATGATTACAATCATTAATCCTACACGTTTGACACGTCAGCCATTTTTCAAGGACTTGGTCAACTATTTGGACCAGCACGACGATGTGATCCTGCGGCAAATCAAGTCCCAATTTCCTGATCAACCAGTGGATAAGCTGATGGAGGAATATATCAAAGCGGGCTTCATCCTTCGAGAAAATAAACGCTACACTCTCAATTTGCCTTTCTTAGAGTCAACTGATCGAGTTGAACTGGATCAAGAGGTCTTTGTTCGAGAGGACAGTGCAGTTTATCAAGAATTAAAAGCCAAGGTCTTCCAAACAGAACTCCGCAACACGACTAATGCAGCAATTCTCATAGAGGAGACTGACTTCGAACGACATGCACAGACACTTTCCAATTACTTCTACAAGGTGAAACACCAATACCCTTTGACGGAGGATCAAGAAAAGCTTTATGCCATCTTGGGAGATGTTAATCCCGAGTATGCTCTCAAGTATATGACTAGCTTTTTGCTCAAATTTCTCAAAAAAGAAGTAGTCCAGCAAAAGCGCAGAGATATCTTTGTCGATAGTTTAGAAGTCTTAGGCTATATCCGCAAAAATGATGAAGGCAAATATGAATTAGCAGTGGACTTGGATAAGGAAAGATTGATGTTTATCAAACAATAAACAAGGCTAGGAAAACTTCCTAGCCTTGTTTCGTTTAATTATAGATAACGTTCAGCGATGGTAGCATCACCTGGATACTCTTCTTTTACGCCATTGACGATTTGGTAGCAGTCCGCTCCTTTTCCGGCGATAATGACGGCATCTTCAGGCTTGCTGGTTGTTGCCATAGCCACTTGAATGGCTTGCTCGCGATCTGCGATTTTCTCGACAGGGCGCGTGATAAAACTACTAATCTCTTCAGCGATAGCCAAAGGATCTTCATAGTTGGGATCATCCGCTGTGAGGAAGACTTGGATTTCAGGATGGTCTTTTAAGAGTAAGCCAAAGTCTTTGCGGCGGCTCTCTCCTTTATTCCCAGTTGATCCGAGAACTAGTGAAATGGTCCCCGTTTGATGGGTTTCGACAACTGAGAGCAGTTTTTTCAAGCTATCTCCATTATGGGCGTAGTCAATGAAGACCTTAGCGCCGTTTTCCTGAGTCAAGACTTCCATTCGGCCTGGAACTCGCGTCTTAGCAATCCCTTTTTGGATATCCTCGAGGCTCGCACCTAGACGAAGACAGGCAAGACCTGCTGCTACAGCATTTTCTTGGTTGAAATGTCCAATCAGTTGGATATCATAGTTTCCAGCTAATTTACCAGTGGCTGAGAAGCTGAAAGCTTTGGAGTTTTCAATTTGATTCTCAGACTGGCTACCATAGAAGTCGTGCTCCTGGCCCTCGACTTGTTCTTTCAAGACAGAGAAATGATCCATATCGCTATTGATGACAACAGCTTGGCTATTCTTCATGAGGAGACGTTTGTGGTAGAAATAATCCTCAAAAGTTGGATGTTCAATCGGTCCAATATGGTCAGGGCTGATGTTGAGAAAAACACCAACGTCAAAGGTCAGACCGTAAACCCGTTTCACTAGATAAGCTTGACTGGAAACTTCCATAATCAAGTGGGTCCGATCATTGGCTACTGCCTCAGCCATCATGGCAAAAAGATCCAAGCTCTCTGGCGTTGTCAGGGTCGATTTGAAGAAGTTTTTACCATCCAGTGTTGTATTCATGGTCGACAGCATAGCTGGTCGGTGACTTTGTTCCAAAATATGGTAAGCAAAGTAGGCCGCGGTTGTCTTTCCCTTAGTCCCTGTGAAGGCCAATAGTTTTAATTGTTTCTCAGGGTGTCCATAAAACTCCATGGCGATTAAGCTCATGGCCTGTTTGATATCATTGACGAGGATGGCAGGAATACCAACTTCATAATCTTTTTCAGAGACATAAAAGCCGAGTCCATTAGAAATAGCCTGTTCCAGGTATTCTTTTTTGAAGTTGGCCCCTTTGACAAAAAAGAGGGTGCTAGCAGAAACCTTCCGGCTATCATAGCTAATAGCATCAAAATTTGTTCCTTCTAGGTGGTAGTAGTATTCACCATTTACTAGAACTTCTCGGAAATTTTGGTCATGTTTTAAAATGTTGAGGGTTTGTTCAATTGTAATCATAAAACTATTGTAAACCTAAAGTCCCTATTTTACAAGTGTCATGGAAAAGTTTATAATGAAGAGAAGAAGAAACGAAAGAGGACACCAATGAGTCACGAACAAAATGACCAGCAAGCCCAGATGCTACGCGGGACTGCCTGGATGACAGCCAGCAATTTTATCAGCCGTTTGCTAGGAGCCGCTTATATTATTCCTTGGTATATTTGGATGGGAAAATATGGGCCACAAGCCAATGGTCTTTTTACAATGGGATACAATATCTACGCTTGGTTTCTCTTGATTTCAACAGCTGGGGTGCCTGTAGCTGTTGCCAAGCAAGTAGCCAAGTACAATACCCGGGATCAAGCCGATCATAGCTTTGCTTTGATTCGAGGATTCTTGAAATTCATGGGAATTCTAGGCCTTGGATTTGCCATTCTCATGTATCTTTTATCTCCTGTCTTTGCTAGCCTTTCAGGTGGTGGAAAAGAGCTCGTTCCGATCATGCAGAGCCTTTCTTGGGCTGTCTTGATCTTTCCTTCGATGAGTGTTATTCGCGGATTTTTCCAAGGTTTTAACAACATGAAGCCTTACGCTATAAGCCAGATTGCAGAACAAGTCATTCGGGTCATCTGGATGTTGCTTACGACCTTCTTCATTATGAAGATTGGCTCAGGAGATTATGTTCAGGCTGTTACGCAGTCGACCTTTGCTGCCTTTATCGGGATGGGAGCGAGCCTTCTAGTGCTCTTTTATTACCTTGCAAAGACAGGCTTGCTCTCATCTATTTTTAGAAAGCAAGAGGAAAGTGAAGGGATTGATACTCGGGCACTCTTGATCGATACGATTCGTGAGGCCATTCCTTTCATCATCACAGGTTCCGCGATTCAGCTCTTCCAAATTGTTGACCAGATGACCTTTATCAATGTCATGTCTTGGTTCACAGACTATAGTCAAAAGCAGCTCTTGGTCATGTTTAGTTATTTCTCTGCTAATCCAAACAAAATTACCATGATCTTGATTGCGGTAGCGACTTCGATTGGGGGAGTTGGGATTCCTCTGTTGACAGAGAATTATGTGAAGGGGGACCTAAAAGCGGCTGGGAAGCTCGTACAGGATAACTTGACCATGTTGCTGGCTTTCTTGCTTCCAGCCACCTTTGGTGCAGTAGCAGTCGCAAAACCACTTTATACGGTATTTTATGGGCAACCAGATGGCTTGGCCTTAGGGCTCTTCATCGTAGCAATGTTGCAGACCGTAATTCTCGGTCTTTACACAGTCTTGTCTCCGATGATTCAAGCCCTCTTTCAAAATCGTAAGGCCATCCGCTACTTCCTTTATGGTGTAGTGGTGAAATTGGTCCTACAAATTCCATTTATTTTGGTTTTTCGTTCTTATGGACCACTTTTGTCAACGACCATTGCGTTAATGGTGCCAATCGTTCTCATGTATCGAGAGATCCAAACCATCACTCAGTTTAATCGAACCATCGTCTTCAAGCGGACCTTGCTTGGTTCCATTCTGACCGTGGTGATGCTACTTGGAGTCTTGATCGCTGGTTTGATTTTGGGCTGGATTTTCCCACCAAATGGCCGTGTATCGAGCATGATTTATATCATCGTCATTGGCGGATTAGGAGTTGTTATCTATGGAGCCTTAGGATTATGGCTACGGTATTTTGACCGCTTTATCGGAGGTCAAGCTGCACGTCTCAGACAAAAATTCCGCATTAAATAAATCAGAGACTGGACATTTATGTCCAGTCTCTGATTGAGGACAGAGTTATCTTAAAAACTTTCCTTAAGTGAGTACGGACGTCAGCGAACTTCGTAGAAGTTCCATGACTAATTATTGAGCCTAAGGTCTCAATAATTCCGAGTGCCTGAAACTGTATTGTTTCAGGCACTTTTCTCACAGCGGAAAGTTTCAGTAGATGATTGAATAATTCTAACGTATAAATTTTTTTAGAATTTCTTAGATTTGTAAAGAAGAACTGTTTGTATATATTCTCAGGCTGGACATAAATGACCAGTCTTTTCTTATAGTTTGAAACTATAGCTAGGTCTTGAAAATGGGAAAACCGCTCTCCTCATAATAGTGATAAAATAGTAATCAGTTAGATTGAATGTTTATCGGAGGGCAATATGAGTAAAAAACGCAATATCAATACGATTTTGGCACAGGCAGGAATCAAGTCGGATAAAGCAACGGGAGCTTTGACAACTCCTTTGCATTTCTCTACGACTTACCAACACCCAGAATTTGGTCAGTCTACAGGTTTTGACTATACCCGTACGAAAAATCCAACACGCGCAACAGCTGAGAAGACTTTGGCAGCTATCGAAAGTGCAGACTATGCTTTGGCGACAAGCTCTGGAATGTCAGCCATCGTGCTTGCTTTTAGCATTTTCCCAGTTGGTTCAAAAGTCTTAGCCGTTCGTGACCTTTATGGAGGTTCTTTCCGTTGGTTTAACCAACAAGAGCAAGAGGGTCGTTTCTCTTTCACCTATGCCAATACAGAAGAAGAACTGATCCACCATCTAGATCATGATCCGGTGGATGTCCTCTATATTGAAACACCAACCAATCCATTGATGTTGGAATTTGATATTGCTTATTTAGCCAAATTGGCCCATGTAAAAGGTGCCAAAGTCGTGGTGGACAATACTTTCTATAGCCCAATCTATCAACGCCCAATTGAAGAGGGAGCAGATATTGTCCTACATTCAGCAACCAAGTACCTAGCTGGTCACAACGATGTCTTGGCGGGTGTTGTCGTGACAAATGATGCAGACTTGTATGACAAACTCTTTTACAATTTGAACACGACAGGTGCTGTTCTTTCCCCATTTGACAGCTATCTGTTGATCCGTGGCCTCAAGACACTCTCTATCCGGATGGAGCGCTCTACAGAGAATGCTCGCAAGGTGGTCGAGTTTTTGAAAACCTCCCCTCAGGTCAAAGAAGTCCTCTACACTGGAAAAGGTGGAATGGTCTCCTTTAAAATTCAAGATGAGAAAAAAATTCCTAACTTGTTGAATTCCCTTCAAGTATTTACCTTTGCAGAAAGCCTTGGCGGAGTTGAAAGTTTGATCACTTATCCTACCACTCAAACCCATGCAGACATTCCTGCAGAAGTTCGCCATTCATACGGTTTGACAGATGATCTGCTTCGTTTGTCCATAGGAATCGAAGATGCGGATGATTTGATTGAAGATTTGAAACAAGCATTGGAGGCTTAAGATGACCAAATATGATTTCACGACTTTACCGAATCGCTTGACCCACCATACCTACAAGTGGAAAGAAACAGAGACAGATCCAGAAATCATTCCAGCTTGGATCGCGGACATGGATTTTAATGTCATTCCAGAAGTACGAGAAGCAGTGATTGGCTATGCAGACCAAATGGTCTATGGCTACACCTATGCATCGAATAGCCTCTACCAGTCTATCCTTGATTGGGAAAAAGAAGAGCATGGCTATTCCTTTGACAAGGAAGCTGTCGTCTTTATCGAAGGCGTTGTTCCAGCCATTTCAACAGCTATTCAAGCCTTTACTAAGGAAGGGGACGCCGTCTTAATCAATACGCCGGTCTATCCTCCATTTGCCAGAAGTGTCAAACTCAATCGTCGAAAATTGATCGAAAATTCATTAATTGAAAAGGATGGTCTTTTCCAAATTGATTTTGATCAGCTGGAAAAAGACATTGTGGAGCAAGAGGTGAAACTCTATGTTTTGTGTAATCCGCACAATCCTGGAGGCCGTGTATGGGATCGTGAAGTCTTGGAAAAAATCGGCCACCTCTGTCAAAAACATGGTGTCCTTCTTGTTTCAGATGAGATCCACCAAGATTTGGCCTTGTTTGGCCACCGTCATACCAGCTTTAACACGGTTGATCCAAGCTTTAAAGATTTCAGCTTGATCTTAACCAGTGCAACCAAGACTTTCAATATTGCCGGAACAAAAAATTCCTATGTGGTCATTGAAAATCCAAAGCTTCGTACGGCTTTTAAACAACGGCAATTAGCTAATAATCAACATGAAATTTCAGGCTTGGGCTATATTGCAACAGAAGCAGCCTATCGCCATGGTAAACCTTGGTTGACGGAGCTCAAGCAAGTCTTTGAAAAACACATTGACTATGTGGTAGATGAATTGCATGAAAAGACAAAAATCCGTGTCATGAAACCCCAAGGAACCTATCTTCTTTGGTTGGACTTTTCCGCCTATTCTTACACCGATGATGAGCTGCATGCTAAAATTCATGACCAAGCCAAATTGATTTTGAACCGTGGAACAGATTTTGGAAAAGAAGGAAACTTGCATGCCCGCCTCAATGTGGCAGCTCCATTCACCCTCATTGAAGAAATCACCAAACGCTTGGTGGAAACTTTTCACAAATAAGTGTTGACTTTCTGTAAGTGAAGGAGTACAATAAACTCGAAATACGGTAGGTGAGGCTACCACAAGGATACGGATGACTACCGCAAAGCAGTGGAGACACTACTCGTTGGTTAACAGTCCTGATCGCAAAGGTCAAGACTAAGCTCATTTCATTGCCTTGCGGAGCTAAAGCTTGGACGGTCAGTTTTTTGAGAGTTTTGATTGAAAAATTAATGACGAGTTTCATGAGTCCTACCGATCGAGGGTAGGACTCTTTTTTATGCCTTACCAAGAAAAGAGAAAGGAGAGAGCTATGATACAAATTGACGATCATCCCGAACCGCACCGAACCAGCCAATCGCTGATTTGTGTCGTAGGGACTCCAAAAGTGATTGGCTCCTGATTGAAAAAGGAGATACCAATGCAAACAAATAAAGAAAGACTCATTGCTGCTCTTCAAGAACCACTTGAAAGCACCTTTGCCACCTACAAAACCAGTGCCCTTGGTTTAGTTGACGATCAAGTAGAAGAAAACCGCGATATTTATGGCGAAAATGTCATCACAAAAGGTCAAGAAGATTCCATGATCAAAAAGATCTACGAATCGATCATCAATCCTTTTACGGTGATTTTGTTGGTCATTGCGCTGGTTTCCTTCATCACCAATGTCTGGCTAGCAAAACCAGGTGAACAGGATCCAACGACTTCCATCATCATTGTGACCTTGGTCTTGATCTCTGGTGGTATCCGCTTCATTCAAGAATTGCGGAGCGACAAAGCAGCTAGCAACCTATCACGTATGATTGTCAATACAGCGACCGTTCTGCGTGATGGATCAGAACAAGAAATTCCGATCGATGAAATCGTCGTAGGAGATGTGATCAAACTAAGTGCCGGCGATATGATTCCAGCAGATGTGGTCTTGATTGATTCCCGTGACTTCTTTGTCCAACAATCTGGCCTCACAGGGGAAAGTGATGCTGTTGAAAAGGTTTGTCTCAGAAAAGCCGACAGTCAAAATTTAGATAGTCTCTTGGAGAGTGAAAGCTTGGCCTTCATGGGGACCAATGTCATCTCCGGCCGGGCGACAGCCTTGGTCTTGGTCGTGGGAGATGAAACCATGATGGGCGCCATTGAGCAAACCATCAACACCTATGACGAACCAACTTCATTTGAGAGAGAAATGAATACCATCTCTTGGCTCTTGATTCGGCTCATGTTAGTCATGGTGCCCGTTGTCTTTGTGATCAATGGCCTCACAGACGGTGACTGGTTAGAAGCAGGCGTCTTTGCCCTCAGCGTTGGGGTTGGTTTGACTCCTGAAATGTTGCCGATGATTATTACGGCGAGTCTTGCCAAAGGCTCCATCATCATGGCCAAGGAAAAAGTCGTCATCAAAAAACTCAATGCGATCCAAGACCTTGGGGCTATCGATATTTTGTGTACAGATAAGACAGGAACCTTGACCCAAGATGAAATCGTTTTGGAGTATCCGCTTGATATCCATGGCGATTTGGATCTATCAGTCCTTCGCCGGGCTTATTTGAATTCCTATTTCCAAACTGGGCTAAAAAATTTGATGGACCGGGCGATTATCAATCGAACCCATAAAGAAGCCAAGAAACATGAGATCGTCCGAGATCTAGATCAAACCTTCCATAAGATAGATGAATTGCCCTTTGATTTTGAACGTCGTCGCATGAGTGTCATTGTTAAAGACGAAGACGGTGTGGTCAGCATGGTGACCAAGGGTGCCTTGGAAGAAATGCTTTCTGTATCGACTTATGTTGAGTACAAGGGTGATATCAAACGATTAACAGACGAGGTCCGTCAAGAGGTCCTCGCTGAGGTCGCTCAATTAAATGAACAAGGTCTTCGTGTTTTGGGCGTCAGCTACAAAACCGACTTGGACGAAAATGAAATCTTTAGTGTTGAAGATGAAGGAGACATGATCCTAACCGGTTACCTGGCCTTTCTTGATCCACCAAAACCTTCTGCAGCTCCAGCGATCAAAGCTCTTGCAGAATATGGGGTTACCACTAAGATCTTAACTGGCGACAATGATAAGGTCACCCAAGCTGTCTGTGAAAAAGTAGGACTAGATGTCGAGCGGATACTTTTGGGAAGCGAAATCGATACGATGACAGACCAAGAGTTAGCACAAGTTGTGGAAACAACAACGGTCTTTGCCAAATTATCACCAGATCAAAAAGCGCGGATCATCCTCTGTCTCAAGAACAATGGCCACAAGGTGGGTTACATGGGAGATGGGATTAACGATGCTCCATCCATGAAGGTCTCAGACGTTGGGATCTCCGTGGATACCGCTGTGGATATTGCCAAGGAAACAGCAGATGTCATCCTTCTAGATAAGGACTTGATGGTTCTTGAAAAAGGCTTGGTCGAAGGCCGCAAGGTCTATGCCAATATGACCAAGTACATCAAGATGACGGTCTCTTCTAACTTCGGGAACATCTTTTCTCTGCTCTTTGCCAGCATCTTTTTGCCTTTCCTTCCAATGGCTCCCGTTCATTTGATTGTGCTCAATCTTATCTATGATCTTTCTTGTATCGCCCTTCCTTTTGACAATGTCGACAAGGAATTCCTCAAGAAACCTCGTATCTGGGAAGCAAACTCTATCATGCGTTTTATGGCCTGGATTGGTCCCATTTCATCTGTATTTGATATTATTACCTACATGCTTCTTTACTTCCTTGTTGTTCCTATGATTTTAGGTCATGGCTACAACCATGGAGCAGCAGATGCAGCAGCCTTTATCATGGTGTTCCAAACTGGATGGTTTATCGAATCCATGTGGTCTCAAACCATGGTTATCCATATGTTGCGTTCACCAAAACTGCCATTTATCCAAAGTCGTCCAGCCTTCTCAGTCGTGGTGACGACCCTAGCAGCAGCCTTCTTTGTAACCTCCCTTCCATATAGTCCTTTGGCTTCTATCTTGAAGTTGAGCCAACTAAATGGATTGTACTTTGTTCTATTGTTTGCTATTATCGTCCTTTATATGCTGAGTGTGACGGTTGTCAAACGTATCTATATTAAGAAATACAAAGAATGGTTGTAATTGATTGATAGAAAGAGTGAGTCCGAACTTAAAAAATTAAGTGTAAGGGCTCTCTTTTTTTTGTAAAATTTGGTATAATAAGAAGAATGTAAAGTTGGAAATGAAGATTTCCATGTGCTGTGAGTATCAAAGAGGGACTGAAAGAAAGAGTAGAGCTTGACTCCACTTTTATCATAGTTCTTTTTTGAAAAATAACAGCTTAGAAAGAAGGATCTCAAAATGGGAAAATTAGAAGTTATTACACATCCACTGATTCAACACAAATTGTCTATTCTCCGCCGCACGGATACCTCTACGAAGGCCTTTCGTGAATTGGTAGATGAAATTGCTATGTTGATGGGCTACGAAGTGTTGCGTGAATTGCCTCTTGAAGATGTTGAAATTGAAACTCCTATTACTAAAACCGTTCAAAAGCAAATCGCAGGGAAGAAATTGGCTATTGTCCCAATTCTTCGTGCAGGGATTGGGATGGTCGATGGTCTCTTGAGTTTGGTACCAGCTGCTAAGGTTGGCCATATCGGGATGTACCGTGATGAAGAAACCTTGAAACCAGTTGAATACTTGGTGAAATTGCCAGAAGATATTGATCAACGTCGTATCTTTGTAGTAGACCCGATGCTTGCTACGGGTGGATCCGCTATTCTAGCGATTGATTCCTTGAAAAAACGTGGCGCTAGCCATATCAAATTTGTCTGCTTGGTATCAGCGCCAGAAGGGGTGAAAGCTCTTCAAGAAGCTCACCCAGATGTTGATATCTTTACAGCAGCCCTCGATGATCATTTGAATGAACATGGCTACATTGTTCCTGGTCTTGGAGATGCGGGTGACCGTTTATTCGGTACCAAATAAGAAACCATTCATGATTCGTCCGAAAGGTGCTTAAGATTTGACCTTTTTTGACCATTGGTTTATAATAGCACATATACTTTGAACCTCACGAATCGTGAGAATGAATGGATACTAAAGGAGAAGAATAGATGATTCCAGTAGTTATTGAACAAACCAGTCGTGGAGAACGTTCTTACGATATTTATTCCCGTCTGTTGAAAGATCGAATTATCATGGTAACAGGACCCGTTGAGGACCAAATGGCTAACTCCATTATCGCTCAATTGCTCTTCTTGGATGCCCAAGATAATACAAAAGATATCTATATGTATATCAATACACCAGGAGGCTCTGTCTCTGCAGGTCTTGCCATCGTAGATACCATGAACTTTATCAAGTCAGATGTCCAAACCATTGTCATGGGGATGGCAGCTTCTATGGGAACAATTATCGCTTCAAGCGGTGCGAAGGGCAAACGCTTCATGTTGCCAAACGCCGAGTACATGATTCACCAACCAATGGGTGGTACTGGTGGTGGTACCCAACAAACCGATATGGCGATTGCAGCAGAACACTTGCTCAAAACACGGAATAACTTGGAAAAAATCCTTGCGGAAAATTCAGGTCAATCCATTGAAAAAGTGCATGCTGATGCGGAACGTGATAATTGGATGAGCGCACAAGAAACACTTGAATATGGCTTTATTGATGAAATCATGGCCAATAATAAATTGGGCTAAACCATCCTGTGGGAAGGCCCGTCAAGAGGCTGGGACAAAAGTCCTAGCCTCTCAATTATTTTTGGATTGTCGAGCAAAACGCAGTGGTTGAGTGGGCTCTACTTCGCTGATTTCATCAGCTTTTACAGCCCTACTCAACTGTGCGGAGGTGGGACGACGAAATCGAATTCTAACGAATTACCGATTTCTGTCCCACTCTCTTTTTTGCTCTCATAAAAGAGTAGTTCTTTTTCTTGAAATTTGATATACTAGTAACAGAACGAGAAAGGGATTGACCATGTTTGAGAAACAAGAAAGAACAGGCTTAATTGTTAAATTGTATTACAATCGCGACGGGAAAAAATTACAATCAGTCGGAGATGTCTTGTACCATTCTAAGAAATGCCGTTATGTCCAATTGTATGTGGACAGTGACAAGGCGGATCAAGTCATGGAAGACTTAAAGAAAGAACGTTATGTCAAAAAAGTCTTGCCTTGCCATCTCAAAGATTTAGATACAGATTTTGTGGGGAGTTTGCAACGATTGGAGACCCCATCTGTGGTAACAGAAGTTTAGAAAACGCAATCATTTGATGGATTGCGTTTTTTTTATTGACAATTGTCAGATAATTCGGTATATTCTTAATGTATTTATTTTAAGATTCATTTAAGGAGATCATTACAAATGAAGAAAAAATTTGCTCTTTCATTTTTAACCATTGCAAGTGTCGCTCTTCTTGCTGCTTGTGGTGAAGTTTCTACTTCAGGTTCAAACACAACTGGTAACGAAATCGGCAAAGAACTAAAAGTCGGTTTTAACTTTGAAAAAACTGGTGAAGTAGCAGCCTACGGTAGCGCTGAACAAAAAGGTGCTCAATTGGCCGTTGATGAAATCAACGCTAAGGGTGGAGCTGACGGTAAGAAGATCGTTGTCACAGATAAAGATAACAAATCTGAAACAGCTGAAGCAGCTACAGTCACTACAAACCTTGTCACTCAATCAAAAGTGAACGCTCTTGTAGGACCTGCAACTTCAGGTGCTACTGCAGCAGCGGTTGCCAATGCTGGTAAAGCAGGTGTTCCATTGGTTACACCATCTGCAACTCAAGATGATTTGACAAAAGGTCAAGATTACCTTTTCCGTGCAACCTTCATCGATAGCTTCCAAGGAAAAATCATTGCCAAATACACAACGGATAACTTGAAAGCGAAGAAAGTCGTTCTTTACTACGATAACTCATCTGACTATGCGAAAGGGATTGCTGAAGCCTTCAAGAAATCTTACAAAGGTGAAATCGTAGCAACAGAAACCTTCCAATCTAAGGATACAGACTTCCAAGCTGCTCTTACAAAAATCAAAGATAAAGACTTCGATGCGATTGTTCTTCCAGGTTACTACACAGAAACTGGTAAGATTGTAAACCAAGCGCGTGGTATGGGAATCAAACAACCAATCATTGGTGGGGATGGATTTAGCGATGCTAAGTTCGTTGAACAAGCAACACCTGCTGCAGCTACAGATATCTACTACGTAGCTGGATTCTCTACTGAAGGTGAAATGACTGATAAAGCCAAGAAATTCGTAGAAGCATACAAAGCGAAATACAATGAAGAACCTTCAATGTTCGCAGCTTTGGCTTATGATTCAGTTTACATGGTTGCAGAAGCATCTAAAGGTGCTAAGAACTCTGTCGAATTGAAAGATAACCTTGCGAAGTTGAAAGACTTGGAAGGTGTGACTGGTACAATGTCAATTGACAAGAACCACAACCCGGTTAAATCAGCTCTTATGATTGGCTTGAAAGATGGTAAAGTCAAATCAGTTGAGTCTGTTAAACCATAATTATCATTTGTTGTTTGTACAAGAGGCTGGGAGAATGAAAATTCCTGGCCTCGCTCTTTATTGTTAGAAAGGATGGTTCAAATGCTCCAGCAATTAGTGAACGGTCTAATCTTGGGAAGTGTCTATGCACTCTTGGCCCTTGGTTATACTATGGTGTATGGAATTATCAAATTGATCAACTTTGCCCATGGGGATATCTACATGGTAGGTGCCTTTATGGGATATTTCTTATTGAACTCATGGAAAGTAAACTTCTTTGTAGCCTTGCTCCTAGCCATGGTTGGGACAGCTATTTTAGGGGTTGTAATTGAATACCTGGCTTATCGTCCGCTTCGTCATTCGACTCGGATTGCTGCCTTGATCACAGCCATCGGGGTTTCCTTCTTGCTCGAATATGGGATGGTCTTCTTCGTCGGTGCCAATACCCGTTCCTTCCCGCAAGTGATTAAAACAGTTCGTTACAACTTTGGTCCTATTTCAATCTCCAATATTCAGTTGATGATCTTGGGAGTGTCTGTTTTCTTGATGGTCGCTCTTCAATTTATTATTCAAAAAACAAAGATGGGGAAAGCCATGCGGGCTGTATCTGTTGATAGTGATGCCGCTCAATTGATGGGGATTAACGTAAACCGTACGATCAGCTTTACCTTTGCTTTGGGATCAGCTTTGGCAGGTGCTGGTGGTGTCTTGATTGGTTTGTATTACAACTCGATCGAGCCTTTGATGGGGATGACACCAGGGATCAAAGCCTTTGTCGCAGCCGTTCTTGGGGGAATCGGAATCATTCCAGGTGCTGCCCTAGGTGGATTTGTTATCGGTTTGTTAGAAACCTTCGCTACAGCGATCGGTCTTTCAGACTTCCGTGATGCCATTGTGTATGCCATCTTGATTGTGATCTTGCTCATCCGTCCAGCAGGTATCCTCGGTAAAAATGTGAAAGAGAAGGTGTAAGCCATGAAACAAAATTTAAAAGTGAATTTAGTCTGGCTTGGTCTTTTGGTCGCAGGTTTTGCCTTGATCCAAGTCTTGGTTGCAGCGGGTGTGCTCAACCTCTTCTATATCCAAATTTTAGAACAAATCGGAATCAATATTATCCTTGCAGTTGGCTTGAACCTCATTGTTGGTTTCTCAGGTCAATTCTCACTCGGACATGCCGGATTTATGGCGATTGGTGCCTACTCTGCAGCCATTCTCGGTTCCAAATCACCAACCTACGGGGCTTTCTTTGGCGCGATGGTTTTAGGGGCTTTGATTGCTGGTGTCGTTGCCTTGATCGTTGGGGTTCCAACCCTTCGTTTGAAAGGGGACTACCTCGCGATTGCGACACTTGGGGTTTCTGAAATCATCCGGATCTTGATCGTCAATGGTGGTACTCTAACAAATGGTGCTGCTGGGATCCTTGGTTTGCCAGCCTTTACAACTTGGCAATTGGTTTACCTCTTTGTTGTCATTACAACGATCTTTACGATTAACTTCTTACGCAGTCCAATTGGACGCTCTACCCTTTCTGTTCGTGAAGATGAAATCGCGGCAGAATCTGTTGGGATCAATACGACCAAAGTCAAAGTCATCGCCTTTGTATTTGGTGCGATCACAGCGGCGATTGCTGGATCTCTCCAAGCCGGCTTTATCGGCTCTGTTGTTCCTAAAGACTACTCTTTCACCAATACTATTAATGTCTTGATCATTGTCGTGTTTGGTGGTTTGGGATCAATGTCCGGAACAGTTGTGGCAGCCATCGTCTTGGGTATCTTGAACATGGTGCTTCAAGACTTCTCAAGTGTCCGTATGATCATTTACTCATTGGCTTTGATTCTCGTGATGATCTTCCGTCCAGGTGGTCTTCTTGGAACATGGGAATTCAGCTTGAAAAAACTACTCTCAAAAAAGGAGGCTAACTAATGGCACTTCTTGAAGTAAAAAATTTAACAAAAAACTTTGGTGGTTTGACAGCCGTTGGGGATGTGACCATGGAACTCAATGAAGGGGAATTGGTTGGATTGATCGGACCAAACGGTGCCGGTAAAACAACCCTCTTCAACCTCCTAACAGGGGTATATGAACCAAGTGAAGGGACCATTACCTTAGATGGTCAGTTGCTAAATGGTAAAGCACCATATAAAATCGCTGCAGGTGGTCTGGGACGGACTTTCCAAAATATTCGTCTCTTTAAAGATTTAAGCGTTTTGGACAATGTCTTGATTGCCTTTGCCAATCACCACAAACCACATGTCTTTGCGAGTCTTTTCCGCTTGCCAAGCTATTACAAGAATGAAGAAGCTTTGAAAGCGAAAGCCCTTGAATTGTTAGCGATTTTTGGTTTGGAAAAAGAAGCAGATACCTTGGCCAAAAACTTAGCTTACGGACAACAACGTCACTTGGAGATCGTTCGTGCCCTTGCTACAGAGCCAAAAATCCTCTTCTTGGATGAACCTGCTGCAGGGATGAACCCTCAAGAAACAGCAGAATTGACCCAATTGATCCGTCGCATTCAAAAAGAATTTAATATTACGATCATGCTGATCGAGCACGATATGAGCTTGGTTATGGAAGTAACAGAACGGATTTATGTATTGGAATATGGTCGCTTGATTGCCCATGGTACGCCAGATGAAATCAAGACCAACAAACGCGTAATCGAAGCATATCTAGGAGGTGAAGCCTAATGTCTATGTTAAAAGTTGAAAATCTTTCTGTACACTATGGCATGATCCAGGCTGTCCGTGATGTCAGTTTCGAGGTGAATGAAGGGGAAGTTGTTTCTCTTATCGGTGCTAACGGTGCTGGGAAAACATCTATTCTTCGTACGATTTCAGGTTTGGTGCGTCCAAGTGCTGGGAAAATCGAGTTTTTAGGTCAGGAGATTCAAAAGGTTCCGGCTCAAAAGATTGTAGCAGCAGGACTCTCTCAAGTTCCAGAAGGCCGCCACGTCTTTCCAGGCTTAACTGTTATGGAAAACTTGGAGATGGGAGCTTTCTTGAAGAAAGATCGAGAAGAAAATCAAGCTAACTTGAAGAAAGTCTTTTCTCGTTTCCCACGTTTGGAAGAACGGAAGAACCAAGATGCAGCAACCCTATCTGGTGGGGAACAACAAATGCTCGCAATGGGTCGTGCACTCATGTCAACGCCAAAACTCTTGCTTCTGGATGAACCTTCTATGGGATTGGCTCCAATCTTTATCCAAGAAATCTTTGATATCATCCAAGATATCCAAAAACAAGGGACAACGGTTCTCTTGATCGAGCAAAATGCCAACAAGGCTCTTGCTATCGCAGACCGAGGTTATGTTTTGGAAACAGGGAAAGTCGTTCTTTCCGGAACAGGAAAAGAACTCTTAGCCTCAGAAGAAGTCCGCAAGGCCTACCTTGGTGGATAAGATTTCTAAAGATTGTTTGAAAAGAAAAGTTAGCTAAACCTTTCTTCGGATTGATGATAAAGAAAATTTAGAAACTTTCCTTAGGTGAGTACGGGCGTTAGGTGAAATTATCCGGTGGATGATTTCAGCAATCCAGGAAGTTCCATGACTAATTAAGATACAAAGGGCGTTTGCGGATAAAGTCAAAATAGGATGTTTGACGCAGAATCTTTCGATTCTAGGAGAACTTATCTTTTTGGCACAATCTGTGGCCCGTATTCAATTCGTTTTGAGCCCCTTCGCTTTTTAATTTCTGAGCTCAGGCTAAAACAGTTCCCCGAACTGTTTTACTCTCAAAACTCCCGAGTGCTTGAAACAAGATTGTTTCAAGCACTTTTCTCACGGCGGAAAGTTTCAATATACTCCCAAATGATTCAAAAAATAGCATAATTTCTATTATGAAGAATTATTAATCTTATTTTATAGGAAAAACAGTTTGAATATGTTCGAAGAGGCTGGGACAAAAGTCCTAGCCTCTCAATTATTTTTGGATTGTCGAGCAAGACGCAGTGGTTGAGTGGGCTCTACTACGCTGATTTCATCAGCTTTTACAGCCCTACTCAACTGTGCGGAGG
>NZ_JAQFJL010000011.1:0-62762 GCF_030440045.1 Streptococcus sp. SP8 | reverse complement strand
AGACGCAGTGGTTGAGTGGGCTCTACTACGCTGATTTCATCAGCTTTTACAGCCCTACTCAACTGTGCGGAGGTGGGACGACGAAATCGAATTCTAACGAATTACCGATTTCTGTCCCACTCTCACTCGGGAGTTTTGGAACTTCATAGAAGTTCGCTGACGTTCTTACTCACCTAAGGAAGGTTTTTTAGATTGTTTTATCCTCAATCTTTTTATTTTTTCATTATTTCTCAACACGTGATTTGTTGGCGACATCAGCTAGGATTTCTGCTACAAACTCATCATGTTTAAACATTAAAACGGTATCTACTTTCAGAGGAGATACCGATCTTTCTTCTTTGAATAAGGAATCTAAAATTTCTTCCTTTCTCTATCTTTTAAATTAATTGATTTCTTCAGAGAAAGACTGTAAATTTTTTGATATAATATCAAGGATGGATTGATAGATATTTAAAAGATAATGTTCAAAAGAATTACAAATGAAAATTAAGAATATGTCAAATTGGACATACGTCTCTCTACCATCATCCATGCAGAAACAAGATTATATGAAATAAAAGGAGTAACCAATGTCCGGAAACTATTCAACACGTGAATTCCGCGAGAAACTATATGATGACCTTCATGTTCGATTAAGAGATACAGTGATTTTGATGTGTTCGATTTTTATTGCCTCTATAGGTCTAAATATGAATTCAACAGCTGTCATTATTGGAGCCATGCTGATTTCCCCTCTTATGACACCGATTATTGGACTGGGGTTTGGTTTAGCTATTTTTGATACGCGTTTAATCAAGCAATCTCTAGGGGTTTTATTTACTCAAGTATTGGTCAGTTTGCTTGTCTCGACTCTATATTTCTGGATTTCTCCCTTATCTTATGCAAGTAGCGAATTGATTGCACGAACCTCTCCAACCATTTGGGATGTTCTCATTGCTATTGCGGGTGGGATAGCAGGTGTCATTGGTTCAAGAAAAAAAGAAGCAAACAATATCGTGCCAGGAGTAGCCATTGCAACAGCTCTGATGCCACCTATCTGCACTGCAGGCTATGGTTTAACTAATGGAAATGTACGATTTTTATTTGGGGCTCTCTATCTTTTCTTGATCAACTGTGTCTTTATCATGCTAATCAATATTGTTGGAACAAGAATTATGATGAGAAAATCTCCTTTAAGTTCATTTAAAGAGCTAAACATTAAAATGAGAATTGGGCTGATATCCTTGATTGTATTATTGGTTCTTCCAGCCAGCTATTCAGCAGTCACTCTGACGATGGATCAAGCACGAAAAGAAGGGATTAAACAGTTTGTAGGCAAAGAGTTCTCTAATCATACGATCATTAATCAAGTCTACAAGTCAAGTAGCAATGAATTGGTCTTGACAGTTGTTGGAGATCCGATTTCAGAAGAAGAATTAGAAACCATTCGCCAAAAACAAGACTCTTACGGTATTCAATCTGTTCAATTGAAAGTCAATCAAGTCCATAATTCGACAAAATTAGATAGTGAGACGACCAAGGAATTTTACGAAAACATTGACAAGTATATCGATCAAAAACTCTCTGAAAAAGATTCACAAAACGATCTCGTAAAAGAAAATGAAGCAGACAAGGATTGAGGATAGTCAACTTATCTAACTCATGGAAGCAAATCTTGGGAGGATATCCTATATCCAAAAGTTCATGGATAGAAAGGATTGTTGATGGGGATACTATTTGTAGTGGTTTGACCGATCACTACTAGCTCAGGTTAAACAAAATAGAAAAAGCAACAACTGAAATAGTTGTTGCTTTTTCTTACTAAAAATATTTATCAGACTGTGATCGTTTTATTTCTCAACACGAGATTTATTTGCAATATCTGCAAGAATCAATTTTACAAATGCATCTACCGGCATGGTTTCTGTTTCTTTTTGACCATAACGGCGAACGTTTACAGCCTGCTCTTCCATTTCCTTGTCCCCAACGATTAATTGGTAAGGAATTTTTTGAGTTTGAGAAGCACGAATCTTGAACTGCATTTTCTCATTGCGTTCATCTACATCAGCACGGACACCACGGTCACGAAGTTTCTTAGCTACTTCCCAAGCGTAGTCCACGTGTTTTTCGTTCGATACTGGGATGAGGGTTACTTGGTGTGGCGCAAGCCAGGTTGGGAAAGCTCCCTTGTAGTTTTCAATCAAGATCGCAGTAAAGCGTTCCATAGTTGAAATAACCCCACGGTGGATCATAACTGGACGGTGTTCTTCCCCGTCTGCTCCAATGTAATGAAGATCAAAGCGTTCTGGAAGCAAGAAGTCCAGTTGGATCGTTGAAAGAGTTTCTTCTTTACCAAGAGCTGTTTTCACTTGGATATCCAATTTTGGTCCGTAGAAGGCTGCTTCCCCTTCAGCTTCATAGTACTCAACACCCATATCATCAACGGCTGCTTTCAACATACGTTGAGCATTTTCCCACATTTCATCGTTGTCAAAGTATTTGTGTTTGTCTTCAGGATCACGGTAAGACAAGCGGAAACGATAATCTGTCAAGTTAAAATCTTCATACACATCGATGATCAATTGAAGGATCTTCTTGAATTCTTCCTCGATTTGTTCTGGAGCCACAAAGGTATGACCATCATTCAGAGACATTTCACGCACACGTTGAAGTCCTGTAAGGGCACCAGATTTTTCATAACGGTGCATCATACCGATTTCAGCGATACGGATTGGCAATTCGCGGTAAGAGTGCACATGGTGTTTGTAAACTTCGATATGGTGAGGACAGTTCATTGGACGAAGAACAAACTCTTCTCCATCCCCCATATCCATTGGTGGGAACATGTCTTCACGGTAGTGATCCCAGTGACCTGAAGTCTTATAAAGTTCTACAGAAGCAATTGGTGGAGTGTAGACGTGTTGGTAGCCTGCTGCGACTTCTTTATCAACGATATAGCGTTCCAACTCACGACGGATGGTCGCACCATTTGGCAACCAAAATGGAAGACCTTGACCAACTTCTTGAGAAATCATGAACAAATCCAGCTCTTTCCCAAGTTTACGGTGGTCACGCTCTTTAGCTTCTTCACGCATTTGAAGGTAGTTCTTCAAATCTTTCTTGTCGAACCAAGCGGTACCGTAAATCCGTTGCATCATAGCGTTATCGCTATTTCCACGCCAGTAAGCACCTGCCACATTCAAAAGGTGGAAGATTTGGATGCGGCCTGTTGATGGAACGTGTGGGCCACGGCAGAGATCCACGTATTCACCTTGACGGTAGATCGTCAAACCACCTTCGTCTTCAGAGTGTTCTTCGATCAATTCCAATTTGTATGGATCATTTTTGAAGATTTCACGCGCTTCATCTTTAGTCACTTCTTCACGAATAGATGGGAAGTTTTCTTTAACGATTTTCTTCATTTCTTCTTCGATACGAGGAAGGTCTTCGTTAGAGATTTGACCAGCTTGGTTGTCTGTATCGTAGTAGAAACCATCTTCGATGGCTGGACCGACACCCAAGTGGATATCTGGGAAGAGGCGACGAGCTGCTTGAGCGAACAAGTGAGCCGCTGAGTGACGCAAGATTGGAAGAGCATCTTCGTGATCAGGTGTCACGATTTCAATGCTTCCGTCTTCAGTGATAGCACGAGTTGTGTCAATCAATTTGCCGTTGAATTTACCAGCAAGAGCTTTTTTTGCTAAGGAATTGCTGATTGATTGGGCAATTTCAAAAGTAGTAACGCCAGATTCGAATTCACGAACAGCGCCATCTGGGAAAGTAATTTGAATCATGATTTTCTCCTTATAAAGTTTTTAGTAGCTAAATGGGTGGGAGGTGTCTTTGAACATTGGAATCATCTCTTCTTTAGATTTCTTCATTAAGAAATCAAAAAAGCGACCTCCTCGAAAGGACGTCGCAACGTGGTTCCACCTTCATTTATGTTCCTCAAAAAAGAGGGACACCTCTGATTGGCTCTAACGTAGCCACCGTTTTATGTTTGCATAAAAGAATCACGAGTAGTCCCAAACCTATCCTCTACGCGATTTCCAGCCCCACGCGCTCTCTATCAGATTTCCTAGATTTGATATGTCTCTGTCAGTTATTATAGCACGATTGAAAAATTTTGCAAGAAAAAATTTCATTTTCAATCAAAGAAATGCGTGATTTTACGGATTTTCTTCACTTGTTTGACCGAAGCCTTCATCATCTTCACAGATCCATTGACCGGAAGAGCAATCACCTTGGTCGGGATTTTCACAATGGTCTTAGACATCCGCTTAACCCGGCTTTGCTCAGGATTCAAATCATTTGAAAAGTCTTTAGAGATGATTTTATCCAGGTAAAATTCGTAGACCCGACGGCCAAAGGTTGCTGCAGAAATATCATCAATCTTTTCTGCCCACTTGGTCTCATCAATTGCAGGCATCTCGTCAATCGCTTCAAGAATCGCTTGTGCCAGATCGCTCTCCTCATAAAAGAGCTTTCCAAACATAGGGTCATCAATCACATGATCGAGATAAGGATTGCCATGAGCGATAATCGGAGTACCACTTGCAATACTCTCTAAATAGGTCAACCCTTGCGTCTCACTCGTTGAAGCTGAAATAAAGAAGTCAGCCGCCTTATAGTAAAGAGCTGTCTCATTTGGTGGGATCATCCCTGTAAAGACAACCGCATCTGAAATCCCCAGTTTCGCCGCTTGTTTTTTCAAATCATCCAAATAAGGACCATCTCCAGCAACGATCAACTTAACTTTTGGATTGACCTTGAGGACATCAGGAAGAGCCGCAATAACAGCCTGAATATTCTTTTCATAAGAAACCCGCGACAGGCTCAATAAGAGCGTTTCATCTTCTGCGACTTCATATTTTTCACGAAGAGCAGCTGTCTCTGTCGGAGTGATTTCCGGCCGGTCAAACTTAGCCAAATCAATCCCTGTCGGAATAATACGTTTTTCTGCCTTGACCTTGTACTTTTGAAGTAAGTCATAGACGATCTCACTTGGACAGATCACGCCATCCAGATCATTCATATAACTTCTGACAATGTATTTGACCATACTTGGGCGAATGACCATGCCTCTTGCAATATAGCGGACATAGTCCTCATACTGGGTATGGTAGGTATGAATGACTGGAATCCGCAACTCGCGTCCAATCCACACTCCCAAAAGGCCCAGTGAAAACTCAGTCTGGGTATGGATAATATCCAGCTGGTATTGCTTGGCAATGGCAAGCGCCTTTGAGAAGCCACGATAAGCAACGCGGCGGTCCTTAAAGGCGAAGAAAGGCACACTTGGAATCCGAATGATCTGCCAATCTTCATAGCGGTTGACATCTTTATCCGTTGTCGTAAAGATAAAGACCGTGTGACCCAATTTTTCTAATTCTGTTTTGAGCGTCCGAATGCTGGTCGCCACTCCCGAAACTTGCGGGAAATAGGTATCTGTAAATAATCCTACACGCATCTTACATCTCCAAAACTGTTTGATAGGCTTCGACCAATTGATAAGCCACTAAGTCAATCGAACGACTTTCAGCAACCTTGTAGCCCGCCTCCCGCTTGTCTACTTGTCCGTTCAAGACCTTGTTCAAGGAATCCACAAATTCATCAACATTATGGCACAATTCAGAGGACGTCTCGTCGATCCAGCCATTGTATACTGGAATATCCCGCAAGACCGTGTGCTGATGACTGGCCAAGGCTTCCAAAACAACGATTCCTTCTGTTTCTTCATAAGATGGGAAGAAGAAAGCATCTGAACCCGTCATAGCCCCTTGGAAGACCGCTCCCTTGAAGTAGCCAGGGAATTCCACATTACTCGGATGATCCTTTTCCACGATACGACGAATCTTACGCGGAATGATCCATTTGTTGATAGAACCTAGCCAAATAAAGCGAACATCCGGCATGCGACGGGCCACTTCTACGAAATCTTCAATCCCTTTGCGTTTAAAATAAAGCCCTGCACAGATGACAACCTTTTGGCCTTCTTGGATATTAAAATGCTTTCGAAAGACCTCTTCTTTTTTCGGATCCTTCTTGTATTTTTCCAAATCAATTCCATTGGAGACCGCGATAATCGGTGTGGTCACCCCATAAGACTGAATCAGGTGTTTAGAATATTCAGATGGCGTGATCACATAGTCTGCCTTTTGGTACATGTGAGCCAAATACTTTCCAAACAAGGGCGCAAAAAAGTTAGACCCGATAAAGGAATTTTCAAAATCCTCACGGGTTGAATGGCCATGCATGATGACTTTCTTTCCACGACGCTTTGCTGCATGGAGCAAAAGGAAACTCCGTGGGCCATAGGTATTGATATGCACCACATCATAATCTCCTAAAATATCTGTCGTATACGGAATCCCAGCCAAATCAAGCGCATGCATTTGATGCTGCAAGGCTCGACCAATTCCTGATTTTTGTAATACAGATTTTCCTTCTAAATACAGTAAAACTTTCATACCTTCTATTATACCGAAATAAAGAGTGCCCAGCAAGTCTCTACCTGTTTGCAGTATAAAAAAGAGGCTAGAACAGTTCTGTTCTAACCTCTCAGACTAGTAGACACGTCTTCCCAAGTCGAGACTCTAGTCAACTAATCCTTATTTTTTGGTCGTTCCACGTTGGTTGATCGTATGAGACAACAGTACTTCGCGTTCTTCCAACTCTTCTTTATGCATGATCTTGGTCAACATGCGCATACTGATCGCACCAAGGTCATACAAAGGTTGGCCAATCGTTGATAGATTTGGACGTGTGTAACGAGTTACTTGTGAATCATCACTAGTAATGATTTCAAAGTCTTCTGGTACTTTGATACCGTGATCAGACAAGCCGTTCAAGAGACCTGCAGCCAATTCATCCCCTGTCACAAAGGCAGCTGTTGCTTTAGACGCAATGATGCGTTCTGCCAAGTTGTAACCTTCATCATAACGGTACTTGGATTCAAAGACAAGTCCTTCGCTGTAGCTCAATTTTTTCGCTTTCAAGGCATCTTTATAGCCAGCCAAACGGATTTTTCCATTGATATCATCCACCAATGGGCCACTTACAAAAGCAATTTTCTTGTTGTGTTTTGCCAATTGTGCAACAGCATCCACAGTCGCTTGCTTGTAGTCGATATTGACACTTGGTAATTGGTGTTCAACATCCACTGTCCCAGCAAGGACAACTGGCGTCCGAGAGCGTGAAAATTCTGAACGAATCTTTTCTGTCAAATGATAGCCCATGAAAATGATCCCATCCACTTGTTTTGAAAAGAGGTTGTTTACCACTGAAACTTCCTTGTCATCGTCTTCATCGCTATTTGCAAGAACGATGTTGTACTTGTACATTTCGGCAATGTCATCAATCCCTTTAGCCAAGGTAGAGAAATAGCTGTTGGTAATGTTTGGAATCACAACACCGACTGTTGTGGTTTTCTTACTGGCAAGACCACGCGCAACAGCATTTGGACGGTAATCCAAGCGTTCGATCACTTCTAAAACTTTTTTACGTGTATTTTCTTTAACGTTTTTATTTCCATTTACTACACGACTAACGGTTGCCATTGAAACCCCTGCTTCACGGGCGACATCATAAATTGTAACTGTATCGTCTGTATTCATAAGATTTCCTTTCATTGTTGAAAATTTCGTTTTCACTCTCTAATTAATCCTATTTTATCATGTATTGTAAACACTTTCAAGTATTTTGGTAAAATTTTGTAAACTCTTGCTTTTTTGGGGAAAATTTGACAAAATAGATCCATAGAAAGAAGGTAGCATTATGTCTAAATTAGATCAAATCGTCGATTTTCTTGAAACTGAAAAAACAGATGTCGCTGTTGTATCCGATCCTGTCACCATCAATTACCTGACTGGATTTTACAGTGATCCCCACGAACGTCAACTCTTCTTGTTCGTCTATACAGACCACGAACCCCTTCTCTTCGTTCCTGCACTTGAAGTGGAACGGGCGACTGCAGTTGTCGATTTCCAAGTAGTTGGCTATGTAGATTCTGAAAACCCTTGGGAAAAGATTAAAGGGGCTATCGCTAAACCAGATGCCAAAACTGTTGCACTTGAATATGATAACTTGATTCTGACCAAGTACAATGGATTGCGCACTGTCTTTGAAAAAGCGGAATTTACTAACTTAACACCACGGATTAACCGCATGCGCTTGATCAAATCTGCTGATGAGATCCAAAAGATGTTGGTGGCCGGTCAATACGCAGATAAGGCTGTCAATATGGGTTTTGACGCCATCTCACTGGATAAAACGGAAACTGATATCGTGGCAGAAATCGACTTTGGCATCAAACGCTTGGGCTATGAAATGAGCTTTGAAACTATGGTCTTGACGGGGAATAATGCAGCTAACCCACACGGAATTCCTGGAAGCAATAAAGTCGAAAACAATGCTCTCTTGCTCTTTGACCTTGGCTGTATGGTCAATGGTTATGCATCAGATATGACCCGTACCGTCGCGGTTGGAAAACCGGATGATTTCAAAAAAGAAATCTACCACTTGACGTTAGAAGCTCAACAAGCAGCCATCGATATGATCAAACCTGGTGTAACCGCACATGACGTTGACCGTGCTGCACGGAGCGTCATCGAAAAAGCTGGCTATGGTGAATACTTCAACCACCGCCTTGGACACGGTATCGGTATGGATGTGCATGAATTCCCTTCTATTATGGAAGGAAATGACCTGGTGCTTGAAGAAGGCATGTGCTTCTCAGTCGAACCTGGGATCTATATCCCAGGTAAAGTCGGAGTCCGTATCGAAGACTGCGGCTATGTCACAAAAGACGGCTTTGGACTCTTTACAGAAACCAGCAAAGACTTGCTTTACTTTGACTAATCCTTTTGTAGATCCAAGTCGCAGCAAACAGAATGTTTCGTCAATAAATATAAAAAATGAGGCTGGGACAAAAGTCCTAGCCTCTTAATTGTTTTTGGATTGTCGAACAAGACGCAGTGGTTGAGTAGTCTCTACTACGCTGATTTCATCAGCTTTTACAGCCTACTCAACTGTTCGGAGGTGGGACGACGAAATCGAATTCTAACGAATGACCGATTTCTGTCCCACTCTCTTTTTTCTTATGAAACCGATTCGAGGTCCATTCTTTTCTGCGCGTCTTCTACGACTTCTTTTAGGCTGGTTTGAGCCATCTCTTTTTCCATAGCAGTCTGAATGTCTTCGAGCTTCCCATCTAAGACATGATGGATATTGTGACCTATTGGGCAATTTGGATTGGGGTTTTCATGGAAACCAAATAATTGGCCTGTCGAACCTAAGCATTCGACCGCTTGATAGATATCCAGCAGACTGATCTCATCTGCTGCTTTAGCGAGTTCAGCTCCTCCTGTCCCACGCGCTACATGGATCAATCCCGCTTTCTTTAACTGAGACAAGGTCTTTCGAATAATGACCGGGTTCACCCCAACACTCTCAGCAATCATATCACTGGTCACCTTGGTACAGTCCCCTTTTAGGGCAATCATCACTAGTACATGGGTTCCAATGGTAAACCGACTCGAAATTTGCATGTCTTTTCTCCTTTCTGCCTGTTCTAAAAGTGACATCCATTGGACGATTGTCAACAGACGACTCTTACTACCCTTATTATACTAGTTTTTGTTGTAATGTCAACAGTTACACTATTGAAAAAAGTCCTCTAACCAAGCATCGATTTCTCGATCATGACCTTCTCTCTGCTCAATCTCATGAAGTAGCTCATGATCGTGGGTATGATGAATGCCATTGACCAAACTTTCATAATACACTTGATAATAAGGAAGATGGAGGTCTTTAGCAAGTTGGAGTTCTTTTTGCACATCATAATCCACCCGTCTAAAATCGATATCTTTTAGCCCCATTTGATCAAATTCAAGAATGGCATACATGGCCCGAAGATCCTTGCGAAGATTCTTTTCCAAAAAGAAAGGTTGACCGATCGACCCAGGATTGATGATCAGTTCTCCTCCTGTCCCGTAGCGAAAAAACTGCTGGTGAATGTGTCCGTAGACTGCAATATCACAAGACGGATTTGTCACCAAGCGATCAAAATCCTTCTGCTCACCAATGTGGATCAATTCCCGACCCCAATTCTTATCGGGTAAGTGGTGGGTAATGCCGATCTTTAAACCGGCGATTTCTCTATGGACCTGCATGGGCATTTCCTGCATGGCTTCAATTTCCTGAGGCGTGATTTCTTCAAGAATATATTGACACTGGCGCATAAGGTAGCGATGGCTTGATCTAGTCTCATCCAACATCCCCCTCATGGCGCGCCAAAGACTATCTTCCCAGTTTCCAAGGACTTTCACCGTAATAGGAAGCTCCTCTAACAGCTCCAAAAGGGCGCGTCTGCCTGTTCCAGGCATCAAACTATCACCCAAGAGCCAATATTCATCCACCTTGGCTTTTCGACTATCCTCAAGGACAGCTTCCAAAGCTGTCGTATTTCCATGAATATCTGAAAGTAAAGCAATTTTAGTCATGATCTTCTCCTTCTCTCCATTATAACAAAGCCTCAAAAATCTTTCAGCCTGAAACAACTATTTATAGGAAGTTCCTTTTTTTCTATTTATTTGATTTTCAAATGATTTTTCACTAAAAAGGGCAAGAAACCTCTCATTATCATGAACTATTATATATTTTATGCTATAATGGAGACAAATTGATTTATTCTTAGAAAGAAGGCTCATCATGAGTTTACAACAGTTTGAAAGGAAATCACTTCAAGAAATCAACCAATCTATTGACGTACCAAAAGGCATCCCTTTTTGGAAGACCCTCCTGCTCTTTTCAGGACCAGGAAGTCTAGTAGCTGTCGGCTATATGGATCCGGGAAACTGGATTACTAGTGTCGTCGGAGGGGCCCAATACCGTTACCTACTCTTATCAGTGGTTCTTCTCTCCTCTTTAATCGCCATGCAGTTGCAACAAATGGCTGGTAAACTAGGAATTGTCCATCGTAAGGACCTGGCCCAAACAACCGCCCATCACTTGCCAAAATGGCTTCGCTATACCCTTTGGATTGTGATCGAGCTTGCCCTGATGGCGACAGATTTAGCAGAAGTCATCGGATCAGGGATTGCCCTCCACCTTCTTTTTGGCTGGCCCTTGCTTTTTTCCATTCTGATCACCATCTTTGATGTCTTCCTCTTATTGGGGCTCATGCATCTAGGATTTCGAAAGATCGAGGCCATCGTTTCAACCTTGATCCTCACGATCCTTGCAATTTTCGGCTATCTGGTTTTCCTATCGAAACCAGATATCGGGGGAATCTTTGCTGGATTCCTGCCTCAAAAAGAAGTACTGGGAATTGGGCTTCCAAAAGGAAATGAAGCCTTGACCTTGGCACTTGGAATCATCGGGGCAACGGTAATGCCCCACAACCTCTACCTCCACTCTTCCATTTCGCAAACGCGAAAAGTTGATTATAAGGATCCAGCAGATATCAAACGGGCAGTGCGCTTTATGACCTGGGATTCAAATATTGAATTGAGTTTGGCTTTCGTCGTCAACTCCCTCCTCTTGATTCTTGGAGCGGCCCTCTTCTTCGGGCACGGAGATAAGATTGGTGCTTTCTCTAGCATGTACAATGCCCTCAAGGATAACCATATTGCTGGTGCCATCGCAAGTCCTTTCTTGTCCACTCTCTTTGCCATCGCTTTGTTAGCTAGTGGTCAAAATTCAACCATTACTGGGACCCTAACCGGTCAAATCGTTATGGAAGGTTTCTTGAGATTCCGCCTGCCACAATGGGTCGTTCGTCTCATGACTCGGATCATTGCCCTTCTTCCTGTCATCATCGTTGCGATCTTATTTGGAGATCAGGAACATGTCCTCGACGACCTTCTAGTCTACTCTCAAGTCTTCCTATCAGCGGCTCTTCCATTCTCCATCTTCCCTCTGGTTTATTTCACCTCCAACAAGGAAATCATGGGAGAACATGTTAATGCGAAATGGAATACTTTCTTAGGCTATCTCGTTGCGATTGTCTTAACTATCTTAAATTTCAATTTGATCGTGACGACTTTTATCAAATAAAGAGAGAGTGGGACAGAAATCGGTAATTCGTTAGAATTCGTTTTCGTCGTCCCACCTCCGCACAGTTGAGTAGGGCTGTATAAGCTGATGAAATCAACGTAGTAGAGCCCACTCAACCACTGCGTCTTGCTCGACAATCCAAAAATAATTGAGAGGCTAGGACTTTTGTCCCAGCCTCTTTTGGTTTATTACACTCCCTTTTCCATCTTGCTCCTCCATTTCCTAAAAATTTCCTGACCATTTTTTTAGGAGGGAATTATTTTAAATCACTAATTATTGTGAGATTTTCACAAAATCTTGTCAGTGCCCGTCACTCATAAACTTTTAAAATTTTTGTACATTTTTCGTTATCTGTACAAAAATGAGAATTGTTGTCTAATTTATTCTTTTGGAGTATAATGCTCTTTGTTAGTGTCGTGAAATTATTTAACCTATAAATTATTTTAACGTCAAATAAATAAGAATAAATTTATACAACTACAGAAAGGAACATATGGTACGCCAAAGACAAACAACAACCAAGTCAGACTTACGAAATGCGCTCTCAAAACTCCTCTTGCAACAACCTTTTGAAAGCATCACTATTCGACAATTAACTGAAACCGCTGGGATTAACCGCGGGACCTTCTACTTGCACTATGTCGATAAATACGACATGTTTGAGCAAATGAAAATGGACATGATGCAAGAATTGGATAGCCTCTTCGTTGAAGGAAGCCCTGTCAAGGTGAACTTTCTCAATGTCTTGACTGCTATTAAAGAGAATTATGATTTTATTTATGCGTTGTCCCAATCCTGCTGCTCGGACTTCCGTAAATTGGTAAGAAGTTTTACCCTCCATGCACTAGACGATACTCCCCATGCGAAAGAACACATCATTTCAGACTTTCAAGTTCCATACAAGTATGGGCTAGAAATTTTCATCGCTACGATTGAATCTGTAATTGTGACCTGGTTAGAATCCGGTGCCAAGGAAGAGCCAATCGAAATCGGGACGATCATTCTCAGCGTCTGCGACTTTGCTAACTGGAACTAAATTCCCCAACCTTCTCCTACCTTTATGGAGAAGGTTTTTCTTTTTGGCAAATAAACAACATTCAGATCACCTTGTCCAACTTGTTTGTAGAAAGCAAAAAGGCAGGATCCTAACATCCTACTTTTAGAATGTAGACAAATTACTTTAAAGTAAAATAAGTTAAGCGATTTTGCAAAAAAAAATAAAAATGAGTTCCAATTTTTAAATCGATTCAAGAAAATACCGAAACTTTCCGCTGTGAGAAAAGTGCCTGAAACAATAACATTTCAGGCACTCGGGAGTTTTGAGACCCTAGGCTCAAAACTAAGTCTTGGAACTTCTTGGATTGCTGAAATCATCCACTGGATAATTTCACCTAACGTCCGTACTCACCTAAGGAAGGTTTTTTAAATGACTTTGTCTTCAATCTGAAGGCAGGATCTTAACATCCTGCTTTTTCTTTATTTTTCTTTGCCAACATGGTTGCAAATCGAAGTTGAATCCGATGGCCATTTTCATCTCGACGATGGAGATGGCCTGGATTTTCATTGTACTTGACCAATTCCCAATCCTTGTAATACTCCGCCAATTCTCCTTCTTTAAAGGTGAACGAGAAGGGCATCTGGCAAGGATAATCTTCCGTATCCATGGCACAGACAATGAGATTGTAACCACCTGGATTGGTATGCTCTTGCATATTGCGGATAATCGCTGGAATCCGATCAGCCTCTAAAAACATGAGGACCACAGTCGATATGATGAAGTCATAGTTTTGGGTAAGAGCTGCAGCATTGATATCATAGAGTCCCACTGGCATCTCTAGATCTTCCTCAGCGACAATACTTTGTAAGATCTCAAGAGCCAGTTCATTTTGATCCACCGCTGTTACGTCAAAGCCATGTTGGGCCAAAAAGAGGGCGTTTCGACCTTGCCCGCATCCTAGATCCAGCGCCTTTCCAGCTGGGACAATTCCCACTGCTTCTAGCACTTCTGAATGGACAGGATTGGTATTGTATTTTTTGGGGAAATAGTCTTTTGGCTCACAGTAAAATTCCAAGTACCACTCCACATCGTCCGTCGCTACTTCCACACGGTGCCAGGCCTGGGGCTCAGCCATGGGGTTCTCTGCTCCTGCTTCAAATAGGTGGCTCGCGATTTCTTCCCCCTCTTCGGTCAATTCAATAAATCGTAACTGACCTTTTAAAACTGTAATCTTCCCCCAGGTTCCTACCTTGGTATTGTGCTTTCTTTGAAGAGCTTCTGGCATGCTATCCTTAGTCCAGATAGGCATGCGTTTGTAGGCGATCAATTTTTGTGTCATGCTGCTTCTCCTTTTTCTTTCACTACCCTTATCATACAGAAAAAAGCCCCTTTTTACAAGTTGGAAAAAGGAGAGCCCATCTCCAAGAAAAAAGACAGATCTGAAACAAGTTTCAAAACTGTCTTTTTCTTTAACGTGTATTGTATTGTTTCATGACCCGTGCGATGTCCCGGTTTTGTTCCCGACGCTTGATGGATTCACGCTTGTCATAATCATGTTTCCCTTTAGCGAGCCCCAAAAGCAATTTGGCATAGCCGTCCTTGAGATAGACCTTCAAAGGCACCAAGGTCATTCCGGTCCCTTTGGTGTCTTGGTCCAGATTTTGGATTTGCTTTTTATGAAGAAGGAGCTTGCGACGACGGTCTGGATCTTGGTTCCAGATATTGCCTTCCTCATAAGGGGCAATGTGGACATTGCTAAGCCAAACTTCGCCATTTTTTACTTGTGCAAAGCCATCTTTCAAGTTAATGCGTGCCGCACGGACACTTTTGATCTCTGTCCCCGTCAGCACCATCCCTGCTTCAATCGTATCCACGATGGTGTAGTCATGTCTCGCCTTTTTATTTTGCGCGACTACCTTTCCTTCGCCCTTTGCCATGTTTGGCTCCTTTCTTTGCTACTTCCTTGTAAAATGGTTTCTTCCCTTTTTTCTTTTTGGATTTAGAGGAAGAATCTTTCCGCTTGTCATCTTTTCTAGCGGTTGATCCCTTAGAAACTTTTTTGTCCTTGCGTCTGCGATCTCTACGATTGCCATCTCGGTCACGTCCTTTAGACTTGAGACCTTTTTCGACGACATCCCATTCACTTGGAATATAAGAGAAATCAATCTCTCCTGTCATCTTGTCGGCTCTTTCTACCTTGATCCGGATTTGCTGACCGACACGGAAGGTCACTCCTGATTTTTCTCCGCGAAGGGTTAGATCCCGTTCGTTAAAATGGTAGAATTCAGGAAGATTAGTAATATGGATCAAACCTTCAACCGTATTGGGCAACTCCACAAAGAGGCCAAATTTTACCACACTGGAAACCACGGCATCGTATTCTTCACCAACATAGTCTTCCATGTATTCAGCCTTCTTCATGGCTTCTACTTCGCGCTCGGCATCAATAGCCCGGCGTTCCCGACTAGAGGATTGGCTGGCAATGTCTGGAAGGACTTGTTCAAAGTGTTCAGCCACTTCTTGGGATTTTCCATATTCGCGCACCATTCGATGAACCATCAGGTCCGGATACCGACGGATGGGACTGGTAAAGTGGGTATAAAACTCAGCAGCAAGCCCATAGTGGCCATGGTTGTGCTCTGAGTAGCGGGCCTGTTGCATCGAGCGCAACAACATCATTGAGAGAACGTCTGCATAGGGTTCTCCTTCGACCTTGCGCATAATTTCTTGTAGGGCTTCTTGACTCATCTCACTAGCCGTTCCGTAGATTTGGATCCCAAAGCTGGAAGCATAATCGATAAACTTCTGTACTTTTTCTGCCTTTGGATCTTCATGGATCCGGTAGATGAACGGCAGTTTCAGTCGCGTAAAGTGCTCCGCCACCGTTTCATTGGCAATCAACATAAAGGACTCAATCATCCGCTCCGCAATTCCTCTTTGACGGAGGACGATATCAACTGGTTTTCCTTCTTTATTGACTAGGATTTTAGCCTCATTGGTATCAAAATTGAGGGCTCCTCGGCGAATCCGCATGCTTTCTAGAATACCATGCAGGGTGGCCATTTGATGAATACTTGGGACAATTTTCTTAAACTCTTGAGCCTTTTCTTCGTCGCCTGCTAAGATATCATTGACGTCACTATAGGTCATTCGGAAGGTCGTATTGATCACTGTTTGGGTAATGGTGTGCTTGACTACCTTGCCATGAGGATCAATCTCCATGATGGCAGACTGGGTCAAGCGGTCCACATTTGGATTTAAAGAACAGATCCCATTAGAGAGACGCTCTGGTAACATGGGTACTACTCGGTCAGTCACATAGACAGAAGTTGCACGATTTAGAGCTTCCTTATCAAGTGCTGAGCCTTCTGTAACGTAATAAGAGACATCTGCGATGTGAACCCCCAGCTCAAAATTGCCGTTCTTGAGCGGCTTGATATGGACCGCATCGTCCAAGTCTTTGGCATCCGCTCCGTCGATCGTAAAGGTAATCTCCTCTCGCAGATCCAACCGCCCCTCTAAATCCTTTGCAGACGGTGCATCTGGAACCTGCTCAGCCTCTTTCAGCACTTCTTCTGGAAATTCTGAGACAATGTCCATGGATTCTAACACTTCCAAGACATCGATTCCTGGATCTGTCACATGACCGACCACATCCCGCACAGTCGCCACAAAATAATTGTGTTTGCGGCTCGGGTATTGATCAATTTCGACTTTGAGGATTTCGGTCCCTTCCAATTGGATGGCTGGCTTCTTCACATAGATCAGCTGGCTGATTTTTTGATTTTTCGAACGAATGTAGCCGGCATATTTGGGCTTTTCCTCATCCAGAACAATTTGTCCAACAACCGTTTTGACGCTATGATCCAAGACATCAATAATCTTAGCTTCTGCTGCCGTTCCTTTGTTTCGGTCTGCTACCTTGGTAATGACGATCTCAACAGTATCCCCATCGATGGCGTGGTTGACATCATTTCGACCAACAAAGAGGTCCTCTTCTTCGCCTTCTAAACTGACAAAGCCAAAGCCATTTTTATGGGCATGAAAGAGCCCCTTGAGGGTAATGGCTGGGGCCTTCTTTTGAGCCAAACGAAGAGAGCCATCATCCTCGAATTTCAACTCATGACGGCGTTCCATCAGAGAGATGGTTTTGACCAAGTCACGAAAATCCTTAGATCCTTCTTTTCCTAGAGCTGCTGCCAGATCATTGATCTGGGCTTTGTCATGCTCTTGTAAATATTCTTTTATATCTGTTTTCATTAATTTTTTGCTGGTTATCCAGCCTCCTTTTTTCTATCTAATTTTATAATCATCGTTTTGCAAAATAAAAATAGGCAAAGACATTGTCTGAGCCTATCTTATCTACTAGAAAGTACCATTAAGATCATCGCGATCAATAACCAAAAGAAGATCATAATAGCTGTTAAACGCTGCATCACGGCTTCAAACCCGCGCGCTTTTGAACGTTCAAACAAGTCATTTGAGCTTGCGTCAAAGACGTTGCTCGATTGGTTTTTTGTTGGTTGCATAAAAATTGCGATAATAATCAATACTGATAATACTAGTAAAATAGTTGTTAATGCTCCGCTCATATTCAAAACTCCTTAAAATCCTCACTATTATACCATGAAAATCATTTTGATTCAATATGTAAGGTTACTTTTCTTTCCTTGGGACAATACTTCAAGACCTCGATCTTTTCAGGATGGGTTTTGGTATTTTTACTGGTCAAATAATTCTGACTCCCACAGCTGGTGCAGGTCAATTGAACTTTAATTCGCACGTACGTCTCTCACTTTCAAATACTTTCTAAATAAGAATAAGAGGAACATCAAATCGGTAAAGGCCAAAAGGGCTGTACCGTAAAATACCCAATGATAGCCAAAATGCATGAAAATACTCGATCCCATCATTGGCCCTAATACACCACCTAAGTAATAAAAGAGCTGGTTGTAGCTAAAGATCCGAGAAATCCCTTCAGGAGGGGTTAAACGATTCAATAATGCAGAAACTCCAGGTAGTAGGGCTCCTGTCCCGATCCCAAAGAGGAAGCGTAAAATCCCTAATTGAAGGGGTGATTGCGCTTGGGCACAAAGGATATAGAGACAGCCACTATAAAGAAGGGCGATTAATAAGAGCCGGTGATTCCCGATTCGGTCTCCGAGTTTTCCCATCCAACCTGAAAAGAGCATACTAGAGACTCCCATAGCTGAAACAATCATCCCCGATACAAAGATCAGGTTATCTCTTTGTCCCAAAGCTCGCACATAAAGAGGCAGGATCGGAGAAATAGATTGGGCGATCATTTGAATGGTCATGCTGGTCAAAAAGAGTCCCAAGAGGATATCTTTTTGCTGAATAGACATGAGCAACTGCCAACTGGATTTTTGTTCTTCTTTTGGAAGGGGCTCATACTCTTCCTCAATACCCCAGAAGGTTAAGAGGGAAACCAAAAATAAAAAGAAGCCGACCAAGAGAAAGACATTGCGCATTCCTAGATTTTCAGCAATGAGTCCTCCAATCAAAGGCCCCATCAAGGTTCCAGCCACGACACCGGTCGACAAGGTCCCTAGGGCATAGCCGGATTGGTCCTTGGGAACTTGACTGGCAATCAAGGCTGTACTATTAGGGACAAAGCCTGAAAAGACCCCATTGAGCAAGCGAAGGACCAAGAGCCAAAAGACAGAAGGGACAAAGGCAATGCCTCCCATGGTCAGCGTCATGGCAATGGAAGCTCTAAGCATCATAGGTTTTCGACCATAGCGGTCGGCTAAGCTCCCCCAGATGGGAGACATGATCGCAGAAGTCACAGAAGAACTCGCGACGGCAATCCCAGCATAAAGGGGAACAGCCTTGCCCGTAACACCCAACTCTTCCACAAAGAGGGCCATAAAAGGGACGACTAAAGAAAGGCTGGCTCCGATGAAAAAGCACCCGATCCAGGCAATATATAGATTTTTACGCCAATTGATTTCTCTTGTGATAAAATCATCTTCTTTCTAATTGTTTTAGGGCTGCATCTAATTGGACATAGAGGGCCGTTAGATCGCCATTATTGTCTAAGACCAGATCTGCATGGACTCTTTTTTCATCTAGCGGCATTTGAGACGCGATGCGTTCTTGGGCCTGCAGTTCTGATAAGTGGTTGCGTTCCATCAAGCGTTTGAGCTGGGTTTCTTTTGATACAGCTACCAACCAGACAGATTCAAACCACTCGTCATAGTGCTGCTCGATTAAGAGAGGAATATCCATAAAAAAGAGATCGGATTGTGCAGCTTGTCTGTCTCTTACCTCAGCTAGAGCCTCACGAATAAGCCTTCCTTGGACGCGATTGGACCAGTCTCTTTCACTAGGGGCTGAAAAGATCCGCTGACCCAAAGCGACGCGATCCAACTCTCCTTCTTTGGTAAGGATCTCTCTACCAAAATGATCCACTAGGACACGGTAGAGGGCTCCTCCTGGTGCCTGCAAACCATGAACCACTTGATCCGCATCAATGACAGGATACCCTTTTTCTCTCAGATAGGAGGTCACAGTGGACTTTCCTGAAGCAATCCCTCCTGTTAATCCGATGATTCTTGCCATCTAGTTCTCCTTTTGACAGTGCGGGCAAAAATGGGTTCCGCGTCCCCCCAGCTGGATTTTCTCGATCGGTGTCCCGCAGTGCAAACAAGGCTGGCCTGTTTTCCCATAGACCTGGTGCTCTTCCTGCATGGTACCATCCTCTCCGAAGGCATTGCTGTAGGAGCGAATGGTGGAGCCACCCTTTTCAACAGCTTGAGCAAGCACAGCAATCGTTTCTTTGCGAACGGCTTTGGCTTCTCTAGCAGTCAAGCTTTGACCCAAACGGGCTGGATGAACCTTGGCTCGATAAAGAACCTCATCCACATAAATATTGCCCAAACCAGCTACTAATTTTTGGTCTAAAAGAGCTGATTTAATGGGTTTCTTTGATTTTTTAAGAGCTGCTTGGAAGGCTGGTGCTTTAAAATCCGCTTCCGTCGGCTCTGGACCAATTTTTTTCGCCAAAAAATAGCTGTCGACAAGCTCAGGTATGAGGACTTCCATGGTCCCAAACTTGCGGACATCTTCATAGACCAGGGTGCTACCATCTGTAAAATGAAAGAAGACATGGGCATGCTTGCGAAGAGGAACCTCGTCTGGATAAAAGAAATACTTGCCTTCCATCCGCAAATGCGAGATGAGGACCAGATCCGTCAGATAAAATAAAAGGTATTTCCCACGGCGCCCCATGACCCGAATTTCTTGGCCTGGGAGATCTTGACGAAAAGTATCCAGATCCGTCTGAATCATCTTTGGATACTTTACTTCCACGGACTGGATGATTTTCCCAAGAATTAATTTCTCAAGACCGCGTCGAACCGTCTCTACTTCTGGTAATTCAGGCATAGCTTCTCCTTCTCTAAAAACAAGAAGCAGGCTTCTGCCCACCTCTTCTTAATATTCTTTTTCGTTGTATCCGAAATCAGCTAGGTCTAATTTCTTATCCCGCCAATTTTTCTTGACCTTGACCCAGGTTTCTAGGAAGACTTTGTCCCCTAGCATGAGCTCGATATCCTTACGCGCAAGGGTTCCAATCTTCTTGAGCATGGCGCCACCTTTTCCGATGACAATGCCTTTTTGGCTATCGCGCTCGACCATGATGGTTGCACGGATATGAACCTTATCTGTCTCCTCATCCCGCTTCATAGAATCCACTACTACTGCCACAGAGTGGGGAATTTCTTCCCGCGTCAAGTGCAAGACCTTTTCACGGATCATTTCAGAGACCAAGAAGCGCTCTGGGTGGTCAGTGATTTGGTCAGCAGGGAAATATTGAAAACCTTCTTCTAAGTTTTCACTTAAAATATCAATCAAACGCGAAACATTGTTTCCTTGAAGGGCTGAAATCGGCACGATTTCCTTGAAATCCATCTGACTACGGAAGTCATCGATTTGCGCCAAGAGTTGGTCAGGGTGCACCTTGTCGATCTTGTTGACCACCAGAATAACCGGCACCTTAGCAGCCTTGAGGCGCTCGATGATCATGTCATCGCCCTTCCCACGTGGCTCATCTGCTGGCACCATAAAGAGAACGGTATCGACTTCTCGAAGGGTGCTATAGGCCGACTCCACCATGAAGTCTCCAAGCGCTGTCTTGGGTTTGTGAATCCCTGGGGTATCGATAAAGACGATCTGTTCCTTATCGGTCGTGTAGATTCCCATAATCTTGTTGCGCGTTGTCTGCGCCTTGTCACTCATGATGGCAATTTTTTGCCCCATGACGTGGTTCAAAAAAGTTGACTTCCCAACATTGGGACGTCCTAAAATGGCTACAAAGCCTGATTTAAATGTCATATTATCCTTTCACGAGGGCATACTCCCTCTTATCCAAATACCAAGGCCCAGAATTTGGGCACAAAAATCACCAGTCCTGTTAGTAGGGCAAAGCCTGATACGACGAGGACTGCTCCAGCCGCCATGTCTTTGGCATTCTTTGCCAACATGGAGAAATGGTAGTTACTAGCTAGATCCACCACATTTTCAATGGCTGAATTCATAATTTCAAAAGCAATCACCAAGGTGATGCTGAGCAACAAAAAGAGCCACTCTGTCGCAGAAATCCTAAATACCAAACCAGCAAGAATTGCTACAAGGGCTGATAAGGCATGTTTGCGCATATTGCGCTCTTCTTTGATCGAAGTAAAAATTCCTGTTATCGCAAACTCCAGGCTTGAAGTGAAGTCCCGATTTTTCCATTTTCGCTTATTGTCTTGTGAGTCCATAGGCTGTCAAAATCTCTTCCTGTAAGCCAAACATTTCCTTTTCTTCTTCCGGCGTATAATGATCATAGCCATTAATGTGAAGAAAACCATGCACTGCTAAAAATCCCATTTCGCGCTCAAAACTGTGGCCATATTCTTCGGCTTGCTCACGCGCCTTATCAATTGAAATAAAGAGCTCACCAATATAGGTATCGAATTCAGCCATCATCTCTGCCAATTCTGGATTTTCTGCAAGGTCTTCCTCGTCAAAAGAAATCTCCATCTCTGGCTTGTATTCTAAACTGATGACATCCGTCGGACGATCCGTATCACGGTATTCAAGATTTAGTTCATGACTGCGTTCATTGGTTACAAAAGTCACAGCCATTTCCTTGTCTTCTTTCCCAATTTTTTGAGCAGCAAATTCTAAAATTTCTTGCGTTTGTTTTAAGATTTCGTCAGAGACTTGACCAGTCTCATCTACCATTTCAATATACATCTGGATCACCTCACTATTATCACTTTATTATATCACAAAAACCAGCCTATATACTAGATACAGGCTGGTTTTCAATCTTTTTCTTTGCAGGACAATCTTACACCACTGTTTGCTGGATGGCATTCATCTGGGCATAGATCCCGCCTTGTGCAACCAGTTCCTCGTGTCTACCACGTTCCACAATGCGCCCTTCGGATAAGACTAAGATCTGATCCGCATCTTGAATAGTGGACAAGCGATGGGCAATGATAAAGGTGGTCCGGCCCTTTTGCAGGACTGCCATAGCCTTCTGGATGATTTCTTCTGTTTCCGTATCGATGTGAGAGGTAGCCTCATCCAAAATCAGAATTTGCGGATTCATATAGAGCGTCCGCGCAAAGGAAATCAATTGGCGCTCACCACTTGAAAAGGCGGATCCTTTTTCTACGACTGGATGGTCGATTCCCTTTTCAAGGCGCTCTACAAAGGGCCAAGCCCCGACTTTTTTCAAGGCATCTTTGACCGCATCCCGATCAATGTGATCCTGACTCATGGCTACATTACTAGCTATGGTTCCTGTAAATAGATAAGGATCCTGCAGAACAATCCCCATATGGCTGCGTAAGCTCTCACGAGAGACTTGGCGAATATCTTGACCATCAATCAAAATCGCTCCTTCTTGAGGATCATAAAAACGATAGAGCAGGTTCATAATGGAAGACTTACCTGATCCAGTATGGCCCACAAGAGCGATGGTTTGACCTGGACTAGCCTGAAAGGCAATATCCCGCAGAACTGGCTTGCCTTCTTCATAGGCAAATTGAACGTCGTCAAACACGACTTCTGCCTTTTCTATCTTCAGTTCCGATGCACCATCGGCCTCTAAGGGTTGGTCTAAGAAGGCAAGGACGCGGCTCCCCGTTTCTAAGGATCGCCGAATATTTGGGAATTGACGACTGAGATTGGCCATGAGATCAAATAGATTAATGACATAGTTAATATTGATAAATAAGAAACCAGCCGTCACACCGATATTACCCTGTAGGAAAGAAATCCCAGCTATAGTCAAAATGCCTGCAATCACTAAAAACTTGAGCAATTCCGTCAAGGTCCAAGAAGCAATAGAATCGGCTAAGAGGATTCGATCATTGGCTCCTAACATCTTCTGGGTAGTGGCTTCAAACTCCTCTACCACACCAGGCTCTTGATGATAGAGCTGAATCATACTGGCACCATGCAAGAGTTCATTGACCTGGGTATTGACCTCGCTTCGCGCATCAAAGAAATCCTTCATCGGCTGGTCCGTCATGACCTTGTAGAGATACTGAATCCCATAGAAAATTGGAAAGACCAAACACAAGAGAAGGCCCATCATAGGACTTAGGTAAAAGAGAATCCCTAGGATAAAGAGAAAGCGAACCAAATAAATGACTAAAATCATACAAGAGTTATAAAACTGGGTCCGCAAGGTCTCCGTATCATTGACAATTCTTGTCGCGATCTTCCCAGCCGGTTTATCATCAAAATAAGAAATAGGCAGCCCTTGCATGACTTGAAAGGCTTGATCTCTCAGACTAGCGGTTACTTGATTACTTCCATGTAGCAAGATCCGATTTCCCATGTAGCTAATCAGCTGCCCCAGGCTCAAGACCAAGAGATAAAATCCTCCCATCTGAAGCAAGTCACCTTGCCCGCCACCGTGGGTCAGTGCGGTCAAAGGCCCATCGATCATCTTTTGGAGAAGAAAGGGTGACAATTCAGAAAAAATGGTGGCTAGTAAGAGGCAAATAAAGCCAGCAAGAAAGACAGTTGGATAAAGCGTGATCCTAGATAATAATCGTTTCAAAACTTTCATCTTATTCTCCTTCCTGTTTTTGTTGCCGTTGGTATTGTTCATAATACCAGCCTTCTTGAGCCAATAAATCACTAGCTCTGCCTTCTTCTACAATCTGTCCTTGATCCAAGACGATGATCCAATCCGCCTGATGAACAGCAGACAAGCGATGAGAAACAATAATGGTCGTCTTGTCTTTTCGTTCCTTTTGAAGCGTGTCAATAATGGCCTGTTCAGTCTTAGCATCTACTGCCGAAAGGGAATCATCTAACAGCAAGAGCTCTGCATCTCTTAAGAAGGCACGTGCCAGAGAAATCCGTTGTTTTTGACCTCCTGATACAGAGACCCCTTTCTCACCGATCAGGGTGTCCATTCCCTGAGACATCCGCTCGAGATCATCCGCAAAAGCAGCTTGGGCTACTGCTTCCACCAAGTCATCTTGGCTGGCTCCTTTTTTACCAAGCGCTATATTCTCACGGATAGACTTGGAGAATAAAATATGTTCTTGGGAAACATAGCCAATTTTTTCTTCGATGGAGTGTCGGTTGTAGTCCACGATCGGTTGCTGGTTGACCAAAAACTCTCCCTCACCAACTGGGTACTGCCGCAAGAATTGTCGAACCAGGGTAGTCTTTCCTGCACCGGTACGACCAACAATTCCAACCGTCTGTCCTTTCTGAATGGTCCAATCAATGCCTGACAGGCTCTTTCGCTCAACACCAGGATAGCTGAAAGAATAGTCCTTAAACTGCACCAAATCAATCTGCTCTAAGTAGTGAGGACCATCTGGCTCCAGATCATCCGTTTCATCAATCACTTCTTTTAATTTTTTATAGGACATTTGACCTGTCTGGTAGACCAAGATCAGGTCCGCCATCATCCACATAGGCTCAATTAAGAAGACCAAATACAGCTGTAAAGCCAATAACTTACCAAGGCTCAACTGCCCGCTTGCCAGGGACTGGCCTCCAAATAGCAGGAGCAAGACCGTCGAGAATCCAATAAACAACAGGGCTAAAGGTCCAAAAGAATACTGGATAGAGGCAATTTTGTCCCCTGTTTTGGAGAGACTGGCTGTTTTTTTCTGAAACTGTTTGACCTGCTGGTCCCGTCTACTATAGGCCCGCATGACCCGGATCCCTTCGATCGACTCCAAGACCTCATCGTTCAACTGAGCGACTGCTTCCCGGTTTTGCTCAACATACTCCTCCTGCTTTCTACTCAAAAAATAGGTAGAGACGACGAGGAAGATCATGGGAATAAAGGAAATCAAGGTTAATTGCCAAGAAATGAAAAACATGGTCGGAATAATAAAGGCAAACAAGCCACCGCCAAACAGGAGCACCATCATCCCGTAACCAGCCATATCGGCCATCCCATCCACATCTGTCGTAAAGCGCGTCAAGAGATCTCCTGAACGGAATTTCTCAAAAAAGGGACGCCGCATGGCTACTAGCTTACGAAACGCTTGACCCTGAAGGGTCGCCTTGAAATGGACTGACGACTGAAAGAGTCGCAACTGCCAATAAAAAGCCGTCAAATAATTGAGGATGGCTGACCCTACCAATAGGACCATATCCCATACAAAGTTCGATTGCGTCAGCGTCTGCTGACTCAAATGATCCACTAAACGCTGGATAACTTGCGTCGGGATCAATAAGGTGTAATCATAAAGAATCAGGACCATAGCGATCTTCACATATCGCCACTTGCGCTCCCTGATATACTCCCAAATAGCTCTGATCATATATTCTCCTTTTCAAAATGGAACAGAAAAAACCCAAGCAAGGAGCTGAGTAGGTGCTCAGTCCACACTTGGGCCTTCTGATGCCTGTCACCAATTCAGTTAAGGCAGGCAAAAATGCATACAAAAAACCCAAGACAGACTCCTCCATCTTGGGTTTCATTCAATTTTTACATAGAACTCAACTGAGATTGGAGAAGTTGTGTATTCAATTGTGTCATCAAAACATCTACTTTGTTCATGATGGTTTTCTCCTTTCTCTTTGTTGTTCTAACTTTACCACGGATTTCCTTGCTTGTCAACGTTTTTTTGAAAATTGTTGAAAAAAGCCGGACTGTTAAAGATAGACTCGCAAAAAAAGAAGCCTAGATCTTCTCTAAGCTTCTCTCTTCTGCTATGCTAGTTGCCGGGATTGAACCGGCGACCTCATCCTTACCATGGATGCGCTCTACCGACTGAGCTAAACCAGCAGTACCTATCTACTATATCATGGAGATAGGTCTTTTGTCAATATCCTGAATCATTTTTCTGCCAAATATTCTTCCTTCGTGAGGACATAGTGGACTCTTGTCACCATTCGCCCCTCTTCATGCAAGTCTAGCATCGCGTAGGGCTCCTCGTGAGAATATTTCATACCTGATTTAGCCATCACCCGGCCAGAAGCTGGATTGTCCTTATCATGAACAGCAATGAGCTTGTTCATTCCTAACTGTTCAAAAGCCAAGGCAATGACTGCCTTGGTAGCCTCTGTCGCAAGACCCTGGTTCCAATAATCTTTATTCAGAACATAGCCAATACTCCCCTTCTTCAGACAAAGATCCAAATCCAGTAAATCAATCGTCCCTATAAATTTTTCATTTTCTTTGAGCTCGATCCCCCATCTTCCAAGTGGGCTCGCTAGGTAAAAGAGGGCAATATTATTACGCGTCTCTTCTATACTTTGATTGGTTGCAAAGGTATAGCGCGTAACTGTCTCATCAGAAGCATACTCAAACATAGCTGGTGCATCTTCAAGAGTGACCGGACGCAAGTGCAAGCGCTCAGTCTCTATTTCTAGATAAGCCGCTAACTTCACATATAAATTTTCCATTTGACACTCCTTCTTTAGGGATTAGTTTAGCAAATAACCTAAAGGAAGGCAAGCTCAAATTTTTCTTGCTTTTTAACCCACTTTTCTATACAATAAAATCAATCAAAACAATCAGATAAGGAGTGAAAAGGTCATTGAGTCAAGAGAGCAATCTCACACCAATGGCCTTTTTACACCTAAATCTGAGCAAGGAGGCAAAAATGCTCATTGGAATTCCTAAAGAAATTAAAAACAACGAAAATCGGGTCGGTTTGACACCTGCAGGCGTACAAAGCTTGGTGAAGAAAGGACATCAAGTGTTGGTGGAAACAAATGCTGGACTTGGTTCTGGCTTTGTCGATGAAGATTACGCCAAACAAGGAGCGACTATTGTAGCAACTGCTGCAGAAGCTTGGGCCGCTGAGATGGTGGTCAAAGTCAAAGAACCTCTCGCTGAAGAATACGGCTTCCTTCGCGAAGACCTCTTGCTCTTCACTTACTTGCATATGGCTGCTGCTCCAGAATTAGCGGACGCTATGGTCTCAGCTAAAACAACAGGGGTGGCCTACGAAACGGTGCGTGACCTTGATGGACAATTGCCTCTCTTGGTGCCAATGAGTGAGGTTGCTGGACGGATGGCCGTGCAAATCGGTGCTCACTTCCTGACCAAACAAGAAGGTGGATCAGGCGTCCTCCTAGGTGGGGTGCCAGGTGTTCCCAAAGGGAAAGTCACCATCATCGGAGGCGGGGTCGTTGGAACCCACGCAGCTCGTATCGCCCTTGGACTCGGTGCCCAAGTGACCATCTTAGATATCAGCGCCAAACGTCTGGCTGTTCTGGAAGATGTCTTTGGTCATCAAATCCAAACCCTTATGTCCAACCCATTTAATATTGAGGCCAGCGTCCGTGATGCCGATGTTGTCATCGGTGCTGTCTTGATTCCTGGTGCTAAAGCTCCTAAATTAGTGACAGACGATATGGTTAAACAAATGCGTCCCGGTTCAGTCATCGTCGATGTGGCCGTTGACCAAGGTGGGGTTATCGAAACAGCAGACCGTGTCACAACGCATACGGAGCCAGTTTACGAAAAACATGGCGTGCTCCATTATGCCGTTGCCAATATCCCAGGGGCTGTCGCTCGTACCTCTACTATCGCCCTTACCAATGTGACCCTTCCTTATGTCGAATCCCTAGCTGACAATGGCTTCCACAAGGCAATTGCCCTCGACGAAGGCCTGCGCCAAGGGGTCACCACTTACCAAGGCCATATCACAAGCCAACCTGTTGCTACTGGTTTAGAGCGCGACTTCACCCCAATCGATGAATTGGTTTAATTTCTAACATAAAAAAGGCAAAGATCTGATGATCTTTGCCTTTTCTTTTATTCTTCTTCTTCCACATCCGGTTTTTCTTTGAGGACTGGATTTGGAATGGGCTCATAGGCCCGAATAATCTCTGCTACTACTGGATGGCGAACGACATCCTTGGCAGAGAAATGCACAAAGTCAATTTGAGAAATGTTCTTCAATTTCTCCTGAGCATCAATCAAGCCGGATTTGACATTTCGAGGAAGGTCAATCTGGCTAGTATCTCCATTGACAATCATCTTAGAGTTAAAACCAAGACGGGTCAAAAACATCTTCATCTGCATGATGGTGGTGTTTTGCGCTTCATCGAGGATGACAAAGGCATCGTCCAAGGTCCGCCCCCGCATATAAGCCAAAGGCGCTATCTCGATAATCTCCCGCTCCATCATCCGAGTGGTTTGGTCTTTCCCTAAAATTTGATAAAGAGCATCATAGACCGGACGTAGATAAGGGTCTACTTTTTCTTTGAGATCTCCTGGAAGGAAACCAAGGCTCTCTCCAGCTTCAACAGCAGGACGCGTCAAAATGATCCGCTTGACTTGACCACGCTTGAGGGCAGTCACAGCCAAGGTCACTGCTAGGAAGGTTTTCCCAGTCCCCGCTGGTCCAATCCCAAAAGTGACATCATGATTCTTGACACTATCCACATAGATCTTTTGACCAAGCGTTTTAACTCGAATGGGCTTACCGTAACTATCCTTGATAATCTCTTCTTCATAGAGAGCGATGAACTTATCCAATTCACCATTTCTCACCATGGTAATGGCGGTCACCACATCCGGCGTTCCAATGGTCATGCCACGGTTGACGAGGACCAAAAGAGCCTGGATGACTTGACGAACCTGCTCGCAGCTTTCTTCTTCCCCAATGATTTGGACGATTTCTGTCCGGGCGTGAATAGTTACCCCAAATTCTTGCTCCATCAAACGAAGATGGCGTTCGTTAGATCCAAACAAATGAAAGAGATCGTCTGGATGCGTTAATGTAATTTCAACTGAATGTTCTTGCAAATAAAGAACCTCTCTACCTGTATTTTTCTATTATTATAACAAAGAGGCCGAGAAAAAACCATCCTCGACCTATCCTTCTCTAGTGGGCTTGGTATTCTTCCCAAATCGCATCAAAATCGCCAAGATTAAAGGAAAAGCTCGCATGCTCTTCTAGATAGCGACTGACCTCGTCAAAGTCATCTGTATGCTTGGGAAAAGCAGACTCGTGAAAAGCAAGATCTGCTAGAATGGCCTTAGGAGCATTGCTTTTAGGATTACGCTCCGTCATCAACCAAGTATAAAACGATTTTCGCATAAGCCTCCTCTTAGATTAACTCTGTTCCAAACTGGTCCTGCTTGATTTTTTTGGCCTTCATCAAGCCACCCAAGGCCTTTTTGAACTGGCCTTTTGAAATCCCAAAAGTTGCCTTGATCTCTTCTGGAGATGATTTATCATTCAAGGTCATAAAGCCACCATTGGCTTCCAAATAGGTCAAAATCATTTGGGCATCGTTTTCCAACATCTCAAAGGAGCGTGGCTTCAAAGATAGGTTCAAGGTCCGGTCCACCTCACGAAAACCAATAACGCGAGCATTTAAGACCTCTCCCAAACGAGGTTCTGCATAGCGCTCACTTGGGTGGATAAAGCCCAGCATATTATTCTCTGGAAGGTAAACAAAGGTCCCAGACAATTTCAAGCGGTAGACAATGGCTGGCCAGTTTTGGTTTTGCATATTGTTGTAGGCTGGACGAGCCAAACGCTGGAAATCTTCCTGGTAGGCTAAGATCCCCCAAATCCGATCTTTCTTATCGACTTCTAAACGAATATAGAGACGATCGCCCTTTTTAGGCCATAGATCTTTGATCTCCGGTAGGATATCTAGTGAGACAACAATCTGCTTATCTGGAAGCCCTGTATCCACGAAGACTCCCAAATCCTTGCGCACTTCCGTGACCGTTCCCCAGCCAAAGCTTTCTTGAGTTGCAGTGACTTCAAGTGTCGTGAGTCGTAGTTTTTGCTTCATATCTGTATAGGCAAAGCCCTTGACACTTTCTCCGACTTGGTGTGGGCCTTCTGCTTTATCAAGCGCGTAGGTTTGGCCATCTTTTTGAACAAAATAGAAGTGATCATTTTCATCGATGACCATTCCCATGATGTAGCTTGCTAGATTCGTATTCATGTTTCCTTCTTTCCTCTTGCCTCTTCACAAGAATAATGGAAATAAAACCCAGCCAGCAGTGCCAACTGAGTCTATCTTTCCTGTAATGGTTGGGATGGATTAAACTTCCATCAATTCTTTTTCTTTGTGAGCTGTCATTTCATCTACATGCTTAACAGCGTCATCCGTAACTTTTTGAATCTCTTTTTCAAGACCTTTCAATTCATCTTCTGTGATTTCTTTTGCTTTTTCTTGTTTCTTCGCTTCATCCATAGCATCACGACGAATGTTACGGATCGCTACTTTAGCATTTTCACCCACTTTTTTCACTTCTTTTGCCAAGTCGCGACGAGTTTCTTCTGTCAAAGCTGGGATAACCAAGCGGATAACAGATCCATCGTTGGCTGGAGTGATACCAAGGTCAGAAGCATTGATGCTGTGCTCGATGTCTTTCAAAGATGATTTATCAAATGGTGTGATCAACAAGACACGCGCCTCTGGAATGGTGATAGATGCCAATTGGTTCAATGGAGTCTCTACTCCGTAGTATTCTACGAAAATACGATCCAAAAGACTTGCATTTGCACGTCCAGCACGGATGCTACCAAATTCACGTCCCAAACTTTGGTGAGACTGGGTCATTCTTTCTTTTGCTTTTTCTACGATTGGGTTTGCCATAATCTTCCTCTATTTTCTATTATTTTTCTACGTTATTCGATACGGTTGTACCGATATTTTCACCAAAGACAACACGTTTGATATTGCCTGGTTCATTCATGTTAAAGACAACCAAGTCAATGTCGTTGTCCATGGAGAGTGTAGAAGCTGTTGAGTCCATGATGCGAAGACCTTTATTGATCACATCACGGTGAGTCAATTCCTCAAATTTCACAGCTGAAGCATCTTTTTTCGGATCGGCATTGTAAACACCATCGACCCCATTTTTGGCCATGAGAATGGCATCTGCTTCAATCTCAGCTGCACGAAGGGCTGCGGTCGTATCTGTTGAGAAGTAAGGAGAACCGATCCCTGCACCAAAGATCACGATCCGATCTTTTTCAAGGTGACGAAGGGCACGACCACGGATATATGGTTCTGCGACTTGTTGCATGGCAATCGCAGTTTGAACACGGGTATCCACGCCAACTTGTTGAAGCGAATCAGCCATCACAAGAGCGTTCATGACAGTCCCAAGCATACCTGTGTAGTCTGCTTGGACACGATCCATCCCTGCTTCAGCAGCAGGTTCTCCACGCCAAAGGTTTCCCCCTCCAATCACCAAGGCAATTTCAATTCCAAGTTCATGAACTTCCTTGATTTCTTGGGCCATATTTTGGACAGTTTTGATATCGATTCCGACACCACGTTCGCCGGCAAGAGCCTCACCAGATAGCTTGATTAAGATACGTTTATACTTAGGTTCTACCATTTTCTCTCTCCTTTTTTGATCTGTATTATTTTACCATAAATTACGTTTTTTATATAGTCATATCTATCAAAATTTTCTTTTTTCCATCCGATTAGTTTTACCAACTGTAGCAAATAAAAATGGCGTACAAAAAAAGCTACCCGAAGGCAGCTTTTCATTTCAATTAAAGTGAGTTAACATCCACTTTGATACCAGGACCTTGAGTTGTAGTCAAAGTCAAGCTAGTTACGTAAGTACCTTTAGCTGTAGCTGGTTTTGCTTTTTGGATTGTGTCGTTGAAAGCTTTAAAGTTTTCAACCAATTTAGTATCATCGAATGAAACTTTACCGATGATCGCTTGAACGATACCTGCTTTATCAGCACGGTAAGTGATTTTACCACCTTTAGACTCTTCAACTGCTTTCGCAACATCCATTGTTACTGTACCAGTTTTAGGGTTTGGCATCAAGTTACGTGGTCCAAGGACACGTCCAAGACGTCCAACAAGAGCCATCATGTCAGGTGTAGCGATAACAACGTCGAAGTCCAACCAACCATCGTTGATTTTCGCAACAAGGTCATCTTCACCTACGAAGTCTGCACCAGCAGCTTTTGCTTCTTCAGCTTTTGCACCACGTGCAAATACAAGTACGCGAGCTGTTTTACCAGTTCCGTTTGGCAATACCATTGCACCACGGATTTGTTGGTCAGCTTTTTTCACGTCGATGTTCAAGTTGTAAGCAACTTCTACAGTTGCGTCAAATTTTGCAAAGTTAGTTTCTTTTGCAAGAGCTACAGCTTCTTCTACGCTGTAGACTTTTGTGCTGTCGATTTTTTCAAGAGCAGCACGAAGTTGTTTGCTTTTTTTAGCCATTTTATCTTTCTCCTTGTAATGTGGTCATATCGATTTTCATCTCCCACGTCACTCGTCATTTGATCAAGTGTATTGCGGGCAAATAGGATTGTTACAATTAGTCAGTAACAGTGAATCCCATAGAACGAGCAGTACCTTCGATCATACGCATTGCAGACTCAATGTTTGCAGCGTTCAAATCTGGCATCTTAGTTTCAGCGATTTGTTGTACTTGTGCACGAGTTACAGTTGCAACTTTCGTTTTGTTCGGTGTACCTGAACCTTTTTCAACACCTGCAGCTTTTTTCAAAAGAACAGCAGCTGGTGGTGTTTTTGTAACGAAATCGAATGATTTGTCTTCATAAACAGTGATAACAACTGGGATGATCATACCAGCTTGATCAGCTGTACGAGCGTTAAACTCTTTAGTGAATCCCATGATGTTGATACCTGCTTGACCAAGCGCTGGACCAACCGGTGGAGCTGGAGTAGCTTTACCAGCAGGGATTTGCAATTTTACAAGTTTTTCGACTTTTTTAGCCATTTCTTAAATCCTCCTTTGTGGTTTTGGCGGTAATTACAGATTTTTACCTCCCACAAGTATGCTTTGTGCATACCTTTCTATTATACACGATTTCTCTTTTTTTGCAAGAAAAAATTAAAATATAGTAAACTTTTTTTTCGTTTTATGATAGAATGAAGCTATGTTAATCAAAGTTGCTTCTGTATTATTTATTTTTTTAACGCTGATTCTGAGCGGCATCATTGTTCACCTCTTTAAACTCCAAAAAAGAGGATGGCGATCTACCGATATTGCCTTTCCTTTATTTGCCTTGGAGTACTACCTGATCTCAGACAGCGCCTTTTACCACAGCCTCTTACCACTATTAGCCTTGAGCCTTTCGCTTTTGGCCTTGGGGCTAACGATTTATTTCTTAAAAAAGAAAAAGTGTTTTTATTATCCGAAATTTATCAAATACTTCTGGCGCGCTGGATTTCTAGTTACCTTCTTGCTCTATCTGATCTTAACCGCTAGTTTGTTTATCTAATGGCAAAGAGGCTGGGACAAAAGTCCTAGCCTCTCAATTATTTTTGGATTGTCGAGCAAGACACAGTGGTTGAGTGGGCTCTACTACGCTGATTTCATCAGCTTTTACAGCCATACTCAACTGTGCGGAGGTGGGACGACGAAATCGAATTCTAACGAATTACCGATTTCTGTCCCACTCTCTTTTTTATTTCTTTCGATGAAAGAACCAGCCCACTAGTTTCTTGAATACTTGAATCAAGAAGAGAGCAAGAACTGCCATGATAGCGCAGATAAGCAGCGTTTGAAGCCTCAAGGGGCTCATGTTAAAGAATCTCCCTAAGATACTACTTGAAACCAGGAAGGCTAGGATATTTCCTAGAAGAACCAGTCTCTTGTAGTGATTGAGAGGCTGGGATTCTTGATAGATAATGGTAAAGCCAACGAAGGCCATCAAGCAGATGGCTGCACTTGAGAGTTCTTCCGACCTCATGCCAAATGTTGAAGAGAGCAATACCAAACTAAAGATCAGTATAAAATCCGTCAAGGCAGCAGGTAGCGCATTTTTAAAGACCGTTTCGATAAAGCGCCCTTTGATGCGCTCGCTATTGGGCTCAAGCGCTAGAAAGAATCCTGGAATCCCAATCGTAAAACCACTGATCAAAGACATCTGTGACGGCATAATGGGATAGGTAAAGGCTAAAAGCGTCACTGAGATGGCCAACAAAATGGAAAAGATATTCTTGATCAAAAAGAGACTGGCTGATCGTTGAATATTATTGACCACCCGCCGACCTTCTGCCACGATGGACGGCATCTTTCCAAAGTCGGAATCCAGTAAAACCACTTGCGCCATCTTTTTGGTCGCATCATTTCCAGATTCCATCGCAATACTACAATCCGCTGTTTTGAGGGCCAGAATATCGTTGACGCCATCTCCAGTCATGGCGACTTTATGCCCCTTTGCCTGCAAGCCTTCTACAAGGCTTTTCTTTTGCTCTGGTGTCACTCGACCAAAGACTGTATACTGGCTCGCCGCTTGGTGCAAGTCTTCTTCCGTCAGCAAGGTTCTGGCATCGATTAGATCTTCTGCTCCTTTAATGCCTGCTTTTTGCGCGATGGCAGAAACTGTAGCTGGGTTGTCCCCTGAAATGACCTTAATGGTCACTCCTTGTTGTTTGAAGTAGGCGAAGGTTTCTTTGGCATTTTTTCTCAAAGGATTGGAGAGAATAATCCAGGCTACCAAGTCTACAGGAGCCTCTAAAGTCTCTCCCAGGTGTTCTCCCTTATATTTCCCAAAGGCCAAGACCCGATTCCCTGCCTGAGTAGCAGGAGCTATCTCTTGTTCAAGCTCAGAGAAGCCCTCTCGTAAGACAAATTCTGGAGCCCCCAATACATAGATCCCAGATTCAAAGGCAATGGCCCCATACTTTTTCTTAGACGTAAAGGGCTGAATGTCGAGAGCCTCCCAAGGCTGGCTGACTTGTGTCTTGTGGAATTTACGGATGGCATCCATGGTATCGTTTTGATCCATACTAGCTTCTACATACTGAGCTAGAGCTTCCAAGTCTTGAGCGTCTTTAACTGGACGAATCTCTGTTACTTCCATACCCGGCTCTGTAATGGTCCCTGTCTTATCGACACAAAGGATATCCACGCGCGATAAGGTCTCAATCCCCTTCATGCTATTGAGCAGGACCTTTTCCTTGGCTAATCTGACAGCACCCAGAGCCAGTGCCAAGGTCATCAAGAGATACAAGCCTTCTGGAATCATCCCGATCAAGGCCCCGACTGTTGAAGTCACACTGAGCTTGAGACTATCGCCTAGGCTGATATAGCTGCGAAGAAAAAGGAGCGAACCTAGCGGAATGATAAGGAGACCAATGATCCCCACAATGCGATTGACCGCATGGACCATATCGGACTCCTCATGAGACTTGACCTGCTTGGCTTCCAGGCTCAATTGGTTGATGTAGGAGTCGTTCCCAACTTTATCCAATCGTGCCAGTCCTTGACCAGCAATCACAAAGCTACCTGACATGAGCGCATCTTGCGCTCCTTTTTTGACCTCATCGGCTTCACCTGTCAATTGCGACTCATCGACTTTTAGCTCGCCCTCCAGCAAGACCCCATCCGCATAGATCTGATCTCCAGCTTGAAAACGAACCAGATCGCCCTCTACCAGCTGATCGATCGGTAGAGCGACTTCTTTTCCTTCGCGAAGAACGATCGCCTCACTCATATGCAGAAATTGCATCTGACGCAAGATCCGTCGAGAGCGGACTTCCTGCACAATTCCTACCAAGGAGTTGACCACGACGACCGGGACAAACAAGAGATTGTTCCAAGACTTCACTGCTACCAGCAAGACCGCTAAGACCAGGAAAATCAGATTAAAGTAAGTAAAGACATTGTCTCGAATGATCTGCCCAATACTTTTTTCTGTCTTAATCGTGACCCTATTTTGCTTGCCCTCTTGGATCTTTTTGGCTACTTCTTCCTGACTGAGTCCTTCTAATCTAACCATTGCTTTCCTCACTCATGTATTTCCAAGGGCAATCCTTCTGGATCAAAGAAAAATGCCATCTTCTTGCCATCAAAATCATCATAGCGAAGGCCTGTATTCTCAATACCTAGCTGATCCAATCTAGCTAGATAGGCCTCTACATCATCCACTTGAAAGGCCAGATGACGCAGTCCCGCATGCTCGGGCAAGGGGAGCTTAGGCCGTTCTGGGGCTGTCGGTTTGATAAAGAGTTCTAAAGTCAGCTGCCCCTGACGGAGATTGATCAAGATATCTCCGCGTTCGGGACGGTCATACTCACTGACAATCGCAAAGCCCAACTGGTCCACATAAAAATGCAACATAGCGTCGCGATCCCGTCCAATGATGGCAATATGATGAATCGTGTCTAACTTCATCTGGTCCTACTTTCTATTTTCTATAAAAAGAAAAGGGAGTGGGGCATATGCCCTTTTTCCCTATCCTTATGATTGTTGCAATACTTTTCGAGGCTTGGTCCCTTCAGCTGGTCCAATCACACCCGCTGCTTCCAACTCTTCCATGAGGCGAGTCGCCCGGTTAAAACCAACCGATAAGCGGCGCTGGATCATCGAAGCACTGGCTTTTTGGGTCTCGATGACGAGTGCTTTGGCCTCTTCAAAGAGAGGATCACCCTCGTCTGAGCCACCCATACCTCCATCAAAGTCTGACTCCGATACTTCTCCTGGATCAAAGGCATCATCATAATCAGCTTCTGCCTGCTCTTTGACAAAGTTGACAATCCGCTCGACATCGTCATCTGAGATAAAGGATCCCTGTAGACGAATCGGATGATTTTCATCAATCGGTTTAAAGAGCATGTCTCCGCGACCGAGCAATTTCTCTGCTCCATTTTCATCCAAGATGGTCCGTGAGTCGGTCCCAGATGATACCGCAAAAGCGACACGGGAAGGCACATTGGCCTTGATCAAACCTGAGATAACGTCAACCGATGGCCGTTGGGTCGCAAGGATCATGTGGATCCCTGCTGCACGCGCCTTTTGTCCAAGACGAATAATGGCATCTTCCACTTCTTTACTTGCGACCATCATCAAGTCTGCCAACTCATCGACAATGACCACGATCAATGGAAGGGGCACTTGCTTCATCTCAGACTGGGCATTGTACTCCGCAACCTTGGCATTAAAGCCAGCAATATTCCGAGCGCCCACTTTCGAGAAGAGTTCATAACGATTTTCCATCTCATCAACGACCTTCTGCAGGGCCCGACTAGCCTTGCGTGGATTGGTCACCACTGGAATCAAAAGGTGAGGAATATCATTGTAGACAGAAAGCTCCACCATCTTTGGATCGACCATCATAAACTTGACTTCGTCCGGACGAGCCTTCATCAAGATACTCGAAATAATCCCATTGACCGCTACTGACTTACCAGATCCGGTAGACCCCGCGACCAAAAGGTGGGGCATCCGGGCCAAATCAAAGGTCCGAGCCGAGCCATCTACAGCCTTCCCAAGAGGAATCTCAAGGAGTTTAGCCGGATCTGTTTTGGACTGCTCCCACAATTCACGGAAGGAAACGGTCGCTATCTCTGAGTTGGGCACTTCAATCCCGACCAGAGACTTCCCTGGAATCGGTGCTTCAATCCGCACATCCTTGGCAGCTAGGGCCAAGGCCAAATCATCTGCTAGGTTAGAGATGCGGTTGACCCGCACACCGACAGCTGGCTTAACCTCATACTTGGTAACAGAAGGACCGATTTCCGCCCGCTCCACTGTCGCCTTGATATTGAAGCTTGCAAAGGTCTCTTCCAAAATGCGGATATTCTGACGAACGATGTTTTTCTCTTTGGATTGATTTTTCGGCTTGTCAGGTGCGAAGAGATCAATCGTTGGAAGCTTGTACTGAAGGAGTTCCTTAGGTGTGAAATCTACTTGAACTTCTTCCCCATCGTCCTCGAATTCTTCGGCTTCCGGAAACTCTTCGTATGCTTCAGGCTCTTCAGGCCATTCTTCATCTGGCAGGTAGATCTCTGGTGTGGTTGGTGCGACAATTTCGGCTTCTGGGAAGGACTCTGTGAACGGCTCCTCCGCCAACACCTCTCCCGTTTCAGGGTCTACAGGATGCCCTTCCATTGAAAGGGGAGTTGGAAGAACTGCACTTGCTTCTTCTTGCTCTCTTTCAGCTGCCGCGGCTTCCTCAGCAGCTCTCGCTTCCTTTTCAAGGAATTTCTGCTCGCGACGCTCTTTACGTTTTTCCATAGAAGAATGGAAGGCTTCCGAGCCCTTTTCAAACAAATCATAGATGGAGTAAGGACTCATCAAGAGAATCCCCAATCCAATAAAGAGAAGGCCGATAAAATAAGAGCCAATATTTGAAAAGAGGAAGGAAATAGGAGCATAAAGAAGGGCACCTATCATACCACCACCGGCAAAGCTCTCCACTCGCAGATGAATCAAGTCTGCCATGATTCTTGAAAAGGTGACCTTGATCCCATTATTGTCTAAATGAAGGGAGGATACAAAGAAGGCCTGAAACATCAAGAGAAGCCCAGCAAAGAAGCTTAGGAATCCTGAAATCACCCCTTCGTGTTTGTCCAGCCATTTAAAGGCATAGAGGTAGAAAAAGGTCGCTAAAATAGCCAAGTAAGCCAAACTCCCAACAAACAGTCGGATCAAGTTGTAGGCCAAGACACCTACTGCTCCCAATTTCAAGGTCGCAAAAACTAAAACCAGACTAATCAGAATGGTCGCAATCATGCGATGAATCGCTTTTTTTCTTTCTAATTCTGCTTTGGACAGTCGTCTCGTCGACCGTGTTTTTTTTGATTGATTATTGTTTGCCATAACCTTTATTATATCACATTTCCAAGCCAGTTCTCTAGTAAAATCATTTCCTCAATTTTTCAAAATAAAGTAAAAAAACAGCACCGATTGGGTACTGTTCTTTAGAGCTGTTTAGAACGATATTCAATGATGTTCAAATTCCAAAATGGTTCTTACTCAGATTTTTTATCCTCCGGTGTGATGGTATCTAGAACTTGGTTGAATTTTTGCTCTCTTTCCAAGTCATGATCCATTTGAATGATATCGATTTGATCTTGTACATTTGTTTGTTGGACTTGTGGTTTATATAGTGAGGTAAATCCTACTCCAATCACCAGTAGACTCGCTCCAAGGACGCAAAGTCTTTTGACATGCCAAGCCATAGGCAAGGGAATTTTTGCTCCGAAACCTGATTTCTTAATCCAATCCGGATGGTCTCGCATGACACGATTTACCGCCATCAGAGGCTTCAGGTAGCCAAAGAGCGCAATGACCGTTGTCAACCCAATCACCCGAAAACGATTCTGATTGGACGGAGAAACATGGTTCACTTCCATCAAGACCATTCCCGTAATCACTAAAGTAATGACCAGTAATAAGCCCAAAGATCTCCATAGACCTTCCCTACGGTAGCATTTCAATTCATCAAATGACATCTGGTTAAAATTCTTATTCATTCTCCAATAACTCCTTGTGTTTTTTCAGGTATTGTTTCCCATACCATTCTTCTACAGACTTGCCTTCCCATTCACGGTATTCTTCAGGAAATTTCCATTTGTAATATGCTTGAAGGAAGTATGGTAAGCCTATAAAAGCACTGACAGCAAGCACTACTATATTACAAAAGATCCACAGCAATAAAAAGCCAAATGCCTTGATGGAAGTTGAAACATCTAATGAAAAGATTCCCAAAATATGCTTGATAATGATCCCTATTCCTAAAATAGCCATCCCATAAAGAGAAATCATTTTTGCGATCTTATTAAGGAAAGTATCTTCCGAAGCCTCTGCATACATAAGTTTTCTTAATCCTGCTAACGCAATTGTAAACAGCATGTAAGTTGCTATCATCATGATTCCATAAATGGCAATGATTTCTGCAGTGGATAGATTGGCCAATAAAATGTCAAAAACAACTAGATCTATTTCCAATATGAACCAAACCAAAAATGTAAAAACGTGAAACTGATAGCGATATGGTAACAGGTAAGCTCGTTTCACCCACTTTCCAATCACAACGAAAGAAAGCCAAATGAGAACCAAGATTAAAAATACATTTACTGTTAAGGATTCATGCTTAGCTATTGGAAGAGTTAACGTCTTGCTTTCATGAAATTCCATTGATACAATCAACAGAAAGAAGTTAAAACCGACAGGAAAAATAAGGGATAAAATAAAACTTCGAATTCGAAACCAAAGAGAAGCATGCCCATTCTTAAAAAATTTCGCTGTCTTATCATGTTGCTCTTGCTGTAACTTTACAAACCCATCGTCTTCGAGATTGAGACTTTCTTCAAAACTGGCTTTAAAGATCGATTTCTTCATTCTTATCTTCCAACAACTCCTTGTGTTTTTTCAGGTACTTCTTACCATACCACTCTTCCAGTGATTTTCCTTCGAACTCTCGATATTCTTCTGAATATTTATTTCGATAGTAACCATATAGTGAATGGGGCAAAAGTAATATAAAATACATACCCAAAAATATCACATTCATTAGAAATATCATACCAATCACTGATACTACACCTATAATATCGGTTCTAACTTCTCCGATTTGTGGAAAAAAGAATTTTAAAACCATCCAAATTGCAACAATTCCTCCAGCAAATCCTGTAACTAATTGAATTTGTTTAGATTGAGAACCATTATCAGTTTGTTTTTCATATAATCGAGTTCGAATTGAAGATATTCTTTTTCGAATAATCATCCCATCAATGATTCCAATTAGAGAATAAATTACAAGTAAACCAGGAATGGTTAAAGTTCTCCCAAAACCACTAATAAAGAATAAATTAACAAACAATATCATCCATATTATATACAAGTTTCCATTTAGAATGCTAACATATGGAACTTTTGCAATGTATTGTTTTCTACAATTGACTTTACTTATGGCATACCACAAAAAACCGCACAAGAAAAATAACCAGAATGGCAAAAAATTGATGCCCCAAGTTTTCACAGTCATGCCATTCTGTGGATGGGCAATATTTGAATCGGTTATTGCTGATAGTCCAAACAGGAACAAAATCCCCATAAATGAGAATAGTTTTCTCGCAATACTAAATGGCTTTGTGTAGATTTTTCGACTATTTGTGTCCTTGACCATATAATCGATAAAGCCATCATGACGCAAACGACGGCTCTCATAAAAATTGGCATTAAAGATTGATTTCTTCATTTTTATCTTCCAACAACTCCTTATGTTTTTCAGGTTCTTTCATTTAATCTCTATTTCGATTGGAGAATTTACAGATGATTGCCTTCATCCTTCAAGTATTGTTTAGCCTTTCGAACAATATAAAGTGATTCATCTTCTGAAACTAACTTGTGAAAGAGATCATTGGCTCTGTGCTGATCACCTTTAAGAGTGGCATTCAAGGCTTGGTAGTAGATAATTTCCAACTGCTGGTACTTGAAATCATTGCTTAAATCTTCGAAATAGTCATTGCTTTGATGCGCAATGGTTAAATCATAAAGGGCAAGACAGACCTTTCTTGTTTTCTCAGCCAGTGTCGGGTCTGTGATAGTCAATTCATTCAACCGACCCTCCAGTTCTCCTCTAGACAAATCAGGATCTGTCAGGACAGTTGATCGCATGAGATAACTTTCAAAAAAGTTTTTATATTTCTGCGGATAATCCGTCTGACTAAGTGCTTCCCTAGCTTCTTTTATGACAGTATCGAAATCTCCCATCATAAAAGAATAGGCAACCGATGTCAGCTTAATATCTATCTGTGAAATAGCTTTTTTCACATTCTTGTTCAACTGAAGGTATTGCTGCCAAAAAGCTAAATCTAAGTCTACATGGAGCAAGGTGTTGCACTTGTTGGTGTAGCTTTTCTTGAGCAATTGGATGAATAAAATCAAGCATGCAATAACCAATAAAACGCCAGCAGTCTGAAGAAGATTATCCCTGACCACTAATCCAATGCAAAAGATCAGAAGCATTGCTAACAAGCCTGCAGATCTAATATAGAGTCTATAGTTTTTGCGTAGAGTTTTATAATCCAATTTGTAGCCTCCTATTCATGATACGGTTTTTGAGGGAATTCGTTCATTTTCCACCAAATCAACTTATCTTCCATCATACCGAATTATCTATCTATATGCAACTTCCTTCTTAATTAGTGATTTATCAAATGTTATCAATCTTGAAACAACTTCAGAAAATAGAGAATCCCGTCCAGATTTGAAAGTATCGCAAAATTAAGGTACAATAGAGAAAGACAACTATGTTGGAAAGGAAGAATATGAAAAAATTAATCGCACTACTATTATTTTCCGGCTTGGCTTTGACAGCTTGTTCGTCTAATAAGACTGATGCTAACTCTTCAAGTTCAAGCAAAGAAAAGACAGAGCAGACAGCAACTTCTAGCTCTAGTGAAAAAGATCAAAAGAAAATTGAACAAGAACAAAAGAAATTAGAACAACTGCGCAAAGATTTTAACGATGCCATGACCAATGAAAATGCCGTCTTCCCACAACTCTCAACTGATGTGGCTGAAGACGAAGCAGAGGTTAAAATCACAACAACTGAAGGCGATATCACTGTGAAGCTCTTCCCTAAATATGCGCCCCTTGCAGTTGAAAACTTCTTGACCCATGCAAAAGAAGGCTACTACAATGGCTTGCTTTTCCACCGTGTTATTAACAACTTTATGATCCAAACTGGGGATCCTAAGGGAGATGGTACTGGTGGCGAATCCATCTGGAAGGGCAAAGACAAATCCAAAGATTCAGGTACTGGTTTTGAAAATGAGTATTCTCCATACCTTTACAACCTTCGTGGAGCCCTTGCCATGGCCAATTCTGGTCCAAATACCAATGGTAGTCAATTCTATATCAACCAAAATAAGGATGATATTTCAAGTAAACTCCCAACTGACCGCTTCCCAGCTAAGATCATCGATGCTTATAAAAATGGTGGAAATCCAACCCTCGATGGTGGTAACTACACTGTCTTTGGCCAAGTGATCGATGGCATGGATGTGGTCGATAAAATCGCCTCTGCCGAAACTGATGATAAGGACAAACCAAAAACAGATATCAAAATTGAAAAAATTGAAATCTTAAAAGACTATGATTTCAAGAAATAATGAAAAGAGAACCGAGAGGTTCTCTTTTTAAGATATTGATAAACAATTTACATAAAATTAGCTAGTAGATTCATTGGTAAAAAAAATGAATTCTAATTATTTAAGACATTCATCTACTGGAACTTTCCGCTGTGAGAAAAGTGAGGCTGGGACAAAAGTCCTAGCCCCTCAATTATTTTTGGATTGTCGAGCAAGACGCAGTGGTTGAGTGGGCTCTACTACGCTGATTTCATCAGCTTTTACAGCCCTACTCAACTGTGCGGAGGTGGGACGACGAAATCGAATTCTAACGAATTACCGATTTCTGTCCCACTCTCACCCGGAATTATTGAGACCTTAGGCTCAATAATTAGTCATGGAACTTCCTGGATTGCTGAAATCATCCACTGGATAATTTCACCTAACCTCCGTACTCACCTAAGGAAAGTTTCTAAGAAGAATCTGAAAAGAGAACCATGCAGTTCTCTTTTTGTCTTTACGTCAATTCATTAAAGTCCCAGATTTGGTCCATCCAGCCTTCATAGAAATCTGGCTCGTGGCAAACCATGAGAATCGATCCCTTGTACTCTTTCAGAGCCCGTTTCAATTCATCTTTGGCATCCACATCCAAGTGGTTGGTCGGCTCGTCTAGTACCAAGACATTGTTTTCACGGTTCATCAAGAGACAGAAGCGTACCTTGGTTTGCTCCCCACCAGATAGCACCTGAATTTGGCTCTCGATATGTTTGGTGGTCAAACCACAACGGGCAAGGGCGGCACGGACTTCTGCTTGGTTGAGAGCCGGAAAGGCATTCCAGACCGCCTCAAGCGGTGTCTGACGATTGCCACCTTCGACCTCTTGCTCGAAGTAACCAAGCTCTAGGTAATCTCCCCGCTCGACTTCTCCAGCGATCGGCGGGATGATTCCTAACAAGCTCTTCAAGAGAGTGGTTTTCCCGATCCCGTTGGCCCCGATGATGGCCACCTTTTGATTGCGCTCGAAGGTTAAGTTCAAAGGCTTGGTCAAAGGACGATCATACCCAATCTGGAGATCCTTGGCCTGGAAGATAAAGCGGCCAGGAGTCCGGGCATTTTTAAATTCAAAGGATGGCTTTGGTTTCTCACTTTGCAACTCAATAAGTTCCATCTTGTCCAGCTTCTTCTGACGAGACATGGCCATATTCCGTGTCGCCACACGCGCCTTATTGCGGGCTACGAAATCTTTCAAATCAGCAATCTCTTTTTGCTGGCGCTCATAAGCCGCTTCCAATTGCGATTTCTTCATTTCATAGACTTCAAGGAATTGGTAGTAGTCTCCTGAATAGCGGGTTAACTGCTGATTTTCCACATGGTAGACGATATTGATCACATCATTCAAGAAAGGAATGTCGTGGGAAATGAGGACAAAGGCATTTTCATAATTCTGCAAGTAGCGTTTGAGCCAATCGATATGCTCTGCATCCAAGTAGTTGGTCGGCTCGTCCAAGAGAAGGATATCTGGTTTCTCAAGTAAGAGTTTGGCCAAGAGGACCTTGGTCCGTTGCCCACCTGATAAGGAAGTCACATCCGTGTCCATGCCAAAATCCATAACCCCAAGAGCACGCGCCACTTCATCGATCTTGGCATCCAAGGTATAAAAATCACGGCTTTCTAGACGCTCTTGGAGTTCTCCAACCTCTTCCATCAGAGCATCAACATCGGCTCCCTCTTCCGCCATGGCCATATAGAGGTCATTGATGCGAGCTTCAGCTGTGAACAACTCATCAAAAGCGGTCCGTAAGACATCGCGAACCGTTTGTCCTTCTTCTAAGACCGAATGCTGATCCAGGTAACCTGCCGTCACATACTTAGACCACTCGACCTTCCCTTCGTCAGGTTGCATCTTGCCCGTCACGATGCTCATGAAGGTGGATTTCCCTTCACCATTGGCCCCGACAAGACCGATATGTTCTCCCTTTAGCAAACGGAAGGACACATCCTCAAAAATCGCACGGTCCCCAAAACCGTGACTCAAATTTTTCACTTCTAAAATACTCATGCTTGACTCTCTTTCATTGATTTCACTCGTATGATTATATCATCTTCACTACAAAATGAAAAGGGAGCCCAACTCCCTTTAGAATATATATAAATAAATTATAAGTAAGATAGGTTACGCGATTTTGTCAAGAAATCAAAATAAGTTCTAACTTATGAATCTCATAAAGAATATACCGAAACTTTCCGCCGTGAGAAAAGTGCTAGAAACATTATTGTTTCTAGCACTCGGGAGTTTTGAGACCTTAGGCTCAAAACTAAGTCATGGAACTTCTTTGAAGTTCGCTGACGTCCGTACTCACCCAAGGAAAGCTTCTGGCATACCTTTATTATAGATCTGAAGAAAATCCAACTCCCTTTTCTTTTACAAACCTAAGTCTGCGTATGGTTTTCGGTAGCCCACTTGAACAACTTTTCCGTCTTTGACAAGCAAAGGCCGCTTGATCAGCATACCGTCTGAAGCAAGGAGATCCGCCGCTTCTTTCACTGTCAGTTGATCCACCTTATCTTTCAAACCGAGTTCACGGTATTTCATTCCGCTAGTATTGAAGAAAGACTTGATCGGTAGGCCAGATGCTGCCATCCAGTCTTGCAATTCTTTGCTAGTCGGTGTTTCTGTGACAATGTTTTGGCTTTGGAACTCACATTGGAGACCGTCCAATTCTGATTTAGCCTTTCGACAAGTCGAACATTTTGGATATTCAATAAAGGTATACATCGATTTCACTTCTCCTTCCAGGTAATTCCTTCATGGTGTAAGAGCCAGCGTTTGCGATCGAGTCCAGACGCGTAGCCCGTCAGTTGTCCATCTTTTCCCATCACACGGTGGCAAGGGACTAAGATCGTCAAGGGATTGCGTCCGACAGCCTGTCCCACGGCCTGGGCTGAACCACAAGAAAGATCCTGGGCCAGCTGGCCATAGGTCTTGGTCTCACCATATGGGATCTCTCGCAATAACTGCCACACACGCTCTTGGAAGGCTGTTCCTTGCGGTGCTAGTGGAAAACTGATAGCGATTGGATCCCCCGCAAAATAGTGGTCCAACCACTCCATTACCTTCTCATGGTAGGGATGGACCTGCTCCAGCGCCCCATAGGAATCAGGCGCCTCCTCTTTCGGATCATAAAAATCAAGCTCTACAAGGCCTTCTTCACTGACAATGATCGAAAGAAGCCCCATAGGGCTTTCATAAAATTGTTTAAGATAGAGAGTCATTGTAGGCTGCTTCTGCTCTTTGGTCCCAGCGGTCTTCTTCTGAGACCACTTGGAATAGACTAGTTTCTGCTTTTCGTTTGATCTTTTGATAAGCCATACGGACTCCATCAATAGGGACCTTTCCACAATAATGGTAGCCCAATTTTTCAAGCAAATGTTGCATGACCAGATTATCTGGGTGCGTATCGCAACGGAAATCCGGTCCTTTTTCCCCTTCGATTAAACCTTGAAGGAAGGTCTGAGCTACCCCTTTGCCAGCAGCTTCTTTGGCTACAGCGACACGGTGAAAAGTGATATACATATAGTTGTCATGCTCCCACTTGCCATCGTAAATCTCATTATAGGCCGCTTCATTTCCCTTGTGGACAGCTGCATAGGCTACGACCTCTTGGTCTTCAACGGCCACATAGCCACGACTTTCTAGAATATCCTCAAAAATGATCTCTTCATCTGGATAGCCATCCTGCCACTGGTCGACCTGTCTTTGAGCCAGGCTTTCCTTGGCATCTTGGATGATTTCCATAATTCGCTTAATCTCGTTGGGATAAGCCATTCTAATTTCCATCCTGCTTCCAACCTTTCCTACTCTTGATGGTAACGAGCATAGAGCTCACTCTTTTGCAAGCCGTATTGTTTGGCGACCTGTTTAATTGCTTGATTCTTCTTCATCCCCTCTTGGACCAAGGTATCGATCTCTTGGATCAAGTCGACCTCTTCTAGGTCTAGCTCTTCTTCCTTGGCTCCTTCGACGATCAAGAGACACTCCCCTTTGAGAGGATTTTCTTCAAGAAATGCGACTAACTCAGAAATACTGCCGCGAGTATATTCCTCGTAGATCTTTGTCAATTCACGAACCAATACGACAGGACGATCCCCATAGACAGCCAACATATTCTCTAAGGTCGCCTTCACCCGATGGGGCGACTCATAAAAGATCTGAGTCTCAGGGTAGGCCACTTTTTCTTGGAAAAAGGCCTTTTGTTGCCCCTCTTTGCGAGGCAGAAATCCATAAAAAATATGAGGTTGAGGGGCTAGGCCACTGGCAATCAAACCCGTTATACCTGCACTAGGACCAGGCACAGCTACGACAGGAATCTCGCGTTCAATCGCTGCCTTGACCAAATCATGACCAGGGTCAGAAATACTAGGGAGTCCTGCATCTGAGACTTGCGCTAAGTCTTTTCCAGATTCTAAATGGGCGATCAGATCTGGAATTTTCTCCATGGCATTGTGCTCATGAAAGCTGGTCTGGGGTGTCGCAATCTCAAAATGCTTGAGCAAGAGGCCTGTATTTCTAGTATCCTCAGCTGCGATCAAGTCCACATCCTTTAGGGTCTGGACCATGCGGTAACTCATATCCTCCCGGTTACCGATCGGTGTTGGGACCAAGTAAAGCACCCCAGTTTTCTTTTCCCCTTTAAAACTTCGTTGGATCTGCATGCTTACTCCCTAAATAACAACTCGTCACAAAACATACACTCTTCATCGTTCTCACGGCGTTGACCATAGGAATAAGTGCAGATATGAAAACCATCGTTGTAAATACGTTGCAAATTTTCACGACCATGGTGTTGTGACTTTGCGGATGAAGTCTTCTCCACTTCCCCCAAACGCTCTCTCAATTTATCATTTTCTAAGCGAAGAGCTGTATTTTCTTCGATGACTTGTTTCAAATTTTTCTTGATGGCTTCGACTTCAGCCAAGGTGACCAACAAATTCTGAGAAAAGCCGTCTAAAGCATCAAATAATTCTTTTTTATTCATTCTGACTCCTTAACTTTCTAAGCTCAAAACCATATATTCTAGAGCATTTTGAAAAGAAACATTGGCCTTCCACATCCTGCGAGCAAGACTCAATTTCTCAAGCAACTGCTGGGAGCGACTCAAGCACAACTGCTCTTCTAAAGCCAACTCCATCAAACGAAAGGCCTGGCTTTGTTTTTCCTTATCATCTGCTAGGCTCACTAAGCGGGTCACTTCCAAATAAGCACGATTTAAATTGGATTGACAACGTTCGATGAATTGATCACAAATTTTGGCCAGTTCAAAAAAAGTGGCATTCCTTTTTTGCTGCTCTGCTTCTTCGAGACTAAAACTAAAACGAGCTACTAAATTTGCCTGTGATTTGATCAAGCCTTCTTTTTCTAGCAGTTCGGTTAGGTAGGCTTGCTTTTTAGGAAAATGGACCTGCTGGGCCCGACTCTTGATGGTCGGTAAGATCAAGTTTTCATCGGAAGTCAACAAGAAGAGATAGATCTCACTCTGGGGCTCCTCCATGACTTTTAAGAGAGAATTGGCCGCATTGGTATGCATCTTATCCGCATCTTGGACGATAAAGACCTGCCGACTTCCTTCAAATCCTGATTGAGAAAAGTCTTGAACGAGCGAGCGAATGCGGTCAGTCTTAATGATTTGGTTGACTGGACGCACGATCTTTACGTCTGAGAATTCTTCTTCTTCAATCAAGCGGCAGGAACGGCATTTGCCACAAGGCCAGACTCCCTGCAAATCTTCGCAAAATTGACTTTGAGCTAGCAAGAGGGCCATCTCAAAACTGGCAAAAGAACCCGTAAAGAGATAAGCATGACTGAGCTGTTTGTGTTCCAAGATCTGGGTGAAGCGCTCCACCAATTCTGGCTGGAGCTGTTGGATCTCTTCTAGCTTCATTTCAATATCCCCAAGCGATTTTCTAAAACAGCCAAGACATCCGCAAAGACTGCTTCAAAGGATTGACTGGCATCGATTTTCACAATGCGCTCTGGTTCCTTTTCATACAAGGCCAAATAACCTTGTCTGACTTTTTGGTGAAGCTCCAATCCTTCCAAATCTAAACGATTGACTTCCCGCTCTTGGTTTTTGGCAATTCGAGCGAGCCCTTCTTCGACATCCAGATCAAAGTAAAGGGTGAGGTCTGGTTTAAGACCATCTGTCGCGAATTGATTGAGCCACTCGATATCTTCCACACTCAGACCGCGACCATACCCTTGATAAGCGACCGAGCTGTCAATAAAGCGGTCCATCAAGACAACCTTCCCAGCTGCAAGGGCTGGCAGGACACGTTCCACCAAATGCTGCCGGCGACTAGCAATATAGAGCAACAACTCGGTCTTGGCATCCATACTAGTATGGTCTGGATCCAAAATGACTTGGCGGATCTTTTCGGCAATGTCGACACCACCTGGTTCACGGGTTGTAATAAAAGGAATTCCTTTTTCTTCAAGTAGAGGCAAAATGGCTTCTAGGACCGATGATTTTCCCGCTCCTTCTGGACCTTCAAATGAAATTAATGTACCGTTTACCATAGTATCCTCTTTCTAGTTTTCTTCTTTTTATTTTACCAAAAATAAGGGTAAAAATCTTGTATTTTAGGAGAGAAAATTTTTCAAAGTCATTTTCATTTTTTCACTTTTTTGTTACAATGTTCTTATAAAGTTTTAGGAGACAACCTATCATGTTTAAATTTAAAGATATTCTGGCTATCATCTTGGGGGCCGGCATTTTTTCATTTGGGATCTATTTTTTGGTCATTCCCTTTCACTTCTATGAAGGAGGAGCGACAGGGATTACCTTGATCACCTATTACCTCTTAAAAGTCCCCGTATCCCTGATGAACTTGCTGATCAATATCCCTCTCTTCGTTCTGGCTTGGAAACTGCTGGGCAAAAAATCTCTTTATCTGAGCTTACTTGGGACTTTCTCGGTTTCGGCTTGGATGGCGATTTTTGAAGCCATGCCCCTCAGCCACCACTACCATCACTTTATCTTTACAGCCTTTAAAGGAGATATTCTGCTTGCCTGTATCGCCTCAGGGGTTGTGCTTGGTTTGGGGCTAGGGATCATCTTCAATGCTGGTGGAACTACTGGAGGAACAGATATCCTCGCTCGCATCTTTAACAAATACACTTCCCTCAGTATGGGAAAACTCATGTTGATTGTAGATGCCATTGTTCTGATAACTGTTGTCGTTGTCTTCCAAGATGTCCGTACGGCTATGTATACCCTCTTCTTTATCCTGATTGACACCCTTGTGATCGACTTGATTGGAGAAGGTGGTTTTGCTGGAAAAGGCTTCCTTATCGTCACATCTAAACCAGAAGAAATTGCCCAAAAGGTATCTGACGACCTGGGTCGCGGGATTACCTTTATCCGCGGGATGGGCTATTACAGCCGTAAGGACCTGGATATTGTCTACTGTGTCGTTTCGCGGAATGAGATGAAACAAATGAAAGACATCATCAATCAGATTGATCCATTCGCCTTCATCACCATTTCTGAAGCCCATGAAATTCTCGGCGAAGGCTTTACTTTAGATAAAGAAAAACAACCCATTAATCGTTAATACAAAAATCAGACTGGATTGTCATCCAGCCTGATTTTTTATTAAATTACTTTTGCGGTTGTTCGAGTGATTTCATCGACTTTCAAACCGTTGGCTTCAAATTTACTACGGATTCCTTCTAGATCTGTCACCCCATCAATTTGGACTTCGATAACCACACGATCGTCTTTGGTTGGGATATTGACTGTATTGGCGATGTTATACCCTTCTTCTACAATCAAGTGAATGATTTGTTCGAGAACGCCAACCTTATCTTCAGTCACAAAGCGAACACGAACTCCTTCTTCTCCATAACCGGATACTTCAAGGAAGGCACGGAAAATATCACGGTCTGTGATGACACCGGATACTTGGTCATTGTCCACGACTGGAAGAATTCCCACCTTGTTCTTATACATGAGGTAGGTCGCATCTTCTAAGCTCGCAAATTTAGAGACGGTAATGACATCACGAAGCATGACATCTTTAACCTTAGTCTTGTTCAAGAGATAGTTCATCTCGAAAATAGACAAGCTTGTAGCTTTAGATGGACTTGCTTCTGCAATCGTACCTTCTGTCACCAAACCAACCAATTTATCATTTTCAATGACTGGCAAACGGTGCAAACCTTGTTCGCGCATCAAATCTGCCGCGTGGGCAATTGTAGTATCTGGACTAATGTAAACCACTTTATGTGTCATAAAATCTTTAACAGCCATAACAAGTTCTCCTATGCTTTTATTAGTTTTATTATACTTGATTTTAAGAATGATTTCAAACGCTTTCAGCAGTTTTCTCTTGTTTTCAAAATTTAGAAAAATCAAACACACGTACCTTTTTATGCAACATTTAATCTTGTAAACTAATCATAGTCACTAGCAACCGATTTATTAGAAAATAAGGAAAGTACAAATACCACAATGGATAATAATAAGAATATACCCCAGGCAAACTGAGAGCTCCACATAGATAAACTTGTAAATAAAATGGTTGCTATTGGCATTGATAATACTGATATAACCTTAAAAAAACTACTAGTTTGTGCAAGAATATCCGGTGGAAGTTTTGCCATTAAGAGACTATTTAATTTGGGATTTACCTTACTACTAAGATACATCATGAATGCCAACACACTAAAGGAAATAATTTCCAAACCATTTATCCAACCACATATTCCTATTACTATTAATAATCCACTATCTATTTGAAGTATTTTAATAAGTGAAAGTTTAGAAAAATAATCATTAGGGGTCATTCCACCAATTAGGGCTGAAACAAATAATATTGTTTGAAGTAAAAACACCGACTGAGCAAAAGATAAACCAAAAGGAGTTATTTCTGTAAATTTCAAATTGTACATTATTAAAATAGCACTGCCTAGCGAATTTAATCCTAAAATTGAAAAAATCATTAGACCAAAACGTACTTTCTCTTGATATTTAAATATACTTTTACTATTTTTGTAAAGGTTCTTAAGTTGTGAGATAAACCCATTTTCTGGTGAATAATTAACTTCTGGATGTGTCAATTGTCTTTGGATTTTGAGCAATACCATCGATGATAATAAGAAACTAATAGCATTTATCGTAGCTAAAAAGAAGAAATTATTATGAGAAATCGTTAGTAACCAAACTCCCAAAGTTTGACCAGAAATCAAAGTTATTTGACTAATTACTTGATCAAAAGAGTACGCTTCCATCAGGTCTTCTTCGGGAATGTGTGACTGAAACATAGGTAATACTAGGCCTCTTCTGTACTCTGCAATACAATCTGATAGGATGTTTATGAAACATACAATCGAGAAAACTAGCCATGAATTTTCTTTCGATAAGAACGCAACCATAATAAATAATACTGCTTGTATATATCCTAATAATAGCAACCACAATTTCTTATTCTTTGTTTTATCAGCCTGCATTGCAATAAAAAGAGAACAAATCGTTGGAATATATTGTATAAAACTTGCTACACCAACCGCCAATTTACTATTCGCCATACTTGCTGCAAATACTACAAAAACAAGATTATAAATAGTTGATCCTAAATCATCGAAGAAACTAGACAAGACCAGATTCCTAAAAAAAATATTTCTTAAAAAAACTTTCATCTGCTATACCTTTCTAGTAGAAACTTGATAGACATAACTTCATTCAAATAAAAAATATTTTTAAGTTTTTCAGAATTACTTTTTCTTTTATATGAATTAACGAAATATCGAAGTATTTAATTGTTATATCTAAATATAGTTTACTACTAAATTTTAAATATTTAACAGAGTTTCAAATATGAAATATCCTGTCTCATACATCTGATCTTTTGCCTAATTTATATGTATCCCAAACTGGTCCAATTTTACCTCTAAAATATTAATCAGTTGACTATGAATGAAACCAGATAAGGAGAAAACGTAAATTGTGTTAATGATAGCAGACATGATTATGGAGTGAATATCTTATTTGGAGGAAAAACAAATGGTACAATCAATCTTTGAGGAAATGGGCGGCAGATACGAACGGCAAGGCGAATACATTTTACCCTGCCTTACCATACCACCCGAAAAGGAACAGCCGATAGACTTATTCGGACGGCGGCACTTGGACTATCTGCGGGAGTACCGCAAAATTACATACACCAATCTTCTCACAAGCGGCAGGCTCAATGCTTACCTTGCCGACATTGACAGACAGGCACAGGAACGCTTTGAACGGCTCATAGAGGGCATGAAACAAGCACAGGGCATAACAGAACAGTTAAAGGCAGAAAACGCCTTAAAATGGACTGGAAGAATGAATAACATAAGGGCTTGTGCGAGGGAGATTGTGGAAAAGGAAATTATTTTTGCATAAACAGATGATTAGTGGCAGGGGGAAATCCTGCCGCTTTTTCTGCTTTAGTTTGTCAGCTTGACAAATAAAGGGTTAAGGAATATAATTAGATTCAGTATTATACAAGGAGTTAATAAATATGCGGCAAGGTATTCTTAAATAAACTGTCAATTTGATAGTGGGAACAAAAAGTAGCAGTCCCGTTTCACTTTTAATATGGGGCTTAGTTTTTTGTACCCAGTTTAAGAATACTTTTATCATGTAATTTTATATGCCCGAAAACATATAAGTGTTTTGGGGCTATTGGAGTTATTTACCCAGTGATAGGAGTATTTATCACTGGGTATTTTTATGCCCTTTTTTGGGTGTTGATAGGAGGAAAATCACATGAAAATAATTAACTTAGGCATTCTGGCTCACGTTGACGCAGGAAAGACAACATTAACGGAGAGTTTATTGTATACCAGTGGTGCAATTGCAGAACCAGGGAGCGTAGATAAAGGCACAACAAGGACAGATACAATGAATTTGGAGCGTCAAAGGGGAATCACTATCCAGACAGCAGTGACATCTTTTCAGTGGGAGGATGTAAAAGTCAACATTATAGATACGCCAGGCCATATGGATTTTTTGGCGGAAGTATACCGTTCTTTATCCGTATTAGACGGAGCAGTATTATTAGTTTCTGCAAAGGATGGCATACAGGCACAGACCCGTATACTGTTTCATGCACTACAGACAATGAAGATTCCGACAATTTTTTTCATCAATAAAATTGACCAAGAGGGGATTGATTTGCCAATGGTATATCAAGAAATGAAAGCAAAGCTTTCTTCGGAAATTATAGTGAAGCAAAAGGTTGGGCAGCATCCCCATATAAATGTAACGGACAATGACGATATGGAACAGTGGGATGCGGTAATTATGGGAAACGATGAACTATTAGAGAAATATATGTCAGGGAAACCGTTTAAAATGTCAGAACTGGAACAGGAAGAAAACAGGAGATTCCAAAACGGAACGTTATTTCCCGTTTATCACGGAAGTGCTAAAAACAATCTGGGGATTCGGCAGCTTATAGAAGTGATTGCCAGTAAGTTTTATTCATCAACGCCTGAAGGTCAATCTGAACTATGCGGGCAGGTTTTTAAGATTGAATATTCAGAGAAAAGGCGGCGTTTTGTTTATGTGCGTATATATAGCGGAACATTGCATTTGAGGGATGTTATTAAAATATCTGAAAAAGAGAAAATAAAAATCACAGAGATGTGTGTTCCGACAAACGGTGAATTATATTCATCCGATACAGCCTGCTCTGGTGATATTGTAATTTTACCAAATGATGTTTTGCAGCTAAACAGTATTTTGGGGAACGAAATGCTGTTGCCGCAGAGAGCATTTATTGAAAATCCTCTCCCTATGCTCCAAACAACGATTGCAGTAAAGAAATCTGAACAGCGGGAAATATTGCTTGGGGCACTTACAGAAATTTCAGATGGCGACCCTCTTTTAAAATATTATGTGGATACTACAACGCATGAGATTATACTTTCTTTTTTGGGGAATGTGCAGATGGAAGTCATTTGTGCCATCCTTGAGGAAAAATACCATGTGGAGGCAGAAATAAAAGAGCCTACTGTTATATATATGGAAAGACCGCTTAGAAAAGCAGAATATACCATCCACATAGAAGTCCCGCCAAATCCTTTCTGGGCTTCTGTCGGGTTGTCCATAGAGCCGCTCCCTATTGGAAGCGGAGTGCAGTATGAAAGCAGAGTTTCACTTGGATATTTAAACCAATCGTTCCAAAATGCGGTTATGGAGGGGGTTCTTTATGGCTGCGAGCAGGGGCTGTATGGATGGAAAGTGACAGACTGTAAAATCTGTTTTGAATATGGATTGTATTATAGTCCTGTAAGTACCCCCGCAGACTTTCGGCTGCTTTCCCCTATCGTATTGGAGCAGGCTTTAAAAAAAGCAGGGACAGAACTATTAGAGCCATATCTCCACTTTGAAATTTATGCACCGCAGGAATATCTCTCACGGGCGTATCATGATGCCCCAAGGTATTGTGCAGATATTGTAAGTACTCAGGTAAAGAATGACGAGGTCATTCTGAAAGGAGAAATCCCTGCCAGATGTATTCAAGAATACAGGAACGATTTAACTTATTTCACAAATGGGCAGGGAGTCTGCTTGACAGAGTTAAAAGGATACCAGCCAGCTATTGGTAAATTTATTTGCCAACCCCGCCGCCCGAATAGCCGTATAGATAAGGTTCGGCATATGTTCCACAAGTTAGCTTAACAGCTTGCAAAAGTCATATAAAATGAGATTTGAAAGGATTAGAGACTAATTATGATGAAATGCGAATGGATATTGTGTCCTGTTTGTGGGAGCAAAACCCGTAATAAAATTAGGAAGGACACTGTTTTGGAGAATTATCCCCTTTATTGTCCAAAATGCAGACAAGAAAGCTTGATTAAAGTTGACAACTTGAAGATAACTGTCATCAAAGAGCCAGACGCTTAAGACGCAGAGCCGATGAAATTGTGGAACAATTCACGAATCATCGGCTCTTTTTGTTTCGTATTTGAAAGAACAAACTCACCAAATAAAAAAAACGATATTCGGGTGGGTTATTTTGTTATACCCTAAATTACCCTCTGAATTTGTTTTTAAATTTGGAGGGATTTTTTTATGTTCTTTTTTCGGGCGGTTATTCATCTGCTTATATAAAGCAAAGTTTATCTATACATAGCATATCAGGGACTGGCAGGAAGCCAGTTAAAAAAATCCCTGCCAGTGCAACGGTACTTCTCACCATGAAGGTAGAAGTACAATCTCCATACAACAGAATTAGTATTTCCCATAACCGTAGAGGTCACAGAGCCTTTGCGGTTTTTCTTTTGTCGTTTTTTATCGGAATACGCCGCAGGGCTGTTACTTGTTTTGGGTGTCGTTCCCCGCCTCTCCATCTGGATTTTTACATTTCATCGCAGGCTAAAGCCTGCTCAATTCAGATTGATTGGAGGAAAAAAGAATGGCATATAACAACGGACGTGAGGACAGGAAGTGGCGTATCTGGAAAGAAGCCGAGGAAAAAGTGTTGCGGGAACATGGAGTTGATGAAACTACCATTGAACAAATCCGTATAGACGACAGGGCAGACTTTAATTCCAACAGGCGGTTTTACCATTGGACAAGCGATTTCGGGGAATACCTTGAGGGAATGGCAGACAAAGAGCAATCATCCGAGATAAAGACCGTTACGGATTTATTAGATGAAATCGAGGATGAAAATCTGTATCAGGCATTGCTTACGGTGGACAGGCGTACTCTGCAAATCGTTCTGCTGAAAATGCAGGGCTATTCCACAAAAGAGATTGCCCCGCTTGTGCATTTAACGACGGGTGCTATCTATGCACGGTTAGACCATCTCAGAAAAAAGTTGCAGAAGATTTTATAGGCATCTAATACAGCACGCTTTCTTATGGGCTATTGGGTGGGGGATAAAATTCTCCCGCCCAATTTTAGAATAAGTGAATAAAATCCCTGTCCATAGGGAATACTAAAAAGTTTGTGCAAAATCTTGACAGCCATATTGCCGCTATGGTATTCTAAAATACTAATGGGGAAATTGGAAGATTGAAAATTAAATAAGTACATAGATATAAAATTGAAATGTTGGTCAATCGACAAGGCTGACATGGGTTTTGAATTTCAAAGCCGCTACATAACATTGCGAATCAGATTGAGAGGGAATCCTCTTGTCGTTCGTGGTGTGGTGCAGCGGCTTTTTCATTTATCCAAAAGTCAAAGGTAATCAAATCCAGAACGGAGGTGGAAGCACATAGGATTTTCTTTTCGGAGGGTAAGGGCAGGTATAAAGAATGTCGCTGCACAGAAAAGTTGCCCTGCGGAGATGTCCGCAGGGATAGCGAGCATCGGATTGTGTCAGCCACAATCCCAATCCACAGCCTAAAGGCGTGTGTACTAACTTAGGGGACAGGTCTACGCTCCGCTTCGGTCGGCGCTAAGCGGACGTCCACTGGACGTCCAGCGCCCCTAGCTACCCCGATAAAAGAAAAAATAAGACTGGAGGATTAAGAAAAATGAGTAGAGAAAAATCAGAAAAAGTATGCATTACTTTTAGATTGAGCGAAGAAGAACATGAAAAATTAAAGCAGTATTCATCCGCCTGCGGTCTGTCCGCAGCAGAATTTATGCGTCAGTTATGCAGGGGAAATGCCCCACAGCCAATGCCGCAAACCGAGTTTTGGGAACTGCTAGGCAAGCTCTATGAAGTGCATGATGCTTTCAGAAAATGCGTCCCTTTCTATCCTGCCGCCGCTGAAATCTGTAAGGAGATTGAGCAGTTAGTGATGGATTTGCAGCAGAGATTTACTATGCCACAACCGTTTGATATGGAAAAATATGCAGGGAAAGGGGTAGTCTGATATGGCGGCAACGAGCCTCTGGCACATCGAAGGACGGTTGAAAGACCTGATTTCTTATGTGGAAAATCCAGAAAAGACCGTGCCGAATAAGGAGATGCAGGACTTCTTTGACGTGTTCTCCTATGTGAAAAATCCAGAGAAAACGGACAATGGAGAGTTTGTTTCCGCCATCAACTGTTTAAAAGAAACAGCGTTACAGCAGATGATTCTGACGAAAAAGCAGTACCAGAAGACAGGCGGGTATATCGCTTGGCACGGCTACCAGAGCTTCAAGCCAGACGAGGTAACGCCCGAACAATGCCACGAAATCGGCTTGAAACTGGCAAGGGAGATGTGGGGCGACAAGTACCAGATAATCGTTGCCACCCACCTTGACAGGGGGCATCTCCACAACCACTTCTGCTTCAACTCCGTTTCCTATCTGGATGGGAGCAAATATAATTACTCAAAATCGGAGCAGAAACGGCTAAGGGAAACGTCAGACCGCTTGTGCAGAGAGTACGGATTATCGGTGATTGAGAACCCGAAGAAAGCCCCTTCAAGACCGCTGTATCTGGATGAAAAGAGCGGCAAGCCGACACGCTACAACGTCTATCTGGAAGATTTGGCGGAGGCAATCAGCGGCAGTCGGGATATTCCGCACATGATGAGATACCTTACCGACAAAGGCTACGAGGTTGATTTTTCGGGCGGGCATTGGAAGATGAAGCTGCCGCAGTATAAGCATTTTACAAGATTAGATACGCTTGATGAACGCTTAACGCCCGATTTTATCCGCTCACATTTAGGCACAAGGGCAAGGTACGGGAACTATAAAGCGAGGATTTCCTACTCTCCCCATATGCCAGAGGAATATAAAAAGGCTTGGAAACCGCACCAGAAAACCACGGGAATCTTAGCGTTGTATTATTACTGGTGCTATCAGTTGGGGATATTCCCGAAAGGCACGGACTACAAGCCGACAAGCCCGCTGATGAAAGAGGAGCTTCGGAAACTGGACGAGATTACCGCACAGGTACGCTATATGTCAGAGCATGACATCTCCACCCTCTCCGATTTGCACGCCGACAGGGAGAAAAACCAGACGGAAATGGACATGCTTACCGACTATCGGCGGCACTTGCAGAATAAGATACGGCGTGCTTCACCCGCCGAGAAAGAAACGCTCCGAGAAGAAAAAAACGGAGTGACGGAGCAGATAACAGAACTGCGAAAGCGGCTGAAATATGCGGATGGAATTGAAAAACGCTCTGCCCACATTGATGATTGTTTAAACCAAATCCACGATACGGCTGAAAAACAGCGTTCAAACCAGAACGGGAGGGCAGGCAAAACAGACCGCAGGAGGGAGGAATCATTGCGATGAGCAGAAAGTCCGAAGAAGAAATACAGGCAATCATGGAGGAATACAGGGACGCCCCTATGGTAAATCCCGATAAAGTATATCCCCCTCTGCCGCCCGTCCAAAACGTCACTCCCCTTGTCCGTGTTCCAGAGCAGATGAGCTTTACCGAGAAAATCGGCGGCACGGAATACACCGTCGACGCCCATTTCCGAAAGGACGGGCGGGATTTGCTTTCCAAGCTTACGGATATTTTTATGCGTGGCATGCAGGGATATGAATGTTATAATGACGGGGATTGGAGTGGCGATGACGGAGCATAGCAGACCGCAGAAGAATTACCGCTTTAAAGCGTTGAAGTTTGAGGACAGGTATGGTACACTGTACCTACACTTCACAATACCGTGTCTGCTGTCGGAAAGGAGAACCTTATGAAAAGACAGCAGGAAAAATTTACCGCCTTGTACTGCCGTTTAAGCCAGGACGACGGACGGGAAGGCGAGAGCAACAGCATTGTAAACCAGAAAGAATATCTGATGAAGTACGCAAAGGAACACGGTTTCCCTAACCCGAAATTCTATGTGGACGACGGCTATACGGGTACGAATTTTGACCGCCCAAGCTTTAAGGAAATGTCGGCGGATATTGAAAAAGGGCTTGTAAAGACAGTCATTGTCAAAGATTTGTCACGCTTCGGCAGGAATTATATTGAGGTCGGCTCTTACTCCGAAATCATCTATCCCGAAGCGGGCGTGAGGTTCATCGCCATCATGGACAACGTGGACACTGGCAGCCTTGAGAGCAATGAATTTGCCGCCTTTACCAACCTTTTTAACGAATGGTATCCCAAAAGCACGAGCAAAAAGGTAAAGGAAGTTAAGAAAGCGAAGGGGCTTGCAGGCGAACATCTGGGTGCGCCGCCTTATGGATATTTACGGAATCCAGATGACAAGACCCGATGGCTTGTGGACGGGGAAGCGGCGGCAGTCGTCCGCAGGATATTCTCCCTCTGCATGCAGGGAAAGGGCGTGTCTGCCATAGCCACAACCCTCTGGAAAGACAGGACGCTTACCCCGTCAGCCTACAAAGCGTCAAAGGGAATCGGCGTTGCAAAAGTGTCGGAAGACCCGTATTGCTGGGAAACATCTGCCGTAGCCGCCATTCTGGAAAACGTAGCATATATCGGCATAACGGAAAGCTTCAAATCCACAAGGCTTGGCTTTAAGAGCAAAAAACGCATCCCCACCGCAAAGGACAGGCGGGCGTATATCGAAAATGCCCATGCCCCCATCATTGACAGGGATATATGGGAAAAGGTACAGATAATACGGGAAAACAAACGCAGACCGAACAAAAGCGGGATTACGAGCATGTTTTCTGGACTGCTCTATTGTGCCGACTGCGGGGCAAAGTTAAGCCTTGCCACTGCCAACGGATACGCCCATTTCCGCTGTTCGCAGTACAAACGGACGAGCCGCACGCAGAACTGCACGCAGCATTATATCCGAGAGGACGCATTAAACCAGTTGGTTTTGAAACAGCTTCAGCATTTCCTGTCCTATTTACAGCAGTTTGAGCGGGTATTTATCCGACGGCAGATAGACACCACCCTTGCGGAACGCCGATACGAACTGTCCGCAAAGCAGAAACAGATAGAAAAAGACGAAAAGCGGATGGATGAGCTTGACCGCCTGTTCCGCAAAATCTACGAGGACAATGTCAGCGGAAAACTGAATGACGAACGCTTTTACAAGCTGTCAGACGGATATGAAGCGGAGCAGGGACAGTTAAAGCGTGAAATCGAAGCGTTGACCGCAGAGGTCAGCCAAGCCGATATGGAAGTGACCAATGTAGCAAAGCTGATAGCCGTCACGAAGAAATATACCCGCATTGACGAACTCACGCCCGAAATCCTAAACGCATTTGTGGATAAAATCGTAATCCATGAGCGTGAGAAAAAGGACGGGAAACGGACACAGCAAATCGACATTTACTATTCCTATGTCGGGATTGTGGATATTCCCACAGACGAGGAAATGCGGGAAATGGAGCGGGAATATATGCGGCGTACTACACGTCAAACCGCCTGAATAAAGGCGAAAGCAGGAGTAAATCTGTACTCCTGCCGATACATATCTATTTTTATCCCTATCTGGTTTAACTCATCACCAACAACTCGAAGAGACTCTATAAATTGTTTAATTTCCTTTTTAGAATTTTTTGACTTTAAGTAACCATTTACTAATTTTAAAAATTTTAACAACATGATTTCTAGCATATCATATGGGAAAAAAAGCTTTTCTAGCTCGAGTATAAACAATGGAACTTGAGTATCAATTTTTCTTAAAATCAATTCGCCAATTAAATTTATGTACGTTAATTTTAAAGAACTTAAATTGTGTTTAAGAAAATTATAATCTTTAGTCCTTTCCGCAAGCTGATCTCCAAAAAATAATAAATCTTCATCAGAAATTAAAGTCATGGTATTCCCAAATACATATAATTCAAACCATGTCCAAGATTCGATTGAAAATAGATAATCTACCAACACTTTTCTATCTTCTATATTTCTTTCATAGTTTTGATCTAATGAATGTATCGCATTTTCAATAATGAATGACTGAATTCTTTGATATCGATCCGTCTCTTCACTCTGTAATACTTCGGTTAATAGATACTCTAATCCTTTAATATCCTGTTTCAAAAATAAAGTGGATATCTTCTTACCTAAAATAATATCTTTAGGTAATTCATAATTATTTAATTTATGGCCAAACTCTTCAAAAGTCATGTGGATTGATTCTATCGCTATTAATAATTTATCAGCACTTAACATCGTTTGCCCATTTTCAAATTTAGACAATTGTGCTATGCTTAACCCTTTCCTAGCAACATCCTTTTGTTTTAAGCCTCTGGCAATTCTCAGTTCCTTATATAATTCACCCAATTGAATTTTTCGATCTATATGCATAACTTATAATCCATTTCAATCATTAGTAATTACGTTTATTTTACCATATTAATAAAGGAAATTATATATTTTAAATTATTTTACTAAGAAAAAATCTTAGCCAGTAAAAATGAAAAAAGAGAGTGGGACAGAAATCGGTAATTCGTTAGAATTCGATTTCGTCGTCCCACCTCCGCACAGTTGAGTAGGGCTGTAAAAGCTGATGAAATCAGCGTAGTAGAGCCCACTCAACCACTGCG
>NZ_JAQFJL010000010.1:0-64699 GCF_030440045.1 Streptococcus sp. SP8 | reverse complement strand
GCAGTGGTTGAGTGGGCTCTACTACGCTGATTTCATCAGCTTTTACAGCCCTACTCAACTGTGCGGAGGTGGGACGACGAAATCGAATTCTAACGAATTACCGATTTCTGTCCCACTCTCTTTTTTTAGAAATATTTGAGAATTGCTTGATAGTTATTTGAAAAGCAAGCTATATACTAAGAGTGTAAAGAAAACAACTAGTCATTTGGACGAAGGAGAAAACCATGGAAAAAGTATTAGAAATTTCCCATTTGAGTAAAAAATTTGGTCATCAATACGCCTTAAATGATGTGAATCTCACCATTCGCAAAGGCGACGTCTACGGCCTGATCGGAAAAAATGGTGCAGGGAAAACCACCCTCATCAAGGTCATCACCCAGCTGATTCAAGAAACTGATGGAAGCGTCTCTCTCTTTGCTTCTACAAATCGCTCCCAGTGGACCCAAGCGCTTAAACGGGTTGGATCCGTCATTGAGAGTCCCGTGGCCCATAAGCATATGACCGCTTATCAAAACCTGGTCTACTATTGCAAGGCTCGCCATATCCCCAATCCCGACCAGGTCATCAAAGAAACCCTGAACTATGTTGGCCTGAATAATACGGGTAAGAAGAAATTCCGTGACTTCTCACTAGGAATGAAACAACGGTTGGGAATTGCGATTGCGCTCATTGCTAAGCCAGATTTCCTTATTCTGGACGAACCCATCAATGGCCTTGATCCAGTCGGAATCAAGGAATTCCGTCAGATGATCAAACGCCTCAATGATGAACTCGGCATGACCATCCTCATTTCCAGTCACATCCTCTCCGAACTCTATCTGGTTGCCAATCGCTTTGGTATTGTCGACCAAGGACGCCTGATCAAAGAAATTAGCAAGGCTGAATTCGAAGAACAAGGAGAAGACTACATCATCCTCAAGACTAGCCAGCTAGCCCTTGCGAGTCAACTGATTCAGGATCAACTCCATCACCGCATCAAGGTCATCGATAAGGATGGAGAAATCCATATCTTCGGACAGACTCACGATATTAAAGTCATTGTCAAAGCCTTGGTTAAAGCGGATATTGACGTGGACGAAATCTACTATGCCCGCCAAGATCTGGAAAAATTCTTTACGGACTTGGTAGACTAGTCAAACCACTGTCTTGTTTTACTTATCCCACATATTTCATTTAGGAGATTTATCATGTTGCATACCATTCAAGCAGATTTTTACAGACTTTTTCGCTCCAAAGGTTTTTGGATTACAGAAGCCATTCTCGTTCTCAACATCCTGTCTGGAGTCATCTTTGGAGCTACTGGCTACGTCGGCGTCAATACGGAATCCAAATTGCCCCAAGCGACCGAAGTTTGGACAGGCTTTAAAGCCTTGACCAACTACTCTTCCAGCATCAGTGTGACTATCCTCTTTACCATTATTGTCATCACCTTGGTCCTGGGAACAGACTTAACGCAAAACTTATACAAGAATAGTCTGGCCTATGGTGTTTCGCGTACCAGCTACTACTTTGCCAAAAGCGCCGTTGTCCTGACCATTGCTCTCTTTCAATTTCTTGTTTCTTATGGTCTCGTCTTCTTGATCGCGACCCTCTACAATGGACTTGGAACCATGCCAGAGCACTTCCTTGCTCATTTTGGACTGACCGTGCTGATTCAGTTCCTTTCCACCTTGGCTTGGGTCAGCATCATTTCCTTCCTTCTTTACGCTAGCCAATCCATCACCTTGGCCTTCGTTGGCTACTTCATTGGAAATATCCTCTTAAGCCTTCCTGCGCTTTTCTTTAAAGATATTGACATTCTCCACTATCTAAACTTGGAATTCCAATATTCCTTGGTACAGAGCACCACAGCAACAACCAACACTCTCTCTATCGCCCTTGGATTCATCCTTGTTTTCGGCTTCCTGGGACTCGCTACTTTTAAACACAAGGATTTATAACAAAAAGGCTTGAGCGGTGCTCAAGCCTTTTTTCTTAGTGTAATGGTCAAGATAAACCAGTCTGCCTCCGTTGCCAGTTGCAAGTCCCCGCCTAAGATCTCTACAAAATTTTGAATGATATAGAGACCCAAGCCAGATGACTCTTCTGTATCCGAGAGATTTTCAGAGTAGAATCGACTAGCCAATTGGTCTAAGTGCTGGATCGGTTGTTGCACAATATTGCGCAGCTCGACCCGAATCGTGTCTGCATCCGACATCAAGGTCAAACGGGCCTGCTCCTTTCCATGCTTGAGGACATTGCTGAGCATATTTTGCAAGAGGCGCTCCCAAAGCTCAGGATCCGTAGCATAATGAAGATGCTCTTCTAGCTCTACCTCTAAGGTAATCCCCGCCTCAGACAAGCTATCATAATACTGGAACAACTGCTGGGTTAAGACTTGACTGAGATTAACGTTTGAAATCCGAGGCTGAATAGCTCCCTCCATCAAGCGTCTGTATTCCAAGAGAGATTCCAAACGTTTTGAGACGACTTGAAGATTGGAAGCAATTTTCTTCAGCTTCTCCTCTTCCTGCGTCCCACCCTTAATGATTTGTTGGGTATAGCCTGATGCAATGGTCAAAGGCGTCCGGATATCGTGAGCAATATTACTGATGGCCATATCCAAGGTCTTTTTCTCTTGAAAGGCAATCCGATTGGTCCGCTCGATCTGGTCAAAGAGATCACTGACCTGCTTGGTCAAGGCGACCAATTCTTTTTTTGAGACCTGAGAGGTCAGCCGTACCCCACTCCCGCTTTGAAGCTTCTTTTGAATCTGCTCCTGCAAATCCCTTAAGGCAGAAAGCAAGCGAGCATAACCCAAGCCCAAGAGAAGGACAAGGACGACAAGAATTAGAACTAAAACCCACATTACTTGTCTCCTTTCAAGCGAACACCCAAGCCCCAGACCGTTTCAATATAGTCCTCATCTGGATCAAGCTGGGCAATTTTCTTTCGGAGATTGCTCAGTTGGGCATTGAGGGTATTGTCACCAGGCAGATAGACTTCTTCCCAGACCGCCTCATACAATTCTTCCTTGGTGAAAATCTTCCTTGGATGCGCCAGCAAGGTCTCAAAAATTTGAAATTCTTTTTTGCCCAAGCGAAGCGTCTGTTCTCCGGACTCCAATTCAAAAGTTTCTGGATTTAAGACCAAATTCTTAAAGGATAGCTTTTGCGACGATTGAGCTTCCTGTGCTACCGTCGGTTGATTTCTCAACTGCACCGTCACCCGAGCCGCCACTTCGTCCAGATTAAAGGGCTTGACAATATAATCATTGGCACCTGCAAGGAGATACTGGCTAATGAGGTGTTTGTCTCCAAGAGCCGTCATCATGATAACCGGTGTCTGACTGTGCAAACGGATCTCCTCAAGGACCTGGTCCCCATTTTTCCCTGGAAGCATGATATCCAGAAGGACCAAATCAACAGCTTCTTGCTGGAAGAGCCGCAGCCCTTCTGTACCTGAAAAAGCCTGAAGGACCTCATGGTCTTCACTTAAGAGACTGTATAAAATTTCTTGGATATCATTATTATCCTCGATTAATAAAATCCGTGCCACTTGCCTCGCTCCTTTTTTCTTTTCTTGCGAAATCAGTTCTATTCCCCTAGCCTATCAAATAAAGGGACCTTCGTCAATGAAAATCTGATAAAATTCTATTGTCCCCAGGTAGATCTGCATGTTAGATCATCACAAGATGAACTTGACGATCCTTTCTTTCAAAAGGTATAATAGGACCAATGACACAATAGGGAGACTCATCTATGAAAAATAATGCTAAAACTAAAATCAGTCTTGTATCCATCCTTGTCATCCTGGGCGTTGCTGCAAGAATGATGCGAGTCATCCACCGCCAGCAAATCAGGGAGCAAAACAGACAAACCATTCAAACGACTAAAAAGGTTTCAGAGTTTCAGAAAACACTAGACGAGGAAGAAACGAAGAAACGCAACGAAACCTTCAACAAGATTTATAATGAATCCCTTGTTCGGAATAAGTTTGAGAATTGGCAAAAAGTCGATGAACTTCATGGTTTGGGGCAAAGAGCTGGGCAATTTTATATCTATAACTTTGAAAAAAAGGAAGAAATCCTTTTAGAGAATACAGATCAAGCATTTGTTCTACCCATTCGAGACAAGAGCAATAACGTCACATTTGAGGCCATCTTTGCCCACAAGGACGGTCAGTGGCACATCATGAAGCCAGACGGAAGTTCACAGTTGCAACTAGGAGCAGCCAACATTTCCGCTGAATCTAAGTTTGTCATCGAGAACAATGTCTTAGATTACGACCAGTAAATCCATAATGACTTGGCTTAACTACATACAAAAAGCTTAGGACCCCAGCTTGTGGTTGGGATTCTAAGCTTTTTCGTTTATAGGAGAGAGTCGGCCAGCAAGTACCGAAAACTTTTATTCTACAGAAGCCCCATTGGTCGCAATGACTTCTTTGTACCAATAGAAGGATTTCTTACGGGAGCGATCCAAGCTTCCCTTACCTTCGTTGTCCCGATCGACATAGATAAAGCCGTAGCGCTTCTTCATTTCTCCTGTCCCGGCAGAGACGAGGTCAATACAGCCCCAAGTTGTATAGCCCCAGAGGACAACACCATCTTCGTGGATGGCATCCCGCATGGCCTTGACATGGGCTGCGAGGTAATCAATCCGGTAGTCATCCTCAATCTCCCCGGCTTCATTTGGGGTATCAACGGCGCCTAGTCCATTTTCCACGATAAAGAGAGGTTTTTGATAGCGATCCCAGATGGTGTTCAGCGTAATGCGGAGCCCAAGAGGGTCAATCTGCCAACCCCATTCCGAGCTTTCTAGGTAGGGGTTCTTCAGAGAGGCAAAGATATTGCCCGCTGTTTTCTCCCTTTCAGCTGGATTCCCTGAAGCGACCCGACTGGCATAGTAGGAGAAGGAAATAAAGTCCACTGTATGGTCTTTCAACAATTGCAGGTCCTGCTCCGTCATCTCAACCGTGATTCCCTGACGTTCCCACTCTTTCTTGGCATAGTTAGGGTATTCCCCACGCGCCTGCACATCGATGAAGAAATAGTTCTTGCGATCTTCTTCTAGACCAGCCCAGACATCTCGTGGAGCACAGGTATGCGGATAGTTTTGCCCTGCTGCTAGCATACAGCCGACCTTATTGTTAGGATCAATCTCATGGGCTAGCTTGGTAGCAATGGCTGAAGCGACCAATTCATGGTGAGCCGCCTGGTATTTGACCTGCTCCTCATTCTCCCCTTCTTCAAAGCAGAGACCTGCTCCCATAAAAGGCGCATGGAGGATCATATTGATCTCATTAAAGGTTAGCCAGTATTTGACCAAGCCCTTGTAGCGAGTGAAGAGGGTCCGGCAGAGACGTTCATAACATTCCAACATCTTACGACTACGCCAACCTCCATACTCGGTAATCAAATGCATGGGACAGTCAAAGTGGGTAATGGTCACCAAGGGTTCAATGCCATACTTATGGCACTCCTTAAAGAGGTCTTCATAGAACTGTAGACCTGCTTCATTCGGCTCTAGTTCATCTCCTTTAGGGAAGATCCGAGACCAGGCAATGGACAAACGATAGGTTTTAAAGCCCATTTCCCCAAAGAGCGCAATGTCTTCCTTGTAGCGATGGTACATATCAATGCCATCTTTAGCTGGATAAAAATAGCCTTCTTCAAAGTCGAACATCTTTTTCTGGCCCGTAATAATGGCGTGACGATCAGGCCCAATCGGCACCACATCCACATTAGCCAAGCCACGGCCGTCTTCATTATAAGCTCCCTCACACTGGTTAGCAGCCGTCGCCCCACCCCAAAGGAAACCATCTGGAAATTGAAGTTTGTCGGTCATCTCTCTACCTCACTTGATTTGATAGTTCTATTATACCCTTCTCTTTCCCAAAAATCCTACAAGATCCTATGAAAAACTAAACCTATTCTAAGATAACTCCTGCACTTGGAAATAAAAAAAGATCGGATTGCTCCGATCTGTTTATATTCCACTCCAAGAACGTTTAAATTTTTTGATAATAGAATTACCTACTTCATACGATAAAAATCAAGCACTAGACCAGCTGGGCCTTTAACTAGCAGGCTTTCTGTTCCCCAATCGGTTACAACTGGACCGTTTAAAACCTGGATACCAAGATCTTTCAACCGTTTGTAGCTCTGCTCTACATCCTCAACCTCGATATGAAGAATGATTCCTGACTGAAAGTTTTCCAAAGGAATCAAATGGTTTTGGGATAACATGAGACAGTGACTGCCAATCGTGAACTGAGCAAAATTTTGGTCAACATAGTCCGCCTTTTTGTCCAAGATACGTTCCAAGCTAGCACAGACTTGAGGAACATTTGAAACGATGATATCTAACTGATTTAAATTCATTTACTATCCTCCATAAAAAGACCGGATTGCTCCGATCTTTTAAGTTTCTCTCTACAAAATCAAAGAATATAATCTACAATATTTACATTTGATTTTCGACGAGCAGGATTATTTGATTGCGCGTGATTGCAACCCTTCTTCTTCCAAGAAGAGGCGGAATGGTACGAGTTCTTCTGCTTCGTATTTTTCCTTGAAGGCTTTGATGGCTTCTTCTGAGTGTTGTTTTGGATCCAACTCAAGAACTTCCACTGGAAGTGGACGGTGTTGCGTGATGCGAGCATCGATGACAACTGTCTTACCTTCTTTGTTCAATTTAACAGCCTCAGCAACGACTGCGTCGATGTCTTCGATACGGTCAACTGTAAATCCAATAGCTCCTTGAGCTTCAGCGATTTTCGCATAGTCAGCATTAGGGAAGTCACAACCAAACAAGTGTTTGTTTGTGTCTTCGTATTTGTCCTTGATGAAGGCATATTTACCATTTGAGAAGACAACGTTGATAACTGGAAGGTCGTATTGAACGTTAGTGATCACGTCTGGGTAGCACATGTTGAATGCACCGTCACCCATGATGTTCCATACTTGGCGATCTGGATTGTCTTTCTTAGCAGCGATACCACCAGGAAGGGCAATACCCATTGTCGCAAAGAGTGGAGATGTACGCCACATGTTCTTAGGTGTCATGTGAAGGTGACGAGTAGATGTTTGAGTAGTGTCACCTACGTCGATTGAATAGATAGCGTCTTGATCAGCATATTTGTTGATGGCATTGTAGACTTGGTACAATTGCAATTCACCCTCAGTTTTACCTTCGAGTTTGTTCATGTAATCACGCCAGTTTTGGTTGTTCTTAACGTTTGCACGCCACCATGGAGTAGACTCAACTGGGTTTACTTTATCAAGGATAGCTTTAGCTGCTTGACCTGCATCACCAAGGATAGAAGCGTCAAGGGCGTGACGTTTACCAAGCTTGTAAGGGTCGATATCCACTTGGATGAATTTTTCAGTGTTTTTGAATGCTTCGTATACTTCAGCAAATGGGAAGTTTGAACCAAGGAAAAGAACTGTGTCTGCTTCAAAGACCACTTCGTTAGCTGGCTTCCAACCAACACGGTAAGCAGAACCTGTCAAACCTTCATAGTTCCATTCAAAGGCTTCAAAGTTTTTACCAGTTGTGATGATTGGTGCTTTGATTTTACGTGACAATTCAGTAATCACTTCACCAGCTTTCACACCACCGTAACCAGCATAGATCACTGGGCGTTCAGCGTTGTTCAAAATTTCAACAGCTTTGTCGATTTCAACTTCGTTCAAAGCAGGAGCGATGAATGAACGCTCGTATGAACCTGATCCATAGTATGAGTTTTCGTCGATTTCTTGGAAACCGAAGTTTACTGGAATTTCAACGACAGCTGGACCCTTTTTAGAAACGGCAGCACGGCAAGCTTCGTCGATCACTTTTGGCAATTGTTCTGCATAAGCTACACGTTTGTTGTAAACAGCGATACCGTTGTACATTGGGTTTTGGTTCAATTCTTGGAAGGCATCCATGTTCAATTCGTTAACTGGACGTGATCCAAGGATAGCAAGGAATGGAGTGTTATCCATCGCTGCATCGTAAACACCGTTGATCAAGTGAGTTGCACCAGGTCCACCTGAACCAACTGCAACCCCGATAGAGCCACCAAATTTAGCTTGCATAACCGCTGCAAGAGCACCTGTTTCTTCGTGGCGAACTTGCAAGAAACGGATATCTTTGTCTTCAGCCAAAGCGTCCATGAGTGAGCTAAGTGTTCCTGATGGGATCCCGTAGATGGTATCTACGCCCCATGTTTTCAATACGTTAAGCATTGCTGCAGATGCAGTAATTTTCCCTTGAGTCATTCTAACTCTCCTTTAAATCTATTTTGATCCTTTAAAAATGTAGCATAGCGCTTCTACTTCATCTTTGCGATCAGGTTTCGTTTTGAAAATGAGTTTTTTCTGACATTTCTCATGAAAACGATTTACAAAACGATTACAGTATTAATTTATCACAAAGAGATGCACATGTATAAGAATCTGCTCAGAGATGCTCAATCCCTATTACATAACAGATGCTCTTTTTTGAGAAAATTTCACAAACTATAGTAGAATAGGATATTTTATTATAATTTACATGCACCTCTAAGACTTGTAGCTGTAGGAAATCGAACAAAAAGTGATACAAAATTCTGTATCACTTTTTGTTCCCATTAATCAATTTTCGCAACATTGAGAAGCAGCGAGCTAGTCAAAACAGACAAAGAACTAAGGGCCATAGCAAGACCTGCTAGTTCTGGATTGAGGGTCAATCCCAGTCCTACAAAGACTCCAGCAGCAATTGGAATCCCAAGGATATTGTAGATAGAGGCCCAGAAGAGATTGAGTAAGATCCTGCGGAAGGTCTTTTGACTCATGTCAAAGGCGCGCACAACGCCAAGCAAATCATTTTGCGTGAGCACGATGCCACCGGACTCGATCGCAATATCCGTTCCAGATCCCATAGCGATCCCCACATCCGCGATCGAGAGAGCTGGAGCATCATTGATCCCATCTCCAACAAAGGCGACCTTGCTAGTTTCTTGCAGTTTTTGGATGGCGCTAGCTTTTTCTTGAGGAAGGACATCAGCAATGACGGTGTCAATTCCCACTTGCTTAGCAATAGCTTGGGCCACCCGTTCATTATCCCCCGTTAACATGACCGTTTTCAAGCCCCGTTCTTTGAGCTTTTTGATCGCTTCTTTTGAGCTGGCCTTCGGAGCATCTTGAATGGCAATCAAGCCAATCACTTGCCCATCCACAGACAAACTGATCACTGTTTTGGCCTGCTCTTGCAACTCTACCATCCGTTTTTCAAGCTCCGGATCCATCGCTGTCCCGTCATGAAGTTTGCCATTTCCCAAGGTCACCAACTGCTGGTCGATCTGACCTTGGACCCCTTTTCCTTCAATCGCTTGGAAGTTTTCCACAGGGGATAACACCAAACCTTTTTCTTCTGCTTGGGATAACACCGCTTGGGCTAGTGGATGTTCTGAAAAAGTTTCAAGACTAGCAGCCAGTGTCAAGACACGCGCTTCATCTCCTACAACATCGGTTACAAGTGGTTGGCCAATGGTAATAGTCCCTGTCTTATCAAACACAACGGTTTGAATCTTTTGCACTTCTTGAAGAACTGTTCCATTTTTAATCAGAACCCCCATCTTGGCACTACGGCCGGTTCCGACCATGAGGGCTGTTGGGGTTGCTAAACCAAGGGCACAAGGACAGGCAATAATGAGGACAGAGACTGCATAGAGCATGGCCTCTTGAAGCGACGCGCCCAGAAGCACGGACCAAACCCAGAAAGTCGCAATGGCCAAAATCGTCACCACTGGAACAAAGATACCTGAAATCTTATCCGTCAAATCTTGAATGGGAGCACGACTGGATTGGGCCATTTTGACAAAGTCCACAATTTGAGATAAGAGGGTCTCACTACCGACTTTTTCAGCCTTAAAGAGAATGGTCCCATTGCTGTTGATAGTGGAGCCGATAACTGCATCACCAACTGATTTTTCCACAGGCAAGCTTTCACCTGTCACCATCGACTCATCAATGGTCGTACTTCCTTCTACAATCGTCCCATCAACCGCAATCTTTTCCCCAGGACGGACCCGAATCAAGTCATCAATTTGGATATCTTCTGCCGCCACCTCGACATAGTTCCCATCACGGAGAACTTGAGCCGTTTTTGCCTGCAAATCCAACAACTTTTCCACAGCCTCGGAGGCATTGTTACGCATCCGTTCCTCAAAGACTTGTCCTAAGAGGATAAAGAAGATGATAAAACCCGCAGCCTCAAAGTATACTGGCTGACCAGTAAAAAGGGCAAATACACTATAGACATAGGCTACCAGGGTTCCAAGAGCTACCAAGGTATCCATATTGGAATGGTGCTTCTTAAATGAGGCCCAGGCACTCTTGATAAAAGGAACTCCTGCTACCAACATGATCGGTGTTGTCGCTAGAAAAGTCCCCCAGTGACTGACTGAATGGGATACAAATCCTGCCATCATCCCGATCATCAAGATCAATAAAGGAAGAGTAAAGATACTAGTAATCCAAAAGCGACCCAGTAAACCTAAGACACGACGGCGTTTTTCCACAACCGTGTAGGAACCCTTTTGCATCTTCATTCCACATGAAAACTCGAAGTCCCCTGTTTCTGTCGGGGTAAAGGATATCACCTTATCCACACCGACTTCCAAAGGCTCTAAAATCCCCTGATCTTCAAACAAAATTTCCTTGTAACAGCCGGAAGGATTGACCCGATGGAAGGTGATTTCAGCAGGGATCCCTTTTTGAAGTTGAAATTCTTTGGGACTATAGCCCTTTTCTGCTGTAATACGGATCTTTTGCACTCCGTTTTCCACAACTGCTTTTTGTTTTTCTGCCATACCTACTCCTTTATTCCACAATCATTTGACCATGCATCATGTTCATTCCACATGAATACCCATATTCGCCCGCTTTTTCTGGCGTAATTTCAATGACATGTTTTTCACCTAAAGGCAAATCTTCATGAACGCCAAAATCTGGAAAGATCACTTGAGCCAGACATGAAGATGGATCCTTGCGATTAAAGATGATCCGGGCTGGAACATTTTTTTTCAGGACAATGGTTTCAGGCGAATAGCCCCCCATGACTTCGACTTCAATTTCTTGATAACCTGATTTCTGACGAGCGTGGCCGCTTACCTTTTCATGCTCTGCAAAGAACCACCAAGCAATAAAAGCAACCAAAAGTAAACAAACAATACTAATTAACAATCCAAACATGGAATTTCCTTCTTTCTATTACATACAATTGCAGCGGACTGTTGCGACAGCCTCTGCTTTCTTTTCTTCCAGGACCTGCTGCAGCTGATTAAGATCTGCAAGCGTAAAGTCACTCTCCTGAATCAAGTTTTCAAGCACCTGGACAATTCTTTTTGAGCAAACCTTGTCTTTCACCTCCTCAACCACCAAGTCTAAACTCTGGTCCTGCTTCAACAAAGCCGAGTAGACAAAGGCTTTGCCAGATTTTTCTCTGGTCAGACAGCCCTTTTCAACCAAGCGCGTCAAGAGGGTCTTGATGGTCGACTTGGACCAGTCAAAGCGCTCGGACAAGACGGCGATCAAATCCCTGCTGGTCTGCTTGCCTTCCATCCAGATAATTTTCATGATGCGCCATTCCGCATTGGAAATTTGCATGGCTTCTCCTTTCTAAATCTACATTTGTAAATCTTATGATGCTATTTTACTCCTAAGATTTACATTTGTCAACCAAAAGATTTTAAAAAAAACAAATCTTCCTTTGAAGATTTGTCTGATTGAGCTTTTTGATATATCATTCGTATCTCTTCTACATGGAATTTAAATGTCTTTTCCTAAAAAGTATGATAAGATAGAACCTAAAATGAATTGTAGAGGAGGAACGTATTATGGATAAAGTTCAAATTAAGTCCAGTCCAATAGAAGCTCAGGCTGCTATTGGTGAATTACTTGGTTTAGATGTATCTCAGAAAGACAACAAACAAGTAGAGTTTAGTTATTCTTCTGGTATTACAGGGATGGAAAATGGTAAGGAAGTGACCAATCAAATGCTTGAAGCAGTTGGAAAGTTTAGCGAAGCTGTTTTAATTCAGGCCAATAAATTTCCTCAAATTGCTGAAACAATGGAAAAAAGAGATATTGAGCAGGCTCAACGTTGGAGGAGTTAAGTCTAGTGAAACAAGACATTAATGAAAAAGAGAGAGATAGACTATTTCACCAAATAGTTCAACTCGAACATGAAGAAGATGAACTTCGTAATTTGAAAAAACGTCGTGAACAATCTTTGGAGAATTTTATAGAGCAATTTAGAAACATTTCTATTAATGCAGAACAAAGATTATCAGTAAATCTACAAAACCAAAGATTCATCCAAGAAACGAGAGAGCTAGAACTGAAAGTTGAACAATATGGGAATAATCAGCTTGACGGCTTTGATTATGAAGCAAAGAAATTATTAAAAGATATAGACATGAAAAAAGAAAAGTTAATACATGAAAGGAATAGTCTACCATGGGAATAAAGTATAGTTCTTCAGAGTCAAGTTCATTGATTGAGGCAATGAATAGTAATATTGAGATTGCAAATGAAATAACAGATAGACTCTCTAGTGGTAGTGATCATTTAATTTCTGTCCTTGAATCAGGTAAATTACAGGGTGCAGCATACACTGCAGGGAAAAATCTATTTTCAGAGATCATCATTCCATCAATAAAAAAACTTCAATCAGCTATAGATGACATTCAGACAGAGTTGTCCTCATATAAGAGTGCAGATGCCGTCATTTCAGGATTTGGCGAGTTAGATTTAGATGATTTGAAAACTCAGAAAGAAACAAGAGAAAAACAGTTAGCAGAAGTAAAGACACAGATAAGGGAAAACGAAAAACTTCGGAGTATAATAGGTGCTTTAGGAACTGGAAATTTGGGAAATCATATCTCAAAAAATAATGCCTTACATGAGTTGGAATACCAATTACAGATGGGGATTGACGAACTGAAAGACAAAATTGAGAAGTTAGAATGGTTTGTGTTGCAGGTTTCTCAATATTTCAGTGATAGCCTACAAGTTTTATCCTTAGCAATCCAGGGAGCCACACAGCTAAGTAAGATTATTGTCGATAATAATGGTAACTATTATGTAGACGGTGTAGACATGACTTGGTTTGATAAAATGAAGAATACTACACTTAAGAATCATGACTTAAATCCAATTGATAAGAGTTTATCTTTTTCAGAAGGACGATTTATAAATACTCTACAAGTTGCTTATGGTTTTAATGAGACTGAATCAAAAATAATATATGATTTGTATGAAAAATTAAGAAATAAATATGGAGCAAAAAAAGCCAACATAGAATTTATTCGGTTAATGGCTGAAATCTCCTATTCAGGAATTTCATGGTATTATACTGCAGGATTACCATCACAAAAAGCAGAAGAACACTTTGTAAAAGAGATGAATAACCTTGGTTTTAAAGATCCTAAAATTGATTTAATAAAAAAAGCGTTAGTGAATCAACATAAGTATTCGGGATTAGTTGCAATAAAGGAAAGTGATTCAAAAGAAATTGTTGAAGAAAAACTAAACATAGCAGCAGATGCAATATTTGGTATAAGTAGTTTTAACGAATTAGATACTCAACAAAAAGAACAACTGGAAGAAATGTTAGATAGATTTGGTGGTAAAGCCGATTATACTCATCAAAATGCGGTTATTTCCACTTATTTTAATGAATCTCCAATGGAAGAAGTAGCAGATACTATATTCGGAATATTAAATGAGAGAGCAGGTTATCTTGGTGATGTGGCAGGTGCTAACGGAGCTCCTCCAAGTATGGGAAATGACGATTATAAAGCTGATCTTGATGCAGTGAATATTTATTATAGAATAAAAAACAACAGAGATTACGTTGAAACTGTAAGTGAATATTATGATGAGGTAGAGTCGCAGACTAAATCAAGAGCACGCGAATTTGTTGTTAATTTAGGAAATGGGAATTATGATGAAGGAATTTTACATTTACAAGATAAATGGTTAACACTTGAGTCAAAAATTAAAGAAAATCCAGAAGTATATGAACATTGGGGAAGAGATCCAATGTATACTTTTAATCGTTTCTTATTAAGTATTATTCATGATAAAAATGATCTTATTGAGGAGAAGTAAATGAAAAATAAAAACAAATTTATCTTTTGTTCACTCGTTTTGCTTGTTTATTTTTTATTGTTCATTTTGAAGCCGATCTACCAATATATTTCATTTTCTAAGATGGATGTGAACAGCAGTATGGTTCAATGGATTCAAGATAAAAGTGATCAGGATTGGCATGCTCTTGATGAGCATATTCATTTAGTAACATCGAAAGAAAATGGACATAACATCGGCCTTATCTATGTGGTGGACGACTATAGTCAAATTGAAAGTAAGATTTCCCCTGAGAATAAGGCGGTATCCATCAGTTATAATAATCGATTACAAGGAGACAAGCGTGTTGAAATTAGTTGGTTGAATGGAGAGAAACGGCTTCGTCATGCTGGGAGATATTTGAAATTAGCAGCTGAGAATCAAGCTGTGATTGAAAGTAGCACAGGTTCTTCAGTGACCGTTTGGGAACAACGTTCGGAGAAAGCTAAAAAGCGATTATATGCAGTTGTAGAACAAATGAAAAAAACTGTTCTAGAACATTTGTTCCATCAAATAGTGTTCTGTTCGCTAGCTGTAATTCTCTTTCTTTTAGGTTGGAGAATTTATGGTGCTTTCGGAAAACGTGGAGATTCGCAATCACCAATGTAGAGGATAAGCCAGCCCACTTTAAAGCGCGAGTGGTGGATCGGTAAACTTGAAAAAACTGTAAATTGACAGAAGAATGGATGCGTGTGAGAAGAAGGATGAAAAAAAGACTACTACTTATTTCAATTTTTATAGCCTTGTGTTTATCTTTTGGTGGTTTTCAGTACTATAAGCATCAGCGAATACATAATATTTTTGATGAAATATATTATGAGAAGAGTGATTACCAGAATATTGAATTTTTATGGCGTAAAAGTGTGTTTAATAATTTAAATGATATCCATATTACGGATAATGATTCAAAAGATGTTTATAAACATAGTGTTGAATACACAGCATCATCCTTGCCTAGAAACATTGGGAAATTAGGTTATCAATTTTATTTTTCGAATTATAGAGCACCTGAAGTTTTTATTTTTATGAGAATAAAACTCCCTGAGACAAAAAATACAATAAATGTAAGTTATACATATAGTGTAACAAATCATGACCACCCGTCAAACGGGTGGTTTGTACCAGGGCTATAAGCCCAGATAACTAGCCAGCGCCTAAAGACGCTGGCTTTCACTTTGTTCAAGCCTTATTGCATTTGACTCGTCACAAGCCTCTCAAAGAGGCATATGTACTACTTGCCACTATCCCTAAAGGGATCTTCATATTCCTTAACACTCAACTTATCTAAAGCAATATCTTTTCGCTCTTGTTCCTGAATGTATTTCTTTATTGTGGCTTCATTGAGGCCAACTGTACTCACATAATATCCCTCTGCCCAAAAATGTCGATTCCCAAACTTATATTTCAGATTGGCGTGTTTATCGAACATCATTAGTGCACTTTTACCTTTTAAATATCCCATGAAACTTGCAACACTTATTCTAGGTGGAATGCTTACCAACATATGTACATGATCTGGCATTAAATGGCCTTCGATAATCTCAACACCTTTATAACTACATAATCTATGGAATATTTCTCCCAAACTACTTCGATATTGATTATAGATCACTTTTCGTCTATACTTAGGGGTGAACACAATGTGATATTTACACATCCATTTTGTGTGTGATAAACTATGTGCTTTTTGAGCCATATTTTTCTCCTTTCGCTTTACAATTGGCTTGAACACCTTAATTGTATCGCGTTTGGAGTTTTTTTGGTATAACCTTCGATGCGCACCCGCATAGCGGGTGGTTTTTTTGTCTCGCACCTAACGGAGCGAGACGGACTGAAAGTCACATAATAAAAAAATAGAACGCTATATGTGGTATCAGGATGAGAATAGCGTGAGATATTATCAACAGTCTCAAGTGGAAGCCTTTCTGGCAGAGCATGGAAAGACTATTGAAGGCATTCGCAAGGAAGAAGATGATGTCCTCCGCAATAAAGTCCTGAAAGATTGGACTTCCATCTACTCTAGTCGCTTCAGCCCAAAGAATTGGGGGGATGTGACCGTCAAGGATATTTGGAGAGATGATTTATCTAAAAACTAGAAAATAAGTTATTTCTTTCATAACAGAAAAAGCGAGCTTTGTCATGAAGCCCGCTTATTTGTATGTATAAAAAATTGGGTGAACTCTAATTATTTACAAGCCAAAAACCATGTAAATCATGGCTTTTACTGTTAACGCTAGTTGCCTGCTACAGACGTTTTCTCTATAACGTCTCCTGCAGAGCTTGGGCTAGAACTCGGTAACCAGCCACACTTAAATGGAGGCCATCCGTCGTATAGGCTTCTGCCAACTGCCCCTTTTCATCCAATAAAGACGAATACACATCAATATAGCTGACCTGGTGGTAGGCCTGGGCCAATTCGCGATAGGCCTGGTTGAGGGCCTGAATTTTTTCATTGGTCCGCACATAGACCTTTTGTTTGTAGCGCTCATCTCGACTCACCGGTAGAACCGAGATCAGGTTGATGTGGGTCAGCGGAAAGTCCCGCATAATTGCTTGTAAGACCGCTTCTACATTGTCTAAGGTTTCCTTTTGAGGAATTTCTTTTCCGATATCATTGGTCCCGATCAAGAGAAAGATCTGATCCACCGCCGTTCCAAAGACATGGGCGTCTAGATGCTCACGAAGGAGATCCGTCTTATAGCCTCGCACTCCTCGATTGACCATGTGTTTGGGACTTTGTAATAGTTCATGAATGGGAAAATACTCTACGATGGAGTCTCCGATAAAGATCAAACCAGGCTCCTTCAGAGGGGCTTGATTGAGTTCCCGATAGGTTGTTATGATTTTCTCCTGCTCCTTTAAGAGCCAGTCTTCTAACAGTTGTACCGCCATCTATTTCTCTCCCTTCACTTGTTCCCAGGGGGTCAATCCTAGATACTCTTCGATCACCTGGTAGACACCACCTTCTTGATGGCTCGGTGCTAGGTGTTTGGCAACAGCTTTGACAGCTTCTTCTGCATTGGCTACAGCATAGGAGTGACCTGCCATTTCAAGCATTTCGATGTCGTTTCCACTATCACCAAAGGCCATGACCTGGCTGGCGTTAAGCTGCCACATCTCCATTAATTGAGCCAGTCCCCAAGCCTTGTGAATGCCAGCTTGTAAGAGATCCATGCTGCCAAAACCGCTCGAAACCGCCATCAGCTGATCTCCAAAAGCTTGTTGGACTTCCTGGCTCACTTGATCAAGACGATCCAAGCCTACCACCAAGCTCATTTTAAGCACCTGATCAAATAGATCTGCTGTCAATTCCGGAACAAACTTCATCCGCTTGTACAAGGCTTCAATCACTTCTGGCTGCATGAATTTCTCAACTTCTGTAAAGACCGTTCCTTCCTTGACAAAGCCACCATTGACAGCTGACACAACCAGCTGGTCTGAAATTTCCCGCCCCTTAAAATAAGCAAGAACCGCCTCTACTAGTTCTCGATCCCAGAATTTTCCTAGAATCATCTGGTCATCCTCAAAAATCCGAGCTCCGTTGGCGACGACTAGAGTCACCCGTTTGACCAAAGGACCCAAGAGCTGGCGCATGCGATGGATTTCATTTCCCGTCGCAATGACAAAGCGAATCCCTTTTTGATCCAAGTGGTCCAACAGCCTTTCCAGACGCGGAAGATCCACCTCTCCTCGTTCATCTAATAAGGTTCCATCCATATCTGTTGCAATCAACTTAATCATACAATCTAACCTTTTCCCTTTCATAGGGTGCAAACTATCTGTTCCCATTATACCACAGATCAAGCAAGTCAAAACCACCCGTGAAAACAGGTGGTTTACTTTTAGTCTGAAAGTTGCTACTAAAGACCAAGTGATATCATAAATATAATCCCTTTTCTACACTTTCCTGAACCAACTCTTCCGTCAGTTTCCATAACGCTTTGGACTCACTTTTTATAAATTTTTTCTTTTCTAATACCATCTCTGAACGGATATGATCGGGATTATAATTTACTTCTGACACTTCCAAATGATTGATCAGTGGTACCAATGCATCAATCACTCTTGCATATCTTGCCTCAGGACTCTGCCCTTTTTCAAACTCCAACCACGAATTTTTCATATTCAAATAGGTTGCTTCTGGAAGGAGGCTCATTGTTTTTTCTATAGATGCTAGCTCTCTATCATGAGCATGAAGCTTTTTTTCATCATCAAACACCCAAGTTTCTCCGGCATAAATCTCACCTAAATCATGAATCAATAACAGAAACATGACCTTTTCCATATTCAATTTTTCAGGATAATAATCTTGAAGAACCATCGCAGCTATCGCACCCTGCCAAGAATGCTCGCCACTATTTTCAAACCGTCCATCAAGGGTTCTATTAAACCTTGTTACCGACTTTAATTTCTCGATTTCTTTAATAAATTCAACTGTCTGATTCAAATCACTCATGGCAACTCCAACCTTCCTATTCGAAATTACGACTATCATACCAGAAATCCTGTTTTCCATAAATGAATTCCCGTATTTGCAAAAAAGATAATGTCCCTCCTTTTTGGAGCACCGCCATTTTTCTAACAAGAGCACAAGGACAAGCAAAAAAACTAACCAGTCTTTACCGGTTAACTTTAGAATGAGACAAACCATTTTAAAGTAAAATAAGTTAATCGATTCTAAAAGTAAGTAAAAATGAGCTTCTATTTTTAGAATGAATCAAGAAAATACAAAAACTTTCCGCTGTGAGAAAAGTGCCTGAAACAATACGTTTCAGGCACTCGGAATTATTGAGAGTAAAACAGTTTGGGAAACTGTTTTAGCCTGAGCCCAGAAATTAAAGAGCGAAGGGGCTCAATACAAATTGAACAAGGGCTGCGGATTGTGTCAAAAAGATAAGTTCTCCTAGAATCGAAAGATTCTGCGTCAAACTTCCTATTTTGACTTTATCCGCAGACGCCCTCTGTATCTTAATTTAGTCATGGAACTTCGTAGAAGTTCGCTGACGTCCGTACTCACCTAAGGAAAGTTTTTAAGTTGACTTTGTCTTAAATCTGAAGCTACTGCTTAGCTTCTATTTTTCACCCGACAAAAGCCCAAATAATGGCAATTAGCACTGCTGGAAGGAGATTGGCGACCTTGATTCGTTTGCCCCAGATGAGATTGATCCCTACACAGAGAATGAGGCTGGAGCCAACTAGGGACAGATTCGAAAGGGCTTGCGGAGTCATGATCGGTGCGATCAAATGGGCCAACAGCGTGATCAATCCCTGAAGGATCACGAGTGGAACCACCGCAAAGATCGCGCCCTTTCCTTTTGAAACGGTCAAGACCAGAACGATAACCATATCGAGAATAGCTTTGGCCAACAAGGTCGAGGTGTCGCCTGTCAGGCCATCCTGGACAGCTCCAACCACCGCCATAGCCCCGATACAAATGGTCAAGGCCGTGGTTATAAAGGCATCAACAAAACCGGTATCGCCTTGGTTGCCCGTCTTTTCCTTCAGCCAGGTTCCCAGTCGCTCAAAGCCCTCCTCAATCTTCAAGAGTTCCCCAATAATGGTCCCGATCACTAGACTCAGAATCAACATCATACTGCCGTGACTTTCCACATGACTTCCATGCACCACCAGCATCTTTTCCAAGGTCCCCGCGATGCCCAAGACAAAGACAGCAACTCCTGTCACTTTCAGAAGAGTCTCATGAAAATCTTCTGACAAACGTTGGCCGATGAGCAGTCCTAAAAGCCCACCAAATACAACTCCTAAGGCATTATAGAAGGTCCCTAAACCGATCATTTACAAACTCCTTCGTTCATTTTCATTCTTTTTCAATCTCTTTCAAAGACCAGTGCCCCGTCTCTTCATACTGGTCAATCAAGTCCTTGGCTGTTTGCGTAATCTCCTCTGGATAATGAAGGCTTTCTAGGGTATTGACCGCATTCTTAGTCACAGCTGATCCTGGCTTAATCTGGTAGTCAAAGACGATCTTGCCATCCACATAGCGACTGTCAAAATGGTAATTATCATTGACTTCACCGGAGGCTGCGACCAGCTCAATATCATGACTGGAAATCATGTAGAGACAGTTTTGAGCAGCCAACCAGCGGACAATCCCAAGGCCTGATCCGATCCGCTCGATGGTATTGGTCCCCTTAAAGAGCTCGTCAATAAAGAAATAGTGAAAACCAGGCTTTTTCAGATGCTGAATCATCCGCAAAATAGCTTTACTTTCGGTGATGAAGTAGCTATCTCCAACTTCAATGTCATCGCTCACATCCATAGCTGTTAGGACATGACCGTAAGGAAGGGCTAATCTTTCTCCGTAGGCAAAGCCTAATCCTTGAGCCAGAATGGCATTGATAGCAACAGTTTTCAAATAGGTCGATTTCCCGGACGCATTGTCCCCACTGATGACCATGTTTTTTTGAAAATGCACATCATTCGCAATCGGATTAGACAGCAAAGGATGATAGAGCGTCTCACCCTCAATGCCACCCGTTTCCGTAAAGACTGGCTGGCAGACCACTTCTAGATCCCGCTTGTGGCGCAAGAGGCTAATAGCAACTTCCATCTCCCCAAGGAGATCCAGAAGCTTCTGGGCCTCTTTTTGATGAGCCTTCACCTGATTGTAAATATAAACCTGAGCGATCTGCGGGAGTAAAAAGAGGACATTGAGGTAGAGGAGAATAATTTCCATTTCCGAAGTCCCCGTTGGACTCTGCAAGACACTGGCAAGGATCCGCGTTTTCTTAAAGGGTTTGACTGCCTGCTTGAGTTCTTCTTGTTGTGGCAAGGCTAGATGGCTCAAGCGTTCTGCCGAAGCAAAGATACGGACCAAATAGCTAACATTGTCCAGACGGATTTTATTGGACCAATTGCGCAAACTCGAAAAGACGATATTAAAGACCACACTGATCACCAAGAGGGTAATGGCCCCGACTGGCTCAAAGGGGATTGCAAAGAGACAGAGGATTGGAAGACAGGCCAAGGCTAGATAGAGGGGCAAACCTGCATAATGCTTGCCAGGATTTGCGACAATGCTCCTCGCCATGTTGTGGTTCTTCTTGCCCAGTTGGTTGAAAATGACCTGGACCTGTAGCCGCAAATCAGGATACTCTTCAAAGAAGGCTTCTAAGTCATGAAGTTGGTCCTGAGGCTGGAATTCCAGCAGGCGCATTTTTTGATAGAGAGCTTCTGCCCCAAGGCTCGATTGGGTGTAGTTGAGCTGATCAAAGACCGCATCCAAAGCCAAATCATGCCAGGTCTGATCATCCACTTGGCTATCGATCGTCTTTCCCTTAGCCGGATAAGCCAGACTGTCTATCAAACTTTCTTCTGTATCTTTCTTGCGAAAGAAAGGCGCTCCATCCCAAGCCTTCTTCAGCTTTTGATTGAGGTGGATGACCGTAAGAAATTTGGTTGCCCAAATCACCACTATCAATCCTAGGATCCCAAGCGGGATCCAGTTCACATTTCCTTCCATGCTCTATTCCTTTCCACTCTGAGGCCAGTCCAAGTGAACATGTTCCTTCATTTCTCGGTAAGCCGTGTCCACTCTCTCCTTGGTCTCCTCATCCAGCTTGTCGCGGTATTTGCCACCTTGGATAAAATCTTCCAAGATATAGGTCTGGTACTTGTACAAGTCATAGCCTTCAGGAGAATAGGTTCTCTTCGGAGTCCGACTGACCCAGGTTGGATGAGCAGTAGCTGTCTTGATCTTTGTCTTGCGGCCAACCTTTTCAATGGTCACATCCATCAAGACCCCTCGCTCTGTCCATTGAGCAGTCTCCACATCTCCCATGGTTTCCAGACGCTGATTGGACAGGAAATTCCCCATTGAGTAGATGATAAGCTTGTTTTGACCATCTTTATTGACCACTTCAGCAGGCTCTACAACATGGGGATGCCCGCCAAAGACAATATCAGCCCCCCAAGAAACCATCTTGTGGTAGAGCTCTTTTTGCTCTTCTGTCGGCTCCAACTGGTACTCGATTCCCATCTGGGGCATGACAATGGTGATATCGGCCTCTTGCTCTGCCTTTTGGATCTCCGCCTTCATCCGCTCTTCATCCAGATCAGACAAGACATCTGCTTGCTCTTCTGGAGTAAGGGTCGTTTCCATTCCATTAAACCCATAAGCGTAGGCTAGAATAGCAATCTTGATGCCATTCACTTCCTTGATCACCAAGGGGGCCTGCCCTCTCTTTTCATGCGTGTAGACACCGACAGGTGTGATGCCTGCATCTTCAAAGGCCTTAGCTGTCGAATAGACTCCTTCTAGACCTGAATCCAAGATATGGTTGTGTCCCAAATCCATGACATCATAACCAGCATCCTTGATGGCTGGTACGACTTCGCTCGGCGCATTAAAAAGAGGATATCCTGACAAATAATAATTGGGGTTAATGGTTCCCTCAAAATCACCCAAGGCTAGATCCGCCTTTTGTAGCCAGGGTTTGACATACTCATAATTTTCATGAAAATCATAAGTCCCATCTTCTTTTTGCGCGCTCATATAGACCAGATCATGATAGAGCTGATCTCCATTAGCCATGATCCGAGCTGTATGAGGAATCTGATCAGCCGGTGTCTTGGCCTTGTACACAACCTCTGGCCGTTCGGTTGCGGTGATCGGAAAGCCTTGGAACTTTTGCACCCACAAGATAGCATTGGCCACGATAAAAACGACTGACAAGAGCACATAGACAAACTGTTCATTGGTCAGCTGAATCCTTGAAAAAAGACGATCAAAAGCCCAGTCAAAGGCCGCCGATAGTTCTTTTCCCATCGTTTTGATGGTTCCTTTCACACTCTCCCACTTCTCTAACATTCCTACCTCTTCTTCGTACCTAGTTTCTCCAATGATCCGCCAACAGATTGAGCTGTCATTGAAATACTTTCTCTTCATTGTATCACAATTTTTAAGAAGAGAAAAAAGAGAGCAGGACAGAAGTGCTATTGTTTAGAACCGCTTCATCGTCCTGCTCCTGCACAGTTGATTAATTCATATAAATGATCGATCATCACTTTTTATCGTTTGATTTGGACAAGCTAATTGCAACCATAACAAGACTTAGGAAAAAGGTCGAAAGCAACCCTTTTGTCGTCCGATTCATAAAAGGTTGATGGAATACAAAATGATTATAGGCAGTAAATCCTAATCCAATCAGAGTCACCATAGCCGAAAGCGCAAGAATCGTTAACCACAAATTTCTTTTTTTCATCATAAACTCCGTTTTTCGATCTACTAGAAAGGCCCTCTTATCTCAAAGCCTTTAACAAATAACCATAGCCTTCTTGCTCCATCTCTTCTTTTGGAATAAAGCGCAGAGAGGCCGAATTGATGCAATAGCGAAGACCTCCTTGGTCTTTTGGTCCATCGGTGAAGACATGGCCGAGATGGGCATTGCCTGAGCGGGAACGAACTTCGATCCGTTCCATCCCGTGGCTATGATCCTGGTAATAGTGGACAACATCTTTGGCAATGGGACGGGAGAAACTTGGCCATCCACAGCCAGACGCAAACTTATCCTTGGCAAAAAAGAGAGGTTCCCCCGTCGTAATATCCACATAGATGCCCTCTTCAAAGGTCTGATCATAGGCATTGTGGAACGGACGTTCCGTCGCGCTTTCTTGGGTGACTTGGTACTGCTCTGCTGTCAGTTTCGCTTTTAGGGTTTCTTGATCTGGCTTCTGATAGGCTGACGGATCAATCAAGGGTTGGGCTGCATCTGTCACATCGATATGGCAATAGCCTCCAGGATTCTTCTTGAGGTAGTCTTGGTGGTAGTCCTCAGCCAAGATATAGTGGCGCAAGGGTTCCAACTCAACCGCGATTTTGTGGCCCAGTTGCTTCTCTTCTTCCGAAAACACTTGGGCAATCACTTCACGGTCTGCTTCGTCTGTATAATAGACACCGGTCCGATATTGGCGGCCTCGATCATTTCCCTGCTTGTTAACGGACAAGGGATCGATCACCCGGAAATAGTAGAGCAGAATCGCCCGTAGGGTGATTTTATCTGGATCGTAGATGACTTGTACAGTCTCTGCGTGATCCGTTTCCTTGATCAGTTGGTAGTTGGTCGTTTCTACCTGGCCATTGGCATAGCCCACCGTCGTCTGTTCTACACCAGGGATCCGTGAAAAATATTCCTCTAAGCCCCAAAAACAGCCACCTGCTAAATAAATCTCTGCCATCTTTTTTCCTCGCTTCCTGCATTCCCTACAAGGAACGCTTCTTACTATTAGCTCCATCATAATCCAAGAGCCTCAGATTTTCAAGGATTCTGCATCAAAAATCCCTTCTACTATATGTAAAAGGGATTCAATCCTTCTTATTTTTCAAATAAGAAAAAGAGCGAGTAATAAAAATTCCAAAACGATAGGGTTAACTGATGTAGAAAATCATGAAGGACTACCATGACCAACACCTCCTCTGAATATCTGTGGACAAGCACCAGGCTAGTATCAACTACAACACCACCGTCGGTCCGTAGACCTGTAACTGAGGTTTCACAACCTCGTAATGCCAGTGATCATAAGCTCGCCAAGCTTGAAAGGCCTCTTCGTTCAAAGCTAGCCCACCCAGACCAATCAATAAACTGGCGGTCTGATAAAACTTTTCTAACTCAATCAACAGACGATTGTCTACCCGCCTAGCCTTTCGTAAACCTTTCAACATCTGATCTAGATTTTCTCGAAATCGAAGGGTATCTGGACTAGGGGTGAATCCCTTAGAAAAGGCTGTTTGAAGAAGGGTGATCGTCGTTCTTGCCTCTTGAATCACATCCCTTTCTTCCATATAAATCACCTTCCTTTTCACCTCCATTGTACACCTTTTTCTCTCTATAAAAATGGAAAATTCCTAAAACTAGGAACAGAATGAGGTTGGGTCAAAAGTCCTAGCCTCTCAATTATTTTTGGATTGTCGAGCAAGACGCAGTGGTTGAGTGGGCTCTACTACGCTGATTTCATCAGCTTTTACAGACCTACTCAACTGTGCGGAGGTGGCGACGAAATTGAATTCTAACGAATTACCGATTTCTGTCCCACTCTCATAAAAAACTTCCCCAAGTTTCCACTTGAGGAAGTTTTTTCGAAAGATTAGTCAATGTAGTGCAATTTCCCACGGAAGTCTTCCAGGCTTTGGTAGCCTTTTTCTTCCATGATAGCTTTGAGCTCCGCAGTGATGCGTTCAAAAGCTCCAACTCCTTCTTTATGGAGGGTCGTTCCGATTTGCACCATACTAGCCCCACAGAGGATATGTTCAAAGGCATCGCGACCAGTCAAGACGCCCCCAGTCCCCACAATCTGAATTTCTGGATTCAGACGTTGGTAAAAGGCATGGACATTGGCGAGAGCCGTTGGCTTGATGTATTCTCCACCAATCCCACCAAATCCGTTTTTAGGACGGATCACCACGGATTCATCCTCAATGTAGAGGCCATTTCCGATCGAATTGACACAATTGACAAACTTAAGCGGGTATTTGTTAAAGATCGCTGCTGCTTGATCAAAATGAACGATATCAAAATAAGGTGGCAACTTGATCCCTAGAGGTTTGGTGAAATAGGCAAAGACCTCAGACAAGATCCGATCTGTCGTATCAAAATCATAGGCGATCTGAGGTTTCCCAGGGACATTGGGACAAGATAGGTTCAACTCTGTCAAGCCTTTAAAGTCACTGTCTTGCACCTTTTTCAAGATGGTATGAGTTTCTTCAGGAGACATGCCGACGAGAGATAAGAAGAAGGTCCGGTCAGGATCCGTTTCTTGCAACTCCAATAAGTAATTCAAATAATAGTCCAACCCTTGGTTAGGTAGCCCCATCGAATTGATCGAACCAAGCGGCACATCTTGGTAGCGTGGCTCTGGATTTCCAGCACGGAACTCCAAGGTCGCGGTCTTGGTCACAAAGGTCCCAGCAGCTGAGTTCTTCACTTCTTCTAATTCCTCAGTGGTCATACAGGCTACACCTGCCGCATTCATCAAGCAGTTGTCAAATTCAAAACCAGCAATTTGCGTTTTTGTCGATACCATCTTGTACTCCTTTTTTGAAACACCACCAACAGAATCGTTCGGGATGCTCTCTATTTTCTTCTTTCATTATACCATCACTTGGAAGCTTCCGGACAATCAAAGCTAAAAATTCTTCCAAATATTCGGACTTTCCTAGTCACGATAAAATTTTCAGAAAATTCAACTTTTTTCTTTACAAGCCAAAAAAAGTCTGCTATAATGATCCATGTAATAAAACATGACATTGTTTGTCAACTGTCTCAAAACCAATCCCCTAGCGGGTTTGCTGGTTTTCGTTTCATTCAAAAAGGAGAATTAACATGACAACTGCTAAAGAATATATCCAAAGCACTTTCGAAACTGTAAAAGCTCGTAACGGCCACGAAGCTGAATTCCTTCAAGCTGTTGAAGAGTTCCTCAGCACTTTGGAACCTGTTTTTGAAAAACATCCTGAATACATCGAAGAAAACATTTTGGCTCGTATTACAGAACCTGAACGCGTAATTTCTTTCCGTGTTCCTTGGGTTGACCGTGAAGGAAACATCCAAGTAAACCGTGGTTACCGTGTTCAATTCAACTCTGCTGTAGGTCCTTACAAAGGTGGTCTTCGTTTCCACCCAACTGTTAACCAAGGGATCTTGAAATTCCTCGGTTTCGAACAAATCTTCAAAAACGTCTTGACTGGTCTTCCTATCGGTGGTGGTAAAGGTGGATCTGACTTCGATCCTAAAGGAAAAACAGACGCTGAAGTAATGCGTTTCTGCCAAAGCTTCATGACTGAATTGCAAAAACACATCGGTCCTTCTCTTGATGTTCCAGCTGGTGATATCGGGGTTGGTGGACGTGAAATCGGATACCTTTATGGTCAATACAAACGCCTTCGCCAATTTGATGCTGGTGTCTTGACTGGTAAACCTCTTGGTTTCGGTGGTAGCTTGATCCGTCCAGAAGCAACTGGTTATGGTTTGGTTTACTATACGGAAGAAATGCTCAAAGCCAACGGCGACAGCTTTGCTGGTAAGAAAGTCGTGATCTCAGGTTCTGGTAACGTTGCTCAATACGCTCTTCAAAAAGCAACTGAACTTGGTGCAACTGTTATCTCTGTATCTGACTCAAACGGTTACGTGATCGACGAAAACGGTATTGACTTCGACCTTCTTACAGACGTCAAAGAAAAACGTCGTGCACGTTTGACTGAATACGCTGCTGAAAAACCAACTGCTACTTACTACGAAGGTTCTGTATGGACTTATGCTGGTAACTATGACATCGCTCTTCCATGTGCAACTCAAAACGAAATTGATGGCGATGCTGCAAAACGTTTGGTCGCTCAAGGTGTGAAAGTTGTCTCTGAAGGAGCAAACATGCCAAGTAACATCGATGCCATCAACGTATACAAAGAAAATGGTATCCTTTACGGACCTGCTAAAGCAGCCAATGCTGGTGGAGTTGCTGTATCTGCTCTTGAAATGAGCCAAAACAGCCAACGTCTTTCATGGACACGCGAAGAAGTGGACGGACGTTTGAAAGACATCATGACCAACATCTTCAATACTGCTAAAACAACTGCAGAAACTTACGGACTTGGTAAAGATTACCTTGCAGGTGCCAACATCGCTGCCTTTGAAAATGTTGCAAATGCGATGATTGCACAAGGTCTTGTATAATCAATCGATATTTTTCTTTAAGGCCTTCGGGTCAAAGCCTCTCAACTCCTGAATCCAGTGTGTTTCGGGAGTTTTTTTATATCTAAAAGCCTCTGTCAAGACACCCCGTCCCAAGTGAGGAAAGCCATTTTTTAGATAAGGAACTCGACCGTCTCTAATGGGGAGATTTGAGCCTTCTATTTTTCTGTATCTTTTTCTAAAAAAATTTTATTTTTTTTACTTTACCCCCTTGCATTTTTAATAAATTAGTATTAAACTATAGCAAAAGGAGGTGTGCTTATGTTTCTTTTAGCTCAAGAAAAATCAGATACGATCGAATTCATTAAGTCTGAATTGGTCCAATTACTCTCCAATATGCGACAAGAAATCGCAGCTAGCCGTCAATCACAGACCGGCGCAGCTTGCCATCATATTGAATATTGCATGGACAAGATCCAAAGGGCAAAAAGTTCCGTAGCCATTGCCCTCCCGATCGAATCCTTAAATCTTGAAATCACGACGATGCTACGCCAGCAACTCATCGTCTTGCCACCAGAGGCTCGAAAAAATTGGGACCAGATTAAAAAGCTGGATTTCAAATACTGCCACTTAAAATAGACCAAAAAAGAGAGTGGGACAGAAATCGATAATTCGTTAGAATTCGATTTCGTCGTCCCACCTACTCAACCACTGCGTCTTGCTCGACAATCTAAAAATAATTGAGAAGCTAGGACTTTTGTCCCAGCCTCTTTTTTGTATTACATGATCCCGTTCTTTCCTGTCGGTAGGCTAATCCCTGCTTCCATCAAGGCATCATGGTAGAGTTTATAGTAGGTATGATAGACAGTCGTCTGGGTTCCATTTTGCGCAGTCATCGCAATTCGGAAGGAATAACGACCATTTTTTTCGATCTGTGGGCCTAAAATCGTAGGACCTGTCAACACCTCTGGGTGTTTATCTTGTTCAGACTGATTAACCTGAGCAATCACCTGATAGATCTTGTCGAGATCGGTATTTGCATCTAGCGGAATATCGATCAGCACGCGCATATCACCACGTGAGAGATTGCTGACGACGGTGATGTTGCGATTCGGGACAAAATGGAGAGTTCCATCAAAGTCCCGCACCTGGGTCGTGCGAATCCCGACACTGCTGACGATGCCGGCAATATTAATAGACCCATTCGTGAGACGAACATTGTCTCCCACGTCCAACTGGCGTTCTAAAAGGATGAAGAAACCATTGACCAAATCGGAAAGAAAACCCTGGGCTCCCATCCCAATCGCCACCCCAGCAATCCCAGCACCAGCCAAGAGACTAGAGACCGGAAGACCTAGAATCGACAAAATCCAGTAGATCAATATGAAATACAAACAATAGTTTAAAAGGCTCTCAACCAAACGGAGAATCGTATTTTTACGGGCTTCATCCTGCACCGTATACTTAAAGGATGGGGTTAATATCCGCTTAACCAGGCTATGGATGACCTTTTTAGCAATAAAAAATAAAAGAAAGACAAAAATCAGAGAGATACATTTTGATATCAGATCATCAAAAATCTTCGTCCAGTCTATTTTACTGAAATAACGTTGGAAAGCTTGACTCATTTATTCGGGCCTTTCTATCAAAGAATAGTATGATTATATCAAATATTCGGAAATAAGGCTATTTTTTGAAAATTTCATTGCTTTTCCCCCCTAACTATCGTATAATATTCCTTAATTATTTTTTAAGGAGGTCCTACATGATTCATCGATTGATTACCACTTGGAATAAAACCAACCTTATGAAAAGGATCGCAATCGGGATTGTACTTGGTGTTATCCTAGCCCTTATCTTCCCGAAAGCATCTGGCATTGGACTCTTAGGTCAGTTCTTTGTTGGAGGGCTCCGTGCGATCGCACCCCTTCTGGTCTTTGCGCTTGTCGCAAACGCTCTCTCCCAACACCAAAAAGGGACAGAGACCAATATGAAAAAGGTCATCGTCCTCTATCTCCTAGGAACCTTTGCAGCTGCCTTCGTCGCTGTTTTGGTCAATTACATCTTCCCAATCACCATTACCCTGACTGGAAAGGCCGCTGAAGGATCCTCTCCAAACGGGATTGGCGAAGTGATTAGTAACCTCTTGCTCAAGATCGTCGACAACCCGGTCAACGCCTTGCAGCAAGCTAACTACATTGGAATCCTTTCTTGGGCAACTGTCTTTGGGATCGCCATGAGAGAAGCGAGCGAACATAGTAAAGACCTCCTACAAACCCTAGCAGACATCACTTCAAAAATTGTTGAGTGGATTGTCAACCTAGCTCCATTTGGGATCTTAGGCTTGGTCTTCACGACCATCGCTGGCCAAGGACTCAGTGCCCTTAGCAACTACGGGATTCTCTTACTTGTTTTGGTTGGTACCATGGCTTTTGTAGCCCTGGTCATCAATCCATTGATCGTCTTTTTCATGATTCGCAAGAACCCTTATCCCCTTGTTTTTAAATGCCTCCGTGTCAGTGGGGTAACAGCCTTCTTCACCAGAAGTTCTGCAGCCAACATCCCTGTCAACATGCGTCTCTGTGAAGAATTGGGGCTGAATCCAGATACCTACTCTGTTTCTATCCCTCTTGGATCTACCATTAACATGGCAGGTGCAGCGGTAACTATCAATACCTTAACCCTTGCAGCAGCCAATACTTTAGGGATTCAGGTTGACTTTGGAACAGCGCTTATCCTCAGTGTTGTGGCAGCCATCTCAGCCTGCGGGGCATCCGGAGTTGCGGGAGGATCTCTCCTTCTCATCCCTGTTGCTTGTAGCCTCTTTGGCATCACCAATGATTTGGCCATGCAAGTCGTCAGTGTCGGCTTTATCATCGGGGTCATTCAAGACTCTTGCGAAACAGCTCTCAACTCTTCGACAGATGTGCTCTTCACTGCTATCGCAGAAATGAGCAGCTGGCCAAAAGAAAAACGCTATTAAAAGATCCTATCTCAAATAGACTAGAAAACCCAGACCTCGCGATCTGGGTTTTCTTATTTCTTAAAGTAGCGTTTGCTTTCTTTGATAATGACAGGTGACAGAGCTAGTAGGGCAATCAAGTTGGGCAGAGCCATAAGCCCATTAACGATATCCGCAATGACCCAGACCAGATCTAATTTTAGGAAACCACCTAGTCCAACCATTAAGACAAAGAAGATCCGGTAAAGATTGATATGTTTGACACCAAATAGGAATTCTAAACACCGTTCCCCGTAGTAAGACCATCCAAGAATGGTCGTTGTCGCAAAAAGCACCAAGCACAGCGTTAAGATAATGCCTCCAACCGGGCCAAAGACACCTGTAAACGTATCCTGAGTCAAGGTACTCGTGCTGCCCTTTGCCATCCACTCACCTGAAACCAAGAGCGAAAGTCCTGTCAAACTACAGATGATAATAGTATCAATAAAGGTCCCTGTCATCGAGATCAAGCCCTGCTCGACAGGTTCATTGGTCTTCGCTGCGGCTGCTGCAATGGGTGCTGATCCAAGCCCCGATTCATTGGAGAAAACTCCACGCGCCACCCCTTTTTGGATAGCCATTTTGACCGTTGCTCCTGCGAAACCTCCCATGGCTGCAGTCCCTGTAAAAGCACCCGAAAAGACCGATTTCAAGGCTGGAAGCAATTGGTCCAGATGCAAGGCAATGATCGTGACAGTCGCAAAGATATAGGCAGCAGCCATAAAAGGAACTACTTTTTCAGAGACTTTGGAAATCCAGTGAATCCCACCAAAAATGATGGTCGAAACCACTAGCGCAATCACTACACTAGCCACTTCTGGAGCCGTTCCAAAACTCGCTTGGAGAGATCCCGTGATGGAATTGACCTGGGTCATGGTTCCGATCCCAAAGAGGGCTACCAACACTCCTGCAACCGCAAAGAAAATAGCCAGTGGTCGCCACTTCTCTCCCATCCCGTGAAGAATGTAGTACATCGGACCACCTGAGATATGACCGTTGTCATCCTTGGTCCGATAACGAATGGCTAAGAGTCCTTCTGCATACTTGGTCGCCATTCCAAAGAAGGCTGCCATCCACATCCAAAAGAGGGCACCTGGGCCACCTGTCTGAATCGCTGTAGCCACCCCTACAATATTCCCCGTCCCTACAGTAGCCGCTAGAGCTGTCGCAAGGGCTCCGAAACTCGAGATATCCCCGTGTCCCTCATCTTCTGTAAAGATCAAGCGAAAAGCTTTTGGAAGGTAGCGTATCTGAAGCAAACCCAAACGAAGGGTCAGGTAGATCCCTGTTCCTACCAAGAGCACCAACAGCGGGGCGCCCCACACTAGATTATCGAGCTGCTGAAAAAACTGCAATACATGATCCATTTTCTGTCTCCTTTTTCATCGACCGCTCGACAGAAAAGAGAAAAAGAAAGAGCACATGTTAAACATGTACTCTGGTCCTGCTTAAAATAGGGGACTTCCCCTATCTTTCGCTCTGTCCTTTTACCTGAGAGTTTGAGTAGATACATCTTCTACCTTGCCCCTTCGGTGCCATTTCTGGTCTCTCCAGAGTTCCGTCCATTCACAGTCACTCACGCTCCTGCAAACTTCATTCGGTCGTATGTAATTTTCTCTATTTTAATCGATTTTCAAAAGCTTGTCAATCATTTCTGAAAATATCTTGTAAACTACCTGAAAATACACGGTTTTTAATCACTCAAGGAGAAGTGATTGGTCATGAGGTTGCTAGCATCGAGCAAAATCTTGTCCAAGAGTTGATCTGTCGCTTCCTGGATTTGATCACTCATGGCTTGGTTTTCCGCCTCAAAATCAACAGTTTCACCTGTGGCAAGTGCACGATCGACTTTATTGATGCGCGCATGTCCCCAGGCCATTGTCGTTTCTTGGTAATCGTCCAAATCACCAACATGGTGAGCATAGTGAGGGTCAGCTAGTCCCGCAATAATCCGGTTGGCCCAGTAGAAGGAATCCGTAGTTACCTTAGCCGTCGTATTGGCAAAGTAGCCTGGCGTTGTATCCACTTGGGTAAAGAAAGGAACAGCTGTATTGTATGGCATGGAGCCATAAGAAATCCATTGGATGCCTGTCGTTTCTTGTGGTTTATTGGGACGCAATTGTAAAATCGCTGTCTGGCTGGTCCGGTTGATCCCGATCGTCCGGAAGGTCCGCTGACTCACGTGATCTCCTTCAGGACCATAAGGATCGTAGATAGTGTCTTGGTAGTGGTTGCTCAAGACATATTTGACATCTTCAATCGTTACCTTACGATAAGGTTTTTGACACCAAGGAATCTCAAAACTCCGTGGATCCTGCTCGATTTCAGGATTGAGGAAACGCTGGATGGCCCAAGCCCGCGGTGTATTGTAGTGACGATCCTTGTCTTTTTGGCTACCAAAGGCATAGCGTGGATTAAAGCCTTTCCCTTCTTGATCCAGAATCAAATGGTGCTCTGTGACAAAACGTTCAAGATCCGAGTCACAAAGAAACTCATCTGGATTGCCAAATTCAAAATAATCACTTCCCAGCTGGTTCGGGTTGGTCACATAGGCATCATCAGGGACACGACGCGCCATCCAATGGTGACCTCCGATGGTTTCCAACCACCAGATTTCATTCACATCTGAAATCGCGATCCCGTTAGACTCATAGGTTCCGTACTCTTCCAAGATCTTTCCGAGACGCAAGACCCCTTCGCGGGCTGTCTTGACATAGGGCAAGACCAAGGTCAGCATGTCTTCCTCACCAATGCCACTCTCTACAAGAGGATCTGCCCCTAGCACACGGCTATTGGTCGTAATGGTCTCTGTCTCACTCATGGCTACATTATAGACATTGATCCCAGCTTCTCCCCAGATCCCGTCTTTAGGAATGGCATCTGGAACCGCTGTATAGCGAACTGGATTATCTGGTAAGTCGATTTCAAAAGTTGATAATACCGACTTGTAATGACGCGGTTGATCTTCTGGTTTGACCACGATCAACTTCTTGGGCGTAAAAACGCCATTTTGAGAATCCTCTGTTCGTGCTACAATGGTCGAACCATCATAGCTAGCATTTTTTCCGACTAGAATCGTTGTACACGAATCTGCACTTTCACGTTTACGCATGCGTATCCTCCCAAATCATTCATTGCCTCTATTATAGCACTTTTAAAAAGGAGGACCTACTGAAAATCAGATTTAAAAGCGAATCCTTTTCAACAACTTTCAAATATTTTCATTTTATAAAAATTTAAAAAACCTAGCTGATAAACAGCCAGGGTTTAACTTATCCTTTAAACGTAACAATGGTTGCGCCACTTCCACCTGCATTTTGGGGGGCATATTCAAAACTTTTGACGTGTTTGTTGCGGCGGAGATACTTGGTCACCCCTTCACGGATGACACCCGTCCCGATCCCGTGGATGATATCGACTTGGGCCATGTTGTTGAGCAGGGCCTGATCGATAAAGCCATCTAGCTCTTGCATGGCCTCTTCATAGCGTTTCCCACGGAGGTCTAGACGCGCTCTCGGCCCACTCGTGTTCGAGCGTTTGACGACATTCACTTGGCGTTTCTTAGGTTGAGTCGCTTCTTTTTCAGCCTTGATGAGGTTGAATTCTTTTTCTTTCAAGGTCATCTTGATCAAGCCGACTTGCGCCTCCCAGCGACCATCTTTGAGTTGCTTGACCAGGGTTCCGCGTTGGCCATAGCTGATAACCAAGATTTCATCTCCCACCTTAGGAGCACGCGCCTTTTTGGCTTTTTTCAAGACCTTGTTTTTAGAAAGGTCGACGGTTTCAGGCGCTAGTTTTTTCAACTGAGCCTTGGCTTCAATGATCTCATGTGGTTTTAACTGGGATTTAGCATGAAGCCCTTGAAGGATACGGTCACTCTCTGAGAGGGCCATGTCCACAATTTCCTTGGCTTCTTCTCTCGCCTTATTGAGCTCTGTTTCTCTCTCTCTGGTCAGTTCGTTATAGAGTTTTCGAAGAGCACGATTGAATTTGAGATTTTCTTGTTCGACCTCTTGAATGATATCCAAGCGCTTGCGACTTTCTAAGGTCTGCGCCTCCAATTTTTCAATAATCTGATTGACATCATTATCCGTATTGGTCATCTTCATGGCATCCTGGATAATGGTCTCAGACAAGCCCAAACGGCGGGCAATTTCAAAGGCATTGGAGCGACCAGGAACTCCTTGCATGAAGCGATAGGTTGGACGCAGACTCGCTGTGTCAAACTCCATGCTGGCATTTTGCACTCCTGCAGTCTCAATCCCGTAGGCCTTGAGCTCTGGATAGTGGGTTGTTGCCATGGTCTTAATTCCACGTAAGCGCAAGTCTTCTAGGATGGCAATAGCAAGGCCAGCCCCCTCTTGAGGATCGGTTCCAGCCCCCAACTCATCCAGAAGGATCAAGGAGGCGGTATCCACTTGATTCAAGATAGATACGATATTGGTCATATGACTGGAGAAGGTCGACAAGCTCTGCTCGATCGATTGTTCATCTCCAATATCTGCAAAGACCTGTGAGAAGATTCCCACACGACTACCTGGATCCGCTAGGATGGGAAGACCAGACTGGGCCATAATTTGCGCTAGTCCCAGCGTTTTTAGCATGATGGTTTTCCCCCCTGTATTGGGACCGGTAATCACGATTTCTGTCAAGTCCTCGGTAAAATGCAGGTCATTCGCGACGGCATTTTCAATCAAGGGATGACGTAGTTGCAAGAGCTGAATGGAACGATTGTTACTAACCTCTGGTACCACTGCCTTATAATCGCGCATAAACCGATACTTGGCCTTGATCAAGTCTAAGTGACCGATAATCCAAGCGTTATTTGCAATCTCTGCTGCATGAGGGCGCAGGGTGTCAGACAATTCCTCCAGAATCTGAATGATTTCATACCGTTCATCGGCCCGATGGTTGGCAATTTCTTCATTAAGATTGACGACTGCCCGAGGCTCGATATAAACGGTATTCCCGCTTGCTGAGATATCGTGGACCACCCCTGCAATTCGGTTACGATAGGTGTTTTTTACGGGTAGAACATTGCGGCCATTCCGACTAGCAATCACAGCATCCGCCAGCATATCGGCCTTGCTTTTCAGCAGGTCTTGTAGAATCTCTCTGACCTGGTGTTCATTTTCCTGGATTCGGCGACGAATTTTGGCCAATTTTTCACTGGCAAAAGACTCGACAAAGCCTCCTTCGTTGATAGCTTGAAGCCCACCTTGTAGGCGTGGTAAATCCACCAAGTTGTCAAAGAGGCGATTGAGCCTTTCCAGACGGACATTTTCCAAGTTGTCGTAGAAATCCTTGAGCTCATGTGTCACCCGAAGGACAGCTTTTAGCGCTAGTAATTCATCGATATTGAGGGCTGCCTCCATCTCCAAACGCTTGGCCACTGAACGGACATCTTGAATGGTCGATACTGCAAAGCGAGGCTCTTCCAAGAGGATCTGCTCCATATCTTCTAGCTCCATAAAGGCCGTTTCGATGCTTTCTTTTTTATCAGTTGGAGTAAGGGCTGCTAGCTCCATCTCCCCTTGTTCTGTCTGTAGATAAGGTTCAAAGAGTTGCTTGACCTTGTCAAACTCCAGAATATCTAAGATTTTTTTATTCATGTTTCTCCTACAAAAAAAGTGAGCGTCCTTCCTTGAATCGGACTTGTCTCACTCCTTTCTTCATTTTTGCTCCTTAAGCTCCGATAATCGCAGTCACCCACAAGTTGTGGAACAGGCTGGAACTGATCGGGGTATGAAGGATGATAAAGCGGATCAATCCACTTGCATTTAGTCTATTTTGGATGGAAGCCATGGGAACTGTTGAGAGAATAGTCAAGCCCATCTGGATCACCAAGAGGGTTATCACGACGGCGATCACACCCGCTCCAATTTGATACTTGCGATCCTCCAATTTTTCTGGCTGGGGAACCAAGTGCATAAAGATTCCAATCACGCGGCCGATCAAATAAACCAGCACAAAAATCAACACATAAGCTAACCCTGCATAAAAGATGTCATCTAATTGAAACAGGTAGCGGTTGGCATAAAAATAATTCACCGATTGCTGAGTGGGACTCGAAAAAGGAACCCATAGAGACAAAACCTTAGCCAGTCCCTTGTAGCTACCACCTGCAATCAAGAGGGCCACCAAGGTCACTAGAAAGTAATAGGACTGGAGGATGATGCCTCTTGCATAGCCAATATAAAAGCTCCATGCCAAAATCAATAAGATTAAGAAAGTTAACATGTATCTCCTCTTATTTAGATGATTTATCCTTTAAGTCGTCTAAAGCTTTGCGACGAAAATCATCTAGTTCTGTTTCCTTGTCGTCAAACTCAATCTCTCGATTCAGTTGCATGGACAAACTATTTACTGCCAATAAGATCGCGATGGTTTCATCGTCAGCCTCTGGCATTTGTTCCTTAATTGCTTGGTATTTTTCTTTCGCAACACGTTCGACTTCTTCCATAAACAAATTATCATGGTTGGTTGTTAAAGTGAGCGCTTTGTTTCCAAATGTAAATTTATATCTATTTAAGCTCGCCATAAAAATCACCTCACGGTATTATACCAAAAAAGGCTAGCTTTGTCAGTAGCAAAGCCCCTCTTCACAGGGATTTTCCAGTGGATTCTTTCTTTCTTTTTGCTCCCTCTCTCCCTGAATTTGTGGTACAATAGTGGTTATGGAAAGTATGACACTCACTCCAACACAGGAGCAAATCCTTGATTTTGTCCATACCTATCGCAGTTCTCTCACTCAAAGCAAGAACCCTCATATGGATTATTTCTTTCGACTAGAGGGAGCGACCGTTTCGATCTACAAGTCTGGAAAGGTCCTGCTCCAGGGCAATGACCTCACTCCTTACCTGAACTTTTTCGGGCAAGATGCTGGGAACCTTAAGCGTTCTACTTCATCTGCACGACAAGATCTAGCCATGATCGGAACCGATGAGGTCGGAAACGGCTCTTATTTTGGTGGACTCACCGTTGTCGCATCCTTTGTCACACCTGACCAGCACGACTGGCTCAAAAAGCTTGGTGTTGGTGATTCGAAGACCTTGGATGATCGAAAAATTCAACAATTGGCTCCTCTCCTTGAGGAAAATATCCAGCACCAAGCACTCTTATTGTCTCCAAAGAAGTACAATGAAGTCATCGCTTCTGGTTACAATGCTGTTTCGGTCAAAGTAGCCCTGCACAATCAGGCCATCTACCTTCTGTTAAATAAGGGAGTCCAAGCAGAGCGAATTGTGATCGATGCCTTTACAACTGCTAAAAACTACCAAAAATACGTAAAAGCTGAGAAAAATCAGGTCACGCAAGCCATTGAGTTGGAAGAAAAAGCCGAAAGCAAGTATCTAGCTGTGGCAGTTAGCTCCATCATCGCCCGCAATCTCTTCCTTCAAAATCTGGAAGATCTGGGCAAGGAACTGGGTTTTAATCTTCCTAGTGGAGCAGGAGCTAAATCAGACCAAGTGGCCGCTAAATTGCTTCAGACCTACGGGATGAAAGCTCTGGATTATTGTGCCAAACTCCATTTTAAAAACACAGAAAAAGCAAAGAAATTACTAGAAAGATAAGTCATGTCAAAAAGAAGTTCAAAACATACATCGAGCTCACCTGTGGTGAGATTCCTTAAAGAATGGGGCCTCTTCAGTATCATTGTTGGTCTCATCATCGCCTCTCGCATTTACCTCTGGGCTCCGGTCAAGGTAGATGGCCATTCGATGGATCCGACTCTGGCCGATAGCGAGTACCTCCTTGTGGTCAACCACCTCTCAATCGATCGTTTCGACATTGTTGTTGCCAGTGAAAAAGATGACGACGGCAAAACCAAGGACATCGTCAAGCGGGTCATCGGTCTTCCTGGAGATACCATCCAATATGATAACGATACCCTCTACATCAATGGGAAAAAGACCAATGAGCCTTATTTGAAAAACTATATCGCTCGTTTCAAAAAAGATAAATTGCAATCGACCTACACTGGAAAAGGCTTTGAAGAAAACGGAGAACTCTTCCGCCAATTGGCCAATACAGCTCAAGCCTTTACAGTGGACAAAGATGGCAATCCTAAATTTACTTTGAAGTTGCTTGACGATGAATATCTCTTACTTGGAGATGACCGGATCGTTTCAAAAGATAGCCGTCAGGTCGGAGCTTTCAAGAAAGAACAAATCAAGGGGCAAGCCGTCTTTAGACTATGGCCTATCTACCCTTTCAAAACTTATTAGTATAGATCAACAGACTGAGGCTGAGACAAGTATGTCCCAGCCTTGCTTTATAAAAAGGAAAGAAATGATGGAATATTATTTTTCTGGTACTATTGAGCGCATTATTTTTGAAAATCCCAGTAGTTTTTTTCGAATCCTCCTGCTCGACATTAGCGATACCGATGCCGAAGACTTTGATGATTTTGAGATTATTGTGACGGGCACCATGGCAGATATCATGGAAGGCGAAGACTACACCTTCTGGGGGGAGCTGGTCCATCATCCTAAATACGGAGAACAGCTCAAAATCAGTCGCTATGAACGGGCTAAACCCTCTAGCAAGGGCTTAGTGAAGTATTTTTCCAGCGATCACTTCAAGGGAATTGGTCTCAAAACAGCCCAAAAAATCGTGGATCTCTATGGAGAAGACACCATTGATAAAATCTTAGAAGCCCCTGAAAAATTAGAAGACATCACAGGCCTCTCCAAGAAAAACCGCCTAGCTTTTGTGGATAAACTCCGTCAGAATTACGGAACGGAGCGCATTCTCGCCCAACTAGCCAATTATGGCATTCCCAATAAACTAGCCTTTCAAATCCAGGATTTCTACAAGGAAGAAACGCTCCAGATCGTGGAGCAACAGCCCTACCAATTGGTGGAAGACATCCAAGGAATGGGCTTTAAAATTGCGGACCAACTGGCAGAAGAATTGGGCATCGCAAGTGACGCCCCCGAGCGTTTCCGCGCGGGTCTGATTCACAGTCTCTTCAGCTACTCTATCGAGACTGGAAATACCTATATTGAAGCCAAGGATCTCCTGCGCTATAGCATTGACCTTTTGGAATCAGCGCGTCCAGTAGAATTGGATCCCTCCACTGTCGCCCAAGAATTAGGCCACCTTATCGAGGAAGACAAGGTCCAAAACGTGGATACAAAGATCTTTGACAATAGCCTTTTCTTTGCGGAAGAAGGAATTCGTAGTCACATTGGTCGATTGCTGGAGAAAGGAAAGCAGACTTCATTTAACCCTGAAAAGATCAACCAGGCAATTAAAGAGGTTGAAAAAGATCTGGGGATTCACTACGATGCTATTCAAAAAGAGGCGATTCACCAGGCGATTCAAAACAAGGCCTTTATCCTCACTGGGGGACCGGGAACAGGAAAAACCACCGTTATCAATGGGATGATCAGTGTCTATGCCCAACTCCACCAGCTGGATCTGCGTAAGAAAAAAGACCTTCCGATCCTGCTGGCTGCCCCAACGGGACGGGCAGCTCGGCGCATGAATGAGCTGACAGGACTTCCGAGTGCCACCATCCACCGCCATTTGGGAATGACAGGAGATGATGATACCAGCCACTTAGAGGACTATCTAGATGCAGATTTTATCATTGTGGACGAGTTTTCCATGGTCGATACCTGGCTCGCTAATCAATTAGTCAGCAACATCGCAACCGATACCAAACTCTTGATTGTGGGAGATGCTGACCAATTACCATCCGTCAGTCCTGGACAAGTCCTAGCGGATCTCTTGCAGATCCCAAGCATCCCTCAGACCAAACTCGAACATATTTTCCGTCAGAGTGAAGATTCGACCATTGTCTCACTTGCAGGAGACATTCGCCAGGGTAAGCTTCCTCAAGATTTCACAGAACGAAAAGCCGATCGCTCATACTTCGAAGCTGGAAGCGAACACATCCCTAAGATGATCGAACAGATCACCTCTGCTGCCCTTCGCAGTCAGATCCCGGCTCGAGATATCCAAGTCTTGGCACCGATGTACAAGGGCCAGGCCGGCATTGACAACATCAATACACTCATGCAAGACCTTCTCAATCCAGCTGTCAAAGATCAGGTCGTCTTTGACACGCCAGACTGCCAATACCGCGATGGAGACAAGGTTATCCATCTGGTCAATGATGCAGAAAGCAATGTCTTTAATGGAGATATTGGCTACATTACCGATCTTCTCCCCGGAAAATATACAGAATCGAAGCAAGATGAATTGACTATCCAATTTGATGGCAATGAAATCGTCTACCCGCGCAATGAATGGTACAAGATTCGCTTAGCCTATGCGATGAGTATTCACAAATCGCAAGGAAGCGAATTTCCTGTGGTGATTTTACCCATTACGAATCAAAGCCACCGGATGTTGCAGCGTAATTTGATCTATACCGCCATCACGCGCTCTAAGAGCAAACTCATCCTCTTAGGAGAATACAGCGCCTTTGATTTCGCTACTAAAAATACAGGTACAGCGCGCAAGACCTATTTGGTTGAACGTTTCAAGGACCTGGACGGAGGCGAAGCAACCACAGACTATTCTTCATCCCTTGCAATGGCTTCTGCTACAGTCGAATCTGCACGAAGCAAGGAAGAAACTGTTGAAACGAAAGCAGAGACGTCTAAGCCTACTATCTATCGACTAACAGAAGACAATCTCCACACCATCTCGCCTATGATTGGACTAACAGAAGAAGAGATTGCAGCCTTTTTTGACATCAAAAAAGACGACTAGTGAATAGACTAGTTGTCTTTTTCTTCTTCTACCAGAGGCAGTTCAGTATGATCAACAAAGTTGGTCATGGTGACACCCAAGAGGCGGATTCCTGTATTTATCGATTCGATTTCTTGAAAAATGTGACGTGCTGAACGATTGATGCGCTCAGCATCTCGCGTTGGCTCCGTCAAGGTGATGCGCTTAGTCAAGGTGGTAAAGTCTCCATAGCGCACTTTTAAGACCAAGGTCTTTCCTTGCTTACCATGTTTTTCCAGCGATTGGGCCACCTTACTGGACAGATTGGCAATTTCTTCTAAAATATCATCTTCTGCATAAAGGAGCTTGCGGTAGGTCCGCTCTTTTCCGATCGACTTGCGGATGCGATGACTTTTGACAGGGCTATTATGAATCCCTCGCGCCTTGCGGAAGAGATCATAGCCAAATCGCCCAAACCGATCAATCAAAGTCATCTCCGGGATGGCTAAAAGATCCGCGCCAGTATAGACACCCATCTCATGTAGTCTCTCTACTGTCTTCTTTCCTACTCCATGAAATTTGGCAATGTCCATTTGGCTCAGGAAATCCTCAGCGTCCTCCGGTAAGACCACCGTTAGGCCACGGGGTTTTTGGTAGTCACTTGCCATCTTGGCCAAAAACTTATTATAAGAAACACCCGCTGAAGCTGTGAGATGCAGCTCTTCCCAGATAGCATGCTGAATCAAGCGGGCGATTTTGACAGCTGATTTGCTCTGGATTTTATTTTCCGTCACATCTAGATAGGCTTCATCAATACTCATGGGCTCGATGAGATCTGTATAACGCTTGAAAATCTCACGGACCTGCTCACCTACTTCTCGGTATTTCTCATAATTTCCAGAGATAAAAATCGCTTGAGGACAAAGGTCCAACGCTTCTTTAGAGCTCATAGCTGAATGAATGCCATATTTCCTTGCTTCATAGTTACAAGTCGAGACAACACCTCTCCCTCCTGACTGACGAGGGTCCTGGCCAATCACGACAGGCTTGCCCTTCAAACTAGGGTTGTCTCTTTCTTCGACGGCAGCAAAAAATGCATCCATATCAATATGAATAATCTTGCGACTGGTATCATTCACTAATGGAAATATCAGCATTTTTCGCCCTCCTTTATTTCTATTATAGGAAGAAAATTTCAGAATTGCAAAAATCGACTCTCCAGAAAACATGAAAATTGATGAAAAACTGTGCTTGTTTTCAAAAATATAGTACAGTATCGCAGAGGATTTGAAACTGTATTACAAAAGAATCTGTTGTTTTTCGCAATTCGCCTTTGTGTAACCGATTTCTGTATGGTATACTACTATTGTAAGTGCAACAGATATAGTTGCTAGAAAGACAATAGAGGAAAATAAAAATGGTTGTTAAAACAGTCGTTGAAGCACAAGATATTTTTGACAAAGCCTGGGAAGGCTTCAAAGGTGAAGATTGGAAAGAAAAAGCAAGCGTTTCTCGCTTCGTTCAAGCTAACTACACACCATATGATGGTGATGAAAGCTTCCTAGCTGGTCCAACTGAACGTTCTCTTCACATCAAAAAAATTGTTGAAGAAACGAAAGCTCATTATGAAGAAACTCGTTTCCCATACGATAACCGTCCAACATCTATCGCTGATATCGCAGCTGGATATATCGATAAAGAAAACGAAGTGATCTTCGGTATCCAAAATGATGAATTATTCAAATTGAACTTTATGCCTCGTGGTGGTATCCGTATGGCGGAAACTACTTTGAAAGAAAATGGATACGAACCAGATCCTGCAGTTCATGAAATCTTCACAAAATACGTTACAACTGTAAACGACGGTATCTTCCGCGCTTACACTTCTAACATCCGTCGTGCTCGTCACGCTCACACTGTAACTGGTCTTCCAGATGCTTACTCTCGTGGACGTATCATCGGGGTTTATGCTCGTTTGGCTCTTTACGGTGCTGACTACTTGATGGCTGAAAAAGCAAACGACTGGAACTCTATTACTGAAATCGATGAAGAATCAATCCGTCTTCGTGAAGAAGTAAACCTTCAATACCAAGCACTTCAAGAAGTTGTTAAATTGGGTGACCTTTATGGTGTAGACGTACGTCGTCCTGCCTTCGATACAAAAGAAGCGATCCAATGGACAAATATCGCCTTCATGGCTGTCTGCCGTGTGATCAACGGTGCTGCTACTTCTCTTGGACGTGTGCCAATCGTTTTGGATATCTACGCTGAACGTGACTTGGCTCGTGGTACTTACACTGAATCAGAAATCCAAGAATTCGTTGACGATTTCGTTATGAAATTGCGTACTGTTAAATTTGCTCGTACAAAAGCTTACGACCAATTGTACTCAGGTGACCCAACCTTCATCACAACTTCTATGGCTGGTATGGGTAACGACGGACGTCACCGTGTTACTAAGATGGACTACCGTTTCTTGAACACTTTGGACAACATCGGTAACTCTCCAGAACCAAACTTGACAGTCCTTTGGACTGATAAATTGCCATATAGCTTCCGTCGCTACTGTATGCACATGAGCCACAAACACTCTTCTATCCAATACGAAGGTGTGACAACAATGGCTAAAGACGGATACGGTGAAATGAGCTGTATCTCATGTTGTGTATCTCCACTTGACCCAGAAAACGAAGAACAACGCCACAACATCCAATACTTCGGTGCTCGTGTTAACGTGCTTAAAGCTCTTCTTACTGGTTTGAACGGTGGTTACGACGATGTTCATAAAGACTACAAAGTATTTGATATCGATCCTATCCGTGACGAAGTTCTTGAATTCGAATCTGTTAAAGCAAACTTCGAAAAATCTCTTGACTGGTTGACTGACACTTATGTAGATGCTTTGAACATCATCCACTACATGACTGATAAGTACAACTACGAAGCAGTTCAAATGGCCTTCTTGCCAACTCACCAACGCGCTAACATGGGATTCGGTATCTGTGGATTCGCTAACACTGTTGATACATTGTCAGCTATCAAGTACGCTACTGTTAAACCAATCCGTGATGAAAATGGCTACATCTACGATTACGAAACAATCGGTGAATACCCACGTTGGGGTGAAGATGACCCACGTTCAAACGAATTGGCAGAATGGTTGATCGAAGCTTACACTACTCGTCTTCGCAGCCACAAACTTTACAAGAACGCTGAAGCAACTGTTTCACTTCTTACCATCACTTCTAACGTTGCATACTCTAAACAAACTGGTAACTCTCCAGTCCACAAAGGGGTATACCTCAACGAAGATGGTTCTGTAAACTTGTCTAAATTGGAATTCTTCTCACCAGGTGCTAACCCATCTAACAAAGCGAAAGGTGGATGGTTGCAAAACTTGAACTCACTTGCTAGCCTTGACTTTGGTTATGCAGCTGATGGTATCTCACTCACTACTCAAGTTTCACCACGTGCTCTTGGTAAGACTCGTGACGAACAAGTTGATAACTTGGTAACGATCCTTGATGGTTACTTCGAAAACGGTGGACAACACGTTAACTTGAACGTTATGGACTTGAACGATGTTTACGAAAAGATCATGTCAGGTGAAGACGTTATCGTTCGTATCTCTGGATACTGTGTAAACACGAAATACCTCACTCCAGAACAAAAAACTGAATTGACACAACGTGTCTTCCACGAAGTTCTTTCAATGGATGATGCATTGAGCTAAGATTCAAATAGATGAAAAAACCAGCCGTTTCCGACTGGTTTTTTCATCCTCATCGCAAGATTATTCTGAATTTTGAAAGAGTTTAAGAGCCCGCTATATAGAGTTTGACAGCGCTTCCTCCGAGTGTTATAGTAGAGCTGTAAATAAGATAGAAGGGGTGACCCTATGTTTTTAACATTTATTTTCGCTATTATTTGGCTCTTTATTCTGATTGCACTGATCTTTTTAGCAACCCTTCTCGTCCAGGATACGACCGTGCAGCACCACCACCCGAGTTAACGAATCTTAGGGCTAGACAATAGCTATTCTAAATGAATTCATAAGGACAAGAAACAAACTAGAATTGTTAGATTTTAGTTCTTTATTTCTTAAAACATTTATTAGAGTACATTAAGAGTCTGTAACCCTTGATTTAATAACGTTTTTTCGGTTTTTAAAGGCTCATTTAATATCCTTAGACTTCCATTCAAACTCCACAAATTACTGAACAAAAAAATACCCCGTAGGGTATCTATTATTTACGAGTTCAGCAGGCAAGAAACTAGCACCTAAATGGGTGCTAGTTGTTTTTTATAGATTTATTAATAATGGATTTTTCTATCTTATTTTTTGGTGCATTGCCTATCTCTTTATATACTTCTAAAAAGTTTTTACCAACATTGTTTCGAGAAAGATTCTGATATATTTTTTTATCTAAAAACTTGTCTTTTTCTTTTGAAAAATTTAATGAATACATTATATACCACCCTTTCTAATTCTATAATTAATATTGTTATCAATATTAAAATAGTGTTTTCTTTCGATCCAGATGGGACCATCCCCTTTTGAAATAGCTAGTACGTCCACAGGACCTCCAACTGTCTCAAGTGTATTTACAATCCTTCTTTTAAATGAGGTTAATTCAATAAATGTTTTTGCTGTAGAAGCCATTTCATCAATAGGTTGCATTGCTATCAACTCAAAGATAGGATTTATATAGTGTAATTCTTGAACTTTGGCAATAGTATCAAACATTTTATCTTTTTCTTCAGATATATTATGTTTTTCAAGAATTGTCTCGAGTTCTTGAGCGATAAACGCATTTAAAACAGGGTCAATCCCATTCATGATAGTATTTACCATTTCAGATTGAGCAAATGGTATAATATCACAGCGTTCATTTTGAGTAATTTCACTCTGTTTAACAACTTCCCAAACAAGACGATTAGCAAAGACTCCGCTTAATTCTATTTGACGAAGTGATGGAAAAATTTCTTTATCACCAAATCCAGCAATTACCAGCCCTGTTACGGAATTTCTATCAAAACCGATTCGCATCGCTTGGTATAATGTTTTGGATAGAAAGGTTAGTTGTTCTTCAGTGTACTCCGCATCTTTAAAGTAATTATTTACTACTTCCCTTATAGCATCTAGTTCACCTTCTAAATATTCAAAATCATTTTCAGGTACTAATTGAGCAATTTCTTTAGAGTACTCATCTATAAATTCCCACAAAATCCTCATAAAATTTTCTAGAGATATTGTTTCACCATTAGATGATCTAGTATCAGCTATTTCTTGGGCATTCTGATGTATTATTTCTAAATATTTTTGAGTCTGTCTGATTATATAATTAACTAAGGCGTCACTACTTTGTATAGGCTCAAACCCTAATAAAAAATCAATGAGACTATTAATATACTCTGCTGTATTACTTAAAACTTGATTGCCAATCGACCTTTTATACTCACTTATGATTACATCCCAGGGAACTCCCATAAAAGAAGCATCGCCATAAATCATAATTCCAACTGAATGTACGCTAGATAAAGTAAATAATTTCCGAGCACTATTAAACACTTTGGAATTAATTCCATTAGATAATGTTACCGCACTATCTGCAGCTAAAACAACCCCATTTTTATTTAAAATTCCAATTTCAGCTGTCATTTTTCTACTCCTGACAAACAATACTTTCCATATCTATGCTCCAATTATACACCAACTTTTCGGAAATTACTACCTATATTGATCCAGTTCTAACGCTTTAATACGTATTTTATTTTGTAAATTTTCCGTTAATGTCATCTACAGGATTATTTTTTTAAAAAAACTACAAGACCTTCTATAATATATTTTTAGTCAAAAGTGGTAGGCTACCGCGCACCTATGGGTGCTCGATGTCCTACCACCTAGTTAAATTATAGCATATCTTGACCGTTTTTTCATGTCTATATAAATTAGACCATATCACCCCCTACTTTATTATTCGTAAAAGAAAAGAAAAAGCACTCAGATTTCTCTAGGTGCTTAGTATTCATAGCCGATTTCTTTTTTTATTTTGTCAAATTCTTGCTTCACTTTCGTGTCGGATATATAGCTTTCAGCAAGTGGACCATAACCAACTCCTTGAGGGTTAGCTAAAATACTTTTTACATTATCAACATCTTCCTCAATGTAGTTATCCGAAAAGCTCAACCACTTATAAAAAGAATCTAAAAGGATTTCAACAACAAAACATTTTCTCTCTTTATCAACTAGAGCGCAACGGCCGTCTGTTAGTGTAACTAGAATGTTGTTACGACTGTCGTCTATACCTATGATTTTATTTAACTCGAACAATTTGTAACCTTCTTTCACAACAAGATAAATAGAAGAGGTAATGGTGTTTCACAGTGTAATTATATCATTTTTGATAGATTTTTGTTTCTCCAAAAAGGGAATTTTTCGTACAAAATAGGGCGCGTCCTCTTTCTGAATGAAGTATAGCCCCGTTATTTAACAACAGGGGCTAAAATAGCCTCTAAATTACGAATTGCGCTACTTTTAACACGGCTGATAGTGCTCGCTGAACGGTCTAGCGTTCGTGCTGTTCTTTCCCTTGAATAACCATGAATATAGAAATACCTTAATACAAGTTTCTCTAGTGGATCTCCCAGCCTCTCAATCGCTTCTACTGTTTCTGTTCGCTCATCTAGTAACTGCTCAAGTTTTTGATAGATCTGATCCGATTTATCGATTATACTGACATTTAATTCTTCCGTTTTATTCCCTCTCTTTGTCCTTATTGGATCATGGGAAAGAACTTGTCCTTTTAGAACTGATGACTTTAACGCTATCAATTCATTATTTAACGTTTCTACGTCTGTCTCATAGTTTTTCAAGCGATTTAATCGCTGTTTTGCGTTCATATTCATCTCCTATCCTAACCATTTCTCTTGGTTCGCTCGTGGTTCAAACCTAGACTACTAAAACAAACTATTAAATTTTAGCTATCCCAGATAACCAGAAACTATCACCTTTTCTAGCGTAGTTTATAAACTTTCGATAGTGTCTATAATACTTGCTTTGCCTCATATACTTTGGCCTTTCAGGGAAACTATCAAACATATATCCACCGCGTTTTGGGCTCCAGCCTGGTTCTACTTTTCTGGCTTCTCTTAAGGCCCTCTCCCAATAGTATTGGCAATCTGTCTTGCTACGGTTTAGAGTATCTTTATATACCTGTTGACATAAACCACAACTATAAAGTAAAGACCTCTTATATAGTTTTCTGCATTGCCTATCACAAATAGGACAAATGAAGAAATAGCGATAACCGCCCATATTTCCAGACAAGCGTGCTAAATCAAAATGATTATTACCAAAAGTGATAAATAAATTATCTAGGTTTATCTCTAACCTTTCCCCGTCTAACTCACCAATACCATGAGTTAGTTTTTTATTTTTCATTGGCTTTATAAACGTTTCTATGGTTATTGATTTTATAACTTCCATTCTCTCAAAATACCCCTATATATAGAAAAACCCAAATCTATTGCCTAAATGTCAAAAGGGGATTGCTCCCCTTCCTGTGTTTTATTGACCAGAATAATCAGCAAGGCCTTTATATTCGCCCTCTACGTCCAATTTTTGGAGTAGGCTAATACTTTCATCGTCCAGCATTTCCAACGTACCAAAAGCGGTCATAGAGTCCATAGGGATAGGTTTATCAGAAAGCAAGCGATCAGCATAGTCTAATAGTTCCAGCTCGTAATCTGTGACCATAGTCAGCAAACCCTCAAAATCCTCTGACTCTTTGAGTTGAGCCACGCGCTCTCGTTTGTAACGTTCTTCAAATGCTTCAGCCTCTACTGGTTGTTTGTGGTAGTCCTTAAAGCTGTCACAAATACGCTTGAAAGTCTTGTCTAGCTTGTGATCTTCCACGTACTCACTACTAGCGTGCCTTTATCCTTGTAGGTTATTGAGATTACAGGCTGGTAATATGTCCCAGTCATGTATCCCAGTAGCGCGTGACCTGCTACTTTAGCGGTCGTCTGGTCACAAAAATAGTAAGTAAAAGTAAATGTTTTTGCTTTGTCTGAAACTGTTTTTAATGTCATGTTGTTTTTCTCCTATTCTTATTTTAAGGTAAATTATGTAATTTTTTTAGATTTGTTACCTTCTTTGGTGATTTTGTTACCTTCTAGGTAACATAGTCCAACCTTACTATCACAAGGATTTAGACCACTTTGTTACCATGTTACCTTCTTTTGAAGTCCTTACCCTTATATATAAAATATATCTTTTTTTCCTATATAGAGAGTTAAAAAGAAGGTAACAAGGTAACATTTTTCTAAAAAAGTCAGTCACATCAAGGGCTCAACTACGTTACCTTCTTTGTAAACAAGGTAACAAGAAGGTAACATTTCACGTTAAAAACCTAGATATATCAAGGGTTTATGTCTATTCAAAGAAGGTAACATTTTTAATTTTTAACTATCGCATGATTGGTTTTAGATAGTTTTGTTTTTTCAAACTCTAATGGATCCAATTTATCATAATCTTCAATCTTAACACGCGCCCTTTTAAGTTTGTATCGATAAGGTGTTAGCTGTTGTAAATGTCTGATAGTGTCTTTTCCAGCCCCGTAAACATTAGGTTTAGGTATTCCCATATCTTCAGCATAATGTTTTAGTGATCTTGTCAGGATAAAAACAGGTACTACGTCCAATTCATGCCAACCTTTTTCCATGTATTCATGCTTAACCCATGAAAGCAAGTAGTCGTTATCCTCTTGGTATTCTTCTAACAAGCCTTTGACTGCTTGGGGTTCGATAAAGTGAGTAAATGGCTCTTGATTGATAGCTTTGTATAGAGCATATTCTAGGACTTCCTTGTTTGCTAAAAACTCGTTTTTTATCCAAGGTTTTTCCTGTTCCCCGTTAAAGTCAGCGTTAAAAGGTACGATCATAATTCTACGATACCAGCCTTTTGTTTTATTACCACCATTGGGGATATAGTTGCCTGAAAAGATATTGAATAGCTTAAAAGTAGCTTCAAAAGCTGGGCGACCTTTAGGATTTACTAGAACGGCATCACCGCTGGTAATACTCATAAGATCAGACGGATTTTTCAAGTATTCGTTAGGCGCTTCATCTCCAATATTGCAAACTTTACCTACCAAAGTTTCAAGGTTGTGCTTTTCAGCAAACTGAGCAGGCTTTAGGGCTGAAATATTGCTTTCTCCTATCAGATTGATAAGGAAGCGCTGAAATGTCCCTTTACCATTGTTACCGTCCCCGTAGAAGATAGCAAACTTATTCCGTGTATGATTGGGATTAATGGCCTCTAGAATAATCTGCCAAAATAACGTTACTAACTCCCTATCATTACACGCGATTGAGTTCAGCCAATCATCAAACGTTTTTCCTTCCCTATCTGTTGGGACTCGTTTAGGCGCGTGGTAAGCTGTGCTGATCTTACTTGTAATGACATAATCAGGGCTAAAAGGGAGTAGTTCCTTTGTTTTTAAGTTAATAATCCCGTTATTCACGGGTATAAGATCAGCACTTTCTAAGGGCTTTTGTATCTTTGTCAGTGTTCTGACCATTAGCTTAATCTGAGGCCACTCTCTGGGTTTAATTCTCACATCAAAAGTTTTGCATAAGAAGTTGAATAGATCATTACTAGAGGTATATATGCCCTCGTCTAAATCATAGATATAGAGTAAGCTATAATCAGGTACATTGTTCTTGCTGATAAAAGTAAACGTGACAATATCACTTAGTATTTTAGCGACTGTGAAGGTTTGGGGCATGGCGACTTTCTCGCTAACGTCCCCAGTAGACTCGTTTACCTTAGTTTCAGTATGTTCTGCCCGCCATTTTTCACCAGCCTTAAAAATAAGGTTTTCTAATTCCTTCATTGTTTCCGGTGGTCGCTCTTGGGCACGCGCTTCATTGATCTCACTTTCAAGGCTTTTTAGTTCTTCTTTTTCTATGGCTCTATCCTCGCTTTCTATATTCTGCCCGTGCTATGCTGGTAAAAGTACGGTCTATTTCTTCAATCGGTAATGGTTCAGCCGTAACACTATTAGCTATCTTAGTCAGCTCATAAGCCGTTTCAAGGTCGCAATCAACCCACTTATTAAAGAGTAAGCCCACAAAGCGCGTGAGAGCCATATTGCGCCCTCCCTCGTCTCCAAAGCCATTAAAAAGCGTATCTATCACCCTCATAGTGATAGACCGCTTGCAACTGGAGCGCTGGGGTGTTTGAGATCCCACACCTTGGCTAATTCTTTGGTTCTGGTTTGATTTTGGTACTGGATAATCTAGCCCATGAACTACAATTTTTTGATAGTCTGCTGGGTTTCCTGTTGTAATTGGTAACCCCTGAAGTTGTGACCATGTTAGACTGGCCATATCAAAAGGTAGTCCTATCTTGTCAGCTATCTCTTGCACTACCTGCTTGTATGTCACTTCATTCATAACGTTCTCAGGCTTCACTACGAGGCGATAACGAGGCTTTTGAGCAGTGTGCTTGATAGTCGGGTATAAGATATAGGAGTAGCCAAATAAAGCTCTAGAAACGGCTTTTATGAAGCTCTCAGACGTGCTTTGAATATCGTCATAGTCAAGGAATATCAGATCCCGATATAACAAGCTAGTATTATTACGCTTATAGCTCCCATTGCTCTCAGGGGTTACTTTCCCACTGATACAATAGGGAGCTTGTGTACGTTTATATTCCTCTATATTTACACCTTTAGGAACTACTAAAGGCTTAAAGTGTTCAATATACTGAAATGGCTCAATCTTATCAAATGGATAAACTAGATTATTTTGAAAACCTCTAGCCTCGTAAATTACCATTTTCAACCCCCAAAAAGTTCAAGATATCACTCACTTTATAATAGACTTTCCGTGTATCTTCTAGTGGGGGCTGGTAGCGTCTTAGCCCTGCATTTTCCCACTTTTGCAACGTCTTATATTTTATGTCTAATTCTTCCATAGCTACCTGAGCTGAAATCAAACCCGTTAAACGTGGTTTGATTGTATCACGCGCCCCTAAGTAATTCTCCACAAGGCCTAAAACGCCATGAGCTAGCTCCTGCTCACTCTCTTTACTGAGACTAAACATATTCATTATCTCCTTTCAGTAATGGCTTATAACTCTCTAAATCAGCGTTTAAAAGGACGTTTAGACGTTTCTGCTCCTCTTGTACTTGGTTATAGAATGCCTTTGCACCGTCCAATAGCTCTTCCTGATTGGCTGGGATAAAATACCCTCTAAAAGCTCCATTACGTACACCGACGATAGGAATGCTATAGCGCGTGATCAGACGGCTGATGATATCCTGTACGGTTCTTTCTGATAACTTGGTAATTAGGCTGATTTCTGCCCCTGTAATTGAGTTCTCAGCCCCTACTTTTATTAATTTTAATACTCGCTTATCATTTACGGTTAGACTCATTCATTTCCCCCTTACCAGCTTTATTTACAAAGGTTATTTGCCCACTCATTACGCCATAAAGTATGGTTTCTTGATTTTCCATGATTGTATCTATAGTACTTTGGATAATACTCATTGTCTGTCGATCTATCTGTTTAAAAGATAATAAGCCTCTGGTTACTGCTAATTTTTTTACATCACTTAAACATATATTTAGAAAAATCTCTTTAGTAAAATATGGCTTATCTGGCATTTTTTCAGGGTTGGGATATAATTTCAGGACGCTGTTTAAATCTCGTTCATTCATGTTATTTAAGTCTGTTACTGTCATAGCCTTAACCTCATTTCTTATCTTTAGCCATTTTATAAAGTACGCTATCTTCTTCGGTTTCCAACTTAGCAAAGTCTTGCTTTATCAATTCTAAAACATAATCACTTATCATCTTGTAGGTCGCTTTTGGATTTATACTTTTCATTGTCTTACAAACAACTTGTTCTAATATCGTATAACGGGTATTTGAAAAAGGGCCTAATTTTTGAAATTGCTTCTTGATAGATACTCTATAATCAAAGAAATTTAACAGTCCCATTAAAGCCTTTACGTTGCCTGTTATAAAATTAATATGACTTTCCGTTTCTTTTTCCCAAAGTCTTGCATTAGCGCCTGTTGAAATTACCAAAAGTTCTATTTCCTCAAGAATACTTTTGTATTTTTGTTCTAATTCAGAATAGCTTTCATCACCGTCAAGAGTGTAGTCTTGGCGAAGTTGCTCCAATCGCTCAGCGTGTTGATATAAAGCAGTTCCAGATAGTTCTTCAACTTCTAGTGTTACATTTGGTACTACCATAGCCTTAGCCTCGTTTCTTATCTCTTTTGTGTTGCATTGCTACTGATAACTGCTACAAATTGCCCTATATTTCGTTCACGTTTTTCTTGACGGTTTGAATTAGGCAAATTTTGATTAGTATCTTTCATGATTTCTTTGAACGTTTTTGTTGATTCTAAATATAGATTTTCTGTATAAGCTACATATTCCTGTTGCTCTTCTTCGGTCTTAAAGAATGTTTTAGCTTGCCTTTTGAAAAACGCTTGTCGCATTGCGTCCATTTCAAAAATACCTGCGTGGAAAAACATTCCTGTAGTGCTTTTAGAAATGTTCTCAATTTTTTTGCTATCGTTTAGTTCTGGTAATTCTAACCAAAGTAACCTTGCTAGATCTTCCTTTAGGTCTCCTAATTGGCCCGATAAAAGTGATAATCTATGTAAATTATTCTCTTTCCCAATTTTGCATAGTTCTTTACCAATATTATTTATTTTATCGTTTAAAATTTCGTAAGTTGTTTTTGTCATAATAGTTTTCTCCTCTTTTGTACCCTCTGTACAACTCTTTACGTCTTATACCCTGATATGCTATAATCTAGGTATAAATCTTTACTAAAACCTCTTTAATAATAGCTTGCCTGCTTTTTGTTAATTTTGTTTTAGTGATAGTGTGAAAGGCTCTGCGGTGTGGTTATTGCTAAGCCTTTTTTTGTTGCGATCACGCGCCTGTTTGGCGTGTTTTTTTATTTCTGAATGCCATAGCCTTGATTTCCTGATAGCTCATATTCAAGCTAATCATAGCTATCGCCATATCCTCAAATGCTTGGTACTGTTCCAACTCCTCGCTGGTCAAGCTATCAATGCCATTGTAGCCCCCACGTTCTTCTACTAACTGCTTAGCGTTCCTGTCGGTCACTGCCTTTAGTAGTAAGTTATTCATGGTGCTGTGCGCGTGCTTGGGTGCTTGTTCCCAGTTCTCAATACTGTCATGCAGTGTTTTTCTTTTTGGCTTTTCTAGCGCCCTCTGCATACGAAACTTAGAAAGTTCCTCACGCATTTCAAAGAATGCTTTGACTAGGTTCTTTTTAAACTCTTTGACGGGTTCGGTGTTTCGTAAATAAGTGATAAGCAATGTTGCTTGTTGCTCATTCAAAATATAGTCCCGTACATTTTGCCCGCTCTCTGAAGGTGAAATTTTAAATTGCACCTTTCCAAAGCTCTCAAAGTCCTCTCGGTGTTTATTCAGCAAAACTTTCAAATGTCTATGCTTAATTTCTGCGTATTCTGCCACGATACTACTCAGTGTATACGGCTCTTTCTTGCCGTCCATATAGACCAGTTCCATTGGTTCCTCCTTTCTCACTCCTCAGGCGTCAACAATTCATCAATAGTTACACCTAGATAATCAGCAATCTTTAGCAAAGTTTCTGCTTCAGGATTTTTTGTACGTTCATAATACAAACTAGTAAGTGTAGTCTTTGAAATTCCTGTTGCTTTATATACATCTATAACTTTTTTACGTTTTTTTGCTAAAAGAACTCTTAAGTTATTTTTCATACTATCACCTTCTTTTCTAGACTTTTGTTATATATGAGTGCTTCCACTTATATTTTGTATATTACACTATTATGGTTTATTTGTCAATAGTTTGGTATATTTTAGTGTTGTTTGTATTTTTGTACAACGTTTGTTATAATACCTAATATGGAGGAGTTAAAATGATTAAAACTAATTTTGCTGTGTTAATTGCCGAAAGAGGCTTAAAAATAGCAGATGTTTATGAAAGCACAGGGATCTCTAAAACTACTTTAATGGCTCTCGCTGAGAATACTGGTAAAGGGGTACAATTCGATACCGTTGATAAGCTATGTAATTTTCTAGATATAGAATTAAAAGATTTCTTTGTTTACGTTCCATACATTTGGGATATGAAATTCAAACAAAATACTGAGAGTGAGGACTCAGACTATATAATTATTAAATTAAAGACTAATCAAAGTGAGAAAGATTATTTTTTAAGCACTTGTTTTCTATATCCACAGAATTATAATTTCCCATTAGATGATGATAGTTTTGCCTTATGGATCACAATTGACCTTGAGGGAAGTGAAGCATATTCAACAGAAGATTTTTTCCAATTCTTAGATGATTTACCAGTTTCAATGAAAACAACTTTTTTTAACCAGATACTGGATACATTAAAATCGAATATTTTAATTAAAAATAAAAGCATAACAACTTATAAAGAGACTTTCGATAATACAAAAGTAGGATTGGAAAAAATTACTTTAAATGAGAAAAGCAAAGTTTATATAAGCTTTTTCAATGATCCATCGATAAACAAAGACAAAAAATTTGAAAGTTCGAAAATTATTACTGTTTAATTTGTCAACAACGAAAAAAACTCTCATTTGAATTAGAAAAGAGATAAGGCATTGAAAAATAATGAACTGTTTGAATGGTTCTTGTTTGCTGGTGCGATCTTTACCTTTGGCGCTATGCTGTTTGCATTTCATACGCTAGACAAAGAGGGGAAAAAGGCTCTTGAAAAGAAAAAATCATCTAATAGATAACTAATTCAGATAAATGAAGATATTTAGGAGAAACATTATGAAAAAGAGAATTATCACTACTGCTGTTGTTTTAGCTCTTGCTACTGGTGGAGCGGGTTACTATTTCTTATCTTATGCCCCTCACCAAACTGCAATAAGTCACTTTGAAAAGTCTGTTGATACACTTAATGAGAATAATAAAGCAATTGAAAAACAAATTTCTGATACTGAAAAAATCATTAAAGAAAAAGCTGAACCATTAGAAGCTAAGACTCTGGAAGATTTAAAAACTGCTCTCAAAGAAGCAAAAAACTCGGTTCGTAAAGCTCCAAAAATGGAAAGCGACACACAAAAGATAGAAGATCAAGCGAAAGAAATTGCAAAACCTGTCGATTATTCTAGCACTCAAAGAAACATCACTGAGAAACTAACAGCTTACCAAAACAGCGTTAAGCAACTAGCACAGATTACAAACCCCAAAGATTCTTTTATTGAGGAACGATTGAAAGAAGTCGATACAATCCAAGAAGTACAACATGCTACAGAAGAAAATGACCCTAATGGCTTATTAAATAAACAAGGTGGCTATACTGCTTCTATCTATTTTGCAGATAACCAAGTAACAGAACCTATTGAGGGTGCTAATCTAGTAGATAAGGGAACTGAAGCAGGCGGTGCTATTGAAGTATACAAGAGCAAAGAAGAAGCTGAAAAGAGAAACACATACCTATCAGCATTTGACGGTGGAGTATTGGACCCTGGATCTCATTACGTGTATGGTACTATCGTAATTCGTACCTCTCACCACCTTACTGCTAGCCAACAAAAAGTTTTAACCGAAAAAATTTACAATAAACTAATTGAACTGAAGTAATTCTTACAAAACAGATATTTTCGCCTATTCTAAGTTCAAAGATTATATATACCAAACCATAGCAAAACTTAGCACTAATATTTTTCTTTAGGGCGTCCGAAAAGTACGATTATGCGACCTATAGCATATCACGCGCCACAATATTTAAAACATAAAATCGGCGCTTTCGGCTCCCCTAAAAGAGCAATTTAGATTGAAGCGCGTGCTTCTCAGTGTTCACTCTTTGTTCAACACCGTAATTCTAGAAGAGATAAAACGAAAATAAAGAGCTTCTTGTAAGTTAAAGCATGATATAAACCACACACTAAAACCTTTTTAATAATAGCTTGCCTGCTGATTGATTAGAAAGGTTTAGATCATGAAAATTACAGAATACAAAAAGAAAGACGGTACAACCGTGTACCGTGCTAACATTTACTTAGGGATTGACCAAGTAACGGGAAAAGATGTAAAAACTAGTATCACGGCTAGAACTAGAAAAGAGGTCAAGCAGAAAGCCAAAGAAGCAGAAATAGACTTCATTCAAAATGGTTCTACTAGATTCAAAGGAGCGACACTTAAAACTTATGAAGAACTCGCTGAATTGTGGTGGGAAAGCTACAAACACACAGTAAAGCCAAATACTCAATATAGTGTTAGAAAATTATTAAATAAGCATATTTTACCTCTATTTGGTTCTTATAAACTCGACAAGCTAACTACCCCACTTATTCAAAATATAGTCAATAAACTTGCTGAAAAGACCAATAAAGGGGAATCAGAGGCTTACTTATACTATGATAGGATTCACGCGCTTAATAAACGTATCTTACAGTATGGTGTTACTATGCAGGCGATACCGTCCAATCCTGCGCGTGATGTTGTTTTACCTCGTAACACTCAGAAAGCAAAGCGTCAAAAGATCAAACACTTTGAAAAAATTGAGTTAAAAACGTTTTTAGATTATCTAGACAACTTGGATAGCAGCAGATACCGCTATTTTTACGAGGTCACTCTTTACAAGTTCCTACTTGCTACTGGTTGCCGTATCAATGAAGCGTTGGCGCTAGAATGGTCTGATATTGACTTTGATAATGCTGTTGTCCACGTTACAAAGACACTAAACCGCACACAAGAAGTAAATAGTCCTAAATCAAAATCTAGTTACCGTGATATCGATATTGACCCCAAAACGGTCACAATGCTAAAGCAGTACAAACGTAGACAAACCCAAGAGGCTTGGAAGATAGGACAAACTGAAAGAATAGTCTTTTCAGATTTTATTAATGGTTACGCTAAAAACGGTAGCCTTTTTACAAGATTAAAAACACATTTTAAACGTGCCAAAGTGCCTAATATTGGTTTCCATGGTTTTCGCCACACTCACGCTAGTTTGTTATTAAATGCTGGAATACCATATAAAGAACTCCAACATAGACTAGGACACGCTAAGTTATCCATGACAATGGATACATACAGTCACCTCTCAAAAGAGAGTGCAAAAAAAGCCACTTCATTCTATGAAACAGCTCTAGGGAGTTTGTAACTGAACAAATAACTGAACAAAATCAGAATACAACGTATTACGACAAGAAAGAGAGCCTATAGCAATAGGCTTTCTGATAGCTCAATCTTCGACTTAAAGGATTTTAGTTCTGTCTCTCGTCCTTTTTTGCTATAATAGAAACAGATTATTTAGTAAGAAGGAAATTATGGAAGAGTCAAAACAGATCAACCAAGTGATCGACGTCCTGATGTTAGCTGGAACCCTCCTTATAGAGAGCGGTTCTGAGATTCACCGGGTCGAAGATACCATGATCCGGATCGCCCATTCACAGGGAATCGTCGATTGCAATGTTTTAGCGATGCCAGTCGCTATTTTCTTTTCAATTGAGAACGCCAATGTCACGCGCATGAAACGGATCTTGCGGACCAATTACAATATCGAAAAGGTCTGTGATGTCAACCAGATCTCTCGTCAACTCGTCTCTGGAGAGATGGATCTCGAGCACGCTTACCAGGCCCTGAGCGAGTTGAAAAAAAAGCGTGTTCCTTATACCAATCTCCAGTTGACCATTGCGGCAACCCTCAGTGCGCCTTTCTTCTCCATCATGTTTGGAGGAAATTTCTACGATGCCATTGGAGCGGGCATTGCAACTGTCTTTGCCTTTGCTTTTTCACTTGTCGTTGATAAATACGTGCGCATTCCTTTTGCCACTGCTTTTGCGGCCGCCTTTGTCTTTGGTTTTTTAGCCCATATCTGGACGCGCTATAGTGGTTTTCCATCCAATACCGATCTCATTATCGCAGGCTGTGTCATGCCCTTCGTTCCTGGGATCGCTATGACCAATGCTGTCCGCGATCTCATGAATTACCACCTCAACTCTGGGATGAGCAAACTCTTTGAGACTCTCCTCATTACTCTTGCCCTTGGTGCCGGTACAACCGTTGCCCTCGTCCTTATGAAATAAAATCATGAACTTAACTGAATTTTTAATCCAAGCGGTGGCCAGTTTGATTGCCATCATCACCTTTTTAATCGTCCTAAATGTGCAGCGCTCCATGCTGATTCCTGGAGGAATCTTAGGGATGGGCATCTGGCTACTATACTATATTCTAAAAGGCCCTACCAATGTTATCGTAGCAACCTTTATCGCCGCTATCGTGGGATCCTGCATTAGTCAGATTTTAAGTATCATTCTCAAGACGCCTGTCGTGGTCTTTATGTTGTCCATTCTCGCGCCCTTGGTTCCTGGATATATTTCCTATCGAACTACTTCCTTTTTTGTCAGTGGCCAATATCGTCAGGCAGTGACCAGCGTGACCCTGGTGGTTATTCTGGCCTTGGTGATCTCCATCGGGATGGCTAGTGGATCTGTCGTTTTGAAACTCTACCATTCTTATCAACGCTATCAAAAAAGAAAAATGACCAATGCTAACTAGCATTTGTCATGTTGGTAACAAAGTCTTCTTAAAACTTTCCTTAGGTGAGCACGGACGTCAGCGAACTTCGTAGAAGTTCCATGACTTAGTTTTGGACCTAAGGTTCCAAAACTCCCGAGTGCTAGAAACAATAGTGTTTCTAGCACTTTTCTCACGGCGGAAAGTTTTTGTATTTTCTTGATTCATTTTAACAATTGGAACTCATTTTTATTTTTTGAAGAAAACTAAAAGTTTATGTACAATTGACTAAACTAAAGCTAAACCATTGATACAACTGAATTAGAAGCATAAAGTACATTCTTTAAAAAGTGTACTTTATTTTTGTTTTGTAAATTATTCTGAAACTACTTTCACATATTAAAAATTGAATCTAAATTGCTGTAGGCCTATAATAAAGATAGGAATAATAAGAATTCTTCCTAGAAAGGAGTATACTGTATCATATGTGACAGTATTATAAATGAATCATGAAAAAAATAATTACTATAGTACAGTGCATTTTGTTCCTCGTGTCTCCTTACATAGCTAGAGAACTATGCTTGATGAGTAAAAATCTGGTGGATAATATGTTCCTCACATTCTTTATCATGCTAACAATTTCTTTTTGGCTTGGTATTTGGAAGTTGGGAGATCTTGTGGGAAATCCAAAATAGAAAGTAAAAAGTTGTGCTAGAGATGAGATTTTTATTTATTTTAATTATTAATACACCTTATTTCTTTTATTTAAAATGGAAGGATAAGCCTAAACAAAAAAATAAGTCCTTTTGTTATCTTTATAAGTTTTACATGATTTACTTGTGGTTTATCTTCATAATTTCCATAATGGCTATCGGTATTTTATCCCTTGGAATAGTAGCTGGTATGGGAAGAAAACTTCCGTTTGGTTTCTTTGTTTTATCTTTTTTATTTGTAGTTCTATTTAGTTTCTATATTTTTAGTATTCTAAAAGAGATAAAGGAATTAAAGCAAATAAAAGGTAAGTAAATAGATAGACGTAATCTAATTTGAATTGTCTTTATCTGGACTATACATCAAAATAAACAAGAATAGGGAAAAGTCTTTAGGATCAAAAAACGCATAATATTAGGTTTTGAAGAACCTTGATACTATGCGTTTTATTGTGGGGAGATTTACTTTATTTTCTCCTGAAATTGAGTTTTTACCTAGTATCGTTTTACTTCCGATTAGAGATAACAAATTTATCAATGAATAGTAAGTGATATAATGCAAGTACAAATCCCCAGAAACTACCACGAAGAGAAAATTCTTGATGATTAAGAGGAAGCAAATCACGGTTTCCTATATAGATGCATGTCAAAATCACAAATAGAATCCAAAATAAATCAGTCCATTTATATTTTGAAAAAAGACAAGGTGTTTTATCCTTGTCTTTTTCGTTTTACGTTTTAGTACTGCTTTTGTTTCAATGTCAATAAATGTGTTCTTTTTGGAGTATTCTATAGATTCGAGGTAACATTATCACGGTATAGATCAGGAGAGAAACACCTCCAAATATGAATATAAGACCTCCGTTTATGTCCTTTTGAAATAGATAAGTAAATACAATGGTACCTATCGGCATGATAGACGTATTTAGTGTGAACAAAGTACTCATTACTCTTCCTAAATAATTTGTTTCAATGCTACTTTGAAGATAGGTCATGACGACAATATTTAGAATAACAAGAGTGAATGCGATAATTCCCATAAATAAACCGCCAACGGAAGAAATAATCACTTGGGTGTTAGTAGTTGCAAATGTAATACCCAAACCAACGATTGCGATGGTTAGAAGAAAAAGTGGAATGCGAATTCTATTAGAGAGAAGTGTATTATTTTCTTTTTTGTCTGGCAATAGTGACATAGACACACTGGCTAATAACATTCCAACTGCAGACATTGTTTCTAGGATACCTACTGTTGCATTATCTAATAAGAGTTGCTCTTTGACTACAAATGGCACTCCAATGCTAATGGAAGTATAGAAAAAATTCAGTACAACACTAACAAGAATAATATATTTGACAATCTGATTTTCTTTTAAGAATTGGATAATTTCTTTGACCCCGTGTTGATGCTTTTCATTCTGTTTAATCTTAGCTTCTTGCTCTTCGTGTTCATAGAAGAATTTCATGGTAAGTAAGACACCTAAAGAAAGGATATTTGCAATGATTTCTATAAGAATAAAGCCTGAGAAGCCTAACCAATTATAAAGAATGACTCCAATAGCTGGGGAAAGCATGGTTGCGATAGCAATGGCGGTTTGTGTAACAGAGCTTAATCGTTGAATTTTTGTATCATTTACTAACTCGTGGATAGAGGCTGAATAACAAGTATCATTGATGTTAACTGTGACAGAGTGAAGTATGACAAACGGAATTACTAAATATAAGATAGTAGATGAATTCGTTAAAAAATAAAATGCATAAAACAGAAGAAAGATAATAAGTCTAAAAATAAAATTATAAATTAAGATCTTTTTATGACGGTATCGGTCTACTAAATTACCGATTGGAACCAAGAAAATCAAACTAACTAAAGGATAGATGATCATATTGATTCCAAAACTCATTGCCGATTTTGTTTGGTCCAGTAACATTAATCCTAAAGCAAAATTAAAAGCTTTTCCACTTAAAGAACTAATAAAACTACTAATAAAGTCTTTGATGATTTGTCTATTAGACATTTGATCACTTATTAAATTCTTAATATTAGCCCCCTCCATTCGTTTCAACATTACTTCGGTTATCTAATCCTATTCAATCAACCTGTGTTGTAAGGTAATTGGGATAGTAGATAGACCATAATTTTTATTAATTAAGATTTTACCAATTATACTAATAAAAGTATAATAAAAAATGTAAAAAATATTGTCTTTATGTTTACTAATTATATTTCTCTCTTGCTTTGACATTATCTAAATTGATAACTTCTTACGTACCTCTTCTAAAATAGGATATATTTTACAATCGTTAAAGGATTTCAAAATGAAACAGATTGTTTTATTTTGCTTTTTGTAGGTTTTAACTTCATTCTAGATGTTGATACTATTTATCATAACGCTTGACGTCGCTTTCAAACGGGAGTACAATAATATTGAGGACAAGATGGTTAATCTCTTTTATTTAGGAGGTGTCAGATATGCAAATCTATTTTGTTTATTCTATTTTCTATCTATTATCACGCGTAGTAGCACTTGTAGTTCTAGCTTATCTTATTAAGTTACTCATTGCTCGTTTAAAAAGAAACTAAGTAACATTTTGCCCAAATAGTAGTTATTTGGGCTTTTTGCTATACTTTAGCCTAGTGGATTAAATTTATAAAGATAGGATTTAGCATATTCTTATTGAGTGATTTTATTTTATGAAGGTTGTTTATAGGTAAAGGGGAAAATAGATGGTTTCTAAAATTGATGTGGCTTGGGACTTGTTTCTGGAGGGAAAAACATCAGAAGCTAAAAAGTTGGTTGAACAAGATTTTTCCATTGATACCTGTACAGATTTTAGCCTTTTAAATCTGATGGGGTATTTATTATTGGCAGAAAAAGACTATGCCTCGTGTACCCGTATCTTTGAGAAATACATTTTATTAGCTCAACAAAATGAAGACAAAGAACATGAACACATTGGATTACATCAATTAGCTATGATCTACAGAGATCAGGGTGATTTTCATAAGGCTTTAAAGCTCATTGAAGATGAAGAGAAGATAATTGAAGAGCATTTTCCCAATGATAATCTAAAGAAAGCTGTGAATAACTACGAACAAGGCTATTTGAGATTGAAATTAAACAATCTTGATGAAGCTCTTACATTCATGAATCTGTCACTGGAACAATCTTTAGAGACTGATGATGTGATTTCTCAGGCTTGTAGCTATAGAGGGTTAGGGGAAATTTATTTAGCCTTGGAAGATAAAGGATTAGCCAACACACATTTCAAACGAGCTATAGAACTTTTCGAAAGTGTTGGAGAGTTTGAAGGGATAAAGGAAATTGAGGAATTGATTAATCGATGATTTTGCATTTAGATTTTGTCATTAGTTTGCTTAAATAAAGTACATAATTGACATGATTAGCTCAAAAAATTTTTTTGTTACTAAAGTAATCGCTTCACTTATCTTAAAATAGTTTTTCTCCATTCAAACTAATGCAAAATAATATTCGTTTATAAATTTCTCTAAGTGTTATCGCTTGCATTTTTACTTAAAAGGGATACAATGATAGTGAAAAAACAAATCCTTTAAAGTATGCGAGGTGCTGTATGATGATAAGCAAGTATATCAAGTATCTTCCTTAGATGATCCTAGGAGCCCTCCCCTCCTATCAATCAGCAACTATCTATGCCCGTAATTCATTTGACTTGTTCTATCTGACCTTGAACTTTCTGATTGTGTACATCGCTTTAATCGTCTTCTACGAAAATGTTCTAAGAGACAAATGCAAAGAACTCTTCATACGAATCATGAGCAATCCTAAAAAAGATAAGCAAGGATAAGAGTTGAAGAGGCTGGGACAAAAGTCCTAGCCTCTCAATTGTTTTTGGATTGTCGAGCAAGACGCAGTGGTTGAGTGGGCTCTACTACGCTGATTTCATCAGCTTTTACAGCCCTACTCAACTGTGCGGAGGT